>JAYPXF010000214.1:0-8924 GCA_038154405.1 Verrucomicrobiales bacterium | reverse complement strand
TTTGCCAACAACGCTCCAACACCCCGACATTCATCCCGCTTCGCCGGATCAATGGCTGGAATCGAACTGCTTTGCGGAGCCATCAAGCCCATCACCTCCAAAGCAATCCCCCAGGTATTGAACGAAGCGGCTATGCCGCACCCCCCGGGACCGGGACAGGCTACCCTCAGGATCTCTTCGGCCTCCTCGTTCGACATCGAACCGGTCGCCGCCTTGGCCTGCGAATCGTAGACATCCAAGATCGTCACGTCTTTACCCTTGTGACAGCCCGGTGCAATACTCCCTCCGCTGACGATCAGGCCAGGGTAATTCATCCGCGCCAACGCCATGGCAAAACCCGGACCGTTCTTGTCACAGTTGTGAAATCCCACCATGGCGTCATAGCAATGGGCGCTCACCACGCATTGGCGATCAGATTGCGGGACACGAGACTGGCATTCCCCCCTTCCATGCCCTGCGTGATATTGTCGCTAACTCCCGGCACACCGAATGGAAAGCCGATCAGCCCTGCATCCTGGCAACCCGATTGCACCTCTTTCGCCAGTTCGTAGGCGTGAACGTTGCAGAGGTTGCCCTCAAGCAGAGGTACGCCGATCCCGACCTGCGCCCGATTGAAGTCGGCCTCATCCATTCCCAGCCCGTGAAAGAAAGCCGTCACGCCCCGCTGCCAGCCATGGGTCAGTTGCTTGCTGTTCCAGTTCAAATCATCACTCATGCGTAAGCCGAGCTTGGCTACGCAAACATGGGAGTGGCAAGCCCCGTTCCTGACTTGCAAACATCAATCCAAACCGGACACTGGCGGCGCATGAAACTGGTTCAACGACCTCGACGCCTGCGCTCTTCTCACGCCATCCGCGAATTGGTGGAGGAGACGCGCGTTTCGTCATCGGATCTCATCGCCCCGCTCTTCGTGAAGGCCTCAGACGAAGAACCCACACCGATTGAATCCATGCCCGGTCAATTCCGTTGGTCGATCAACGATCTCGTAGAGGAATGCCGAGCACTGGCCGATTTGGGCATCCGCGGAATAGCGCTGTTTCCCGTCACTCCGGAAGACCGCAAAGACCTCTTGGGCAAAGAGTCAGAGAATCCTGACGGTCTCGGGCCACGCGCGCTCCGCGCCATCAAGGAAGCCGTTCCCCAACTGCTGCTCTTCGCCGATATCGCGTTGGATCCTTTCACCAGTCACGGTCACGATGGGATTCTCACCGAAGATGGACTGGATGTAATCAACGACATCACCGTGGAGACGCTCTGCAAAATGTCGGTCGTGCATGCCGAAGCCGGGGCCGACTTCGTTGCGCCCAGCGACATGATGGACGGCCGCGTCAGTGCCATTCGATCCGCGTTGGACGATGCAACCCTGACGCAGACGGGCATTCTCGCCTACTCGGCAAAATTCGCTTCGGCCTACTATGGTCCCTTCCGTGAAGCGGTTGGAAGCGCCGCCGCCGCCGGTACGCGTTCCTTGGATAAACGCAGCTCTCAGCTCAACCCAGCGAACCGCAAGGAAGCCATCAAAGACGCGCTCCTCGACGCACAGGAAGGTGCCGACATGTTGATGGTCAAACCCGCTGGGCCTTACCTGGATATCATTCGCGAATTGCGCGACGCATCCCGTCTGCCGATTGCGGCTTATCAGGTATCTGGTGAGTATGCGCAGATCCACGCGGCGGCCAAAATGGGTTGGCTGGATCTGGAAAAGGTCAAGCGTGAATCGCTCCTCTCCATCAAACGAGCGGGGGCCGACGTGATTCTTACTTATTTCGCGAAAGAGATCGCGCAGGCCTGATGTCTGACTTGGAGAAAGTCCGCATCGACAAATGGCTCTGGGCCGTGCGGCTCTACAAGAGTCGTTCCCTAGCTACCGAAGCCTGCAATGCAGGTCACGTGAAGATCGACGGAAAACAGGTTAAACCGGCGCGGGAGATTCGGATGGGAGAAAAAATCTCCGCGCGATGTGGGCAGGTGAATCGCACGGTTGAAGTGGTTGCGTTGCTGGAACGCCGCGTAGGAGCCAAACTGGTTCCTGACTATCTGAAAGACCTTACTCCAGCGGAGGAATACGAACGAGCGAAGCGTGCAAACCAAGGCATCGTTCATTTCCCCAAGGGCATGGGGCGGCCGACGAAGAAGCAGCGGAGGCTGTTGAAGCCGTTTACGGGTTGAGGGCGTCACTCACTGCAGGTTCGTTCTTCGACTGCGCCTTCGAAGTCGGACTGCGTCCGACAGTCAGGGCTCGCAGGGACGGCACTTCATTTCAATTTCCCAACATCAATGACCGCGTGTTTCACGCGCTTCCCATTCCACGTGTAAACCATGTGGAGCAAACCATTTCCCTCTCCATTCCAATCGAAAGAGGACCATCCCAACACTGCATCCTTACCTTCGGCCAACTGGATCAATTTCGCAGCATCCCGACAGACCGCAAAAGGCGACTTTTCATTGTATCCTTCAAACCATCTTCGAACGCCAACCGGTGTTGGCGTGGCGGATTTTTTCGGAATAAAATATTCCGCCCCATCCGGAATACTCGATTCACTTCCCGCTGTAGCAGAACGCTGCACTTCATGAACCGAATCATCGCTGGATAATGTACTGACGAACTTCGGAGAATCTTGCGCTGCGTAGGCACGATATGATCGCCCTCGATCATAAGACGCTCGGAGAACCGTCTCTGCTACCAAGAGCAATGGATCGTATTTCGTAGGTGGCGACTCTATTCGAGCAAATGACAAGGAAGGTCTGTCGCACACCGTTGCAGGTCGAGTCCAACCCGATCCATCATGATATGAGCTGAACACCTTTGGCACCCCCTTCACCGTCCCATTCCAGACGACCACCAGACCTCGTGAAGTCACCTTGACAGTCGGCTTGCTACAATCCGGACTAGGGCCTTTGGTGAACACAAACTCCCGCTTGATAATTGCTGAATGCCCCTCGCCCTCGTTCGCCTTGGGAGCACGAGCTTTCTTTGCCACGTCCGACCACTTGTTCGCGTCCTTGTGATTCAGGTAATACATTCGCCCGTCTTCGGCCCCGACGAGGAGATCCGGCTTACCATCCTTGTCGAAATCACAAACGGTGGGACTGGAGGTATGACCAGCGACGTTTCGCTTGCCAAGATTGCCCATGCGTTTCAGGACATATCTGCCTTTGCGTGATTCAGAGTTGCGATACCAGATGGCATTCTCCGAGTTCACCAGGACGTCGAAACGGCCGTCACCATCCCAATCGACGACTGAGATCTTGTAGCGACCGCTGCGGCCGGCTGAACGGGAATTGAGGCGGATCGGATTATTGTCCTCATCGATGAAGATACGCTGCGGCAGTCCCAACAGCACCTTCCCATCCTCCTTCTTTCGTTCAAAGAGACAGAGATAACCTTCGCTATCGAGCATCACCAGATCGGTCAAACCGTCCCTGGTGAAGTCGATGGCCATCGGTGTTGTGCGCCATTGGGTGACGAGTTGTCTTTCACCTCCATCCCACCAAAACCACTTTGGTTTCGGCATGCTGCCGTCCAGTTCCACGGCTTCGGCCGCTGCCAGCTTTGGTTCCTTCTTCGTTCCGATGTTCCGATACCAAAGCACCTCGCCCCAGATGGAGTTGATGATCAGATCGTGCAGACCGTCGTGATCCCAATCCGCTACGGACAAAGTCGTGTAGCCCCACTTGGCTTCGCACGGACTTTGAATGGAGCCGTTTGGGCCGGCTTGAATGCGGATCGCACGTCCGGCTGCTTTGAGATTCACGCTTCTTGCCCATTTGGGGTTCTCCCCTCCGGTTAGGTTCTCGAAAAAGCCGACGTAACCGGCGGTGTTGCCGGTGATGATGTCTTCGTCGCCATCGCCGTCCCAATCGACGCAGAATGGCGTCGCGAGTGCGCCATACTTCAGGGTCGACGCTTCCTGCTCGAAGTAGACCGGTGGCAGGAATTGGGGCACACCACCATTCACGCGACCAGTGTGTTCGATCAAGGCCACGCGGCCATCTTCATCGCCGACAATGAGATCCTGATCACCATCGCCATCCCAATCAATCGCCGTCGGGGTGATCATTTGAAGATCCATGACCAGAGGATCGCCGAACGCGTTCTTCATTTTGCGGCCGTTCGCATATCTCGGCTTCGTCCGCGTCCCGGTGTTTTCGAAATAGGTAAACCCGTCGAGAAATTCACCGCAAAGAAGATCAAGATCACCGTCGCCATCAAAGTCGGCAAAGTTGGGTGAGGGCCAACCGTAGACATCAATCGGAGAACCACCGGCCTGCAATTGTTCCTTCAGCCGGAAATCCGGATCGATATCGGGTTTTGCATCCGTCCCCTGATTCCGCAGCAGATAGATGTATCCATGCAATGGACCGTTTTGCCAGACACCCTGAGCGTCGTAGGCGTGGTCCCATTCGAGATCGCCCCAGTAACCGATACCCGCGATGATATCCAGGTCCCCATCGCCGTCGTAATCGACGTAACGCCACATGCGGGCGCGGGTCTTGCCTTCCAGCAGACGCGTGTTTGACACGAGTTTCTTCGTCTTGCTGAATCCGTTCTTGCGGAAGTCGATGAATTCGTAGCCGTCACGTAGCACGTGGGCTTCACCATTCACGTGACTGACTTGCATGTTATGCCCCGCCTTTCCAACACGCTTGGCCGCTTTGAAGATGGGAAACTTCTTCCCTCTGCCGTTGCCGGGATTCTCGAAGAAATAGACGCCGTTGTAGGGCTTGTCCGGGCAGGCCACGACCATGTCCAGATCGCCGTCGTTGTCCCAATCCATGGGCAGCGGCCAAGCCCACAAGCCGACACCGAGATCCACCTTCAATCCAGGGTTGTTGTATTTCAGGCGTTCAAGGCCCGCTCCGTGAATTGATTGATAGCCGAACCCGACGAGGATACACCATAGTAAGAATCGAAAGCGCATGGGCGCTTTATAGGCTGAATAGGCTGGAGTGGGAAGTATGCGAGCAAGACGTCTTGATCGCACGGGAAGCTGGAATCCCTGCGGGGCTTTGATCAGCGCTCGCGAGCAAGCTCTCCCCACCGAACTTGGTGAACGCAGGCTACGGAAGGGAGTGCCGGGTCAGGCTTCAACGGGTTCGGCGTCGACCCATTTGTCGTGTTCCTTGATGAGGTCCACGAGGCGATCGACGGCTTCGGCTTCCGGGATGTTGAACTTCACGGGTTTCTTGCCGACGTAGAGGTTGATCTTGCCGGGGGCGCCGCCGACGTAACCGAAGTCGGCATCAGCCATTTCACCGGGACCGTTCACAATGCAGCCCATGATGGCGATTTTCACCCCCTTGAGGTGGTCGGTGCGGGCTTTGATCTTCGCGGTGACGGTCTGCAGATTGAAGAGCGTACGCCCGCAACTCGGACAGGCCACGTAATCGGTCTTGAAGGAGCGGCAGCCGGCAGCTTGCAGGATGTTGTAGGCGAGACGCAGGCTTTGCCCCCCACCCGCTTCGCCGCGAATCAGAATGGCATCGCCAATCCCGTCGGCGATCAGCGAGCCCAGATTTACAGATGCACGGAGAAGCGCGATGTTTGGCTCGAGTGGAACCGGTTCAAAATTGATGCAATCCTTGAGGAGAATGGGGTTGGCGCTACCGAGTCCCTTGAGTTTCGCCGCCAAAAGCCGGAACGCGGTTATCACCGGCAGGTCCACACCGTCTTTCACAGTGACGAGCTGTGTGTCGCAACTCACCGAGAAATCTTCACGAGGATCGATTTCGTACAGGTTCAGATCTTCGTAGATGCCTTCCGGACGGACATCTGCCTTCGGCAAGATCTGTGGTGCGACCTTGTCCCAGGTTCCCTGGGTAACCACCACCCGAATCGTCTGTTCGCCACCGCATTTCAAGCCTTCCATCAGCTCGATTTCCGGCGTCTCCCGCCGGGTGAATTCGAAAGGGTCATATGACAGAGGAACCTCGTCGATCTCCACCGTGGTATTCGCCAAGACCGGAACTTGCGCAACGAGATCGTTGCAGACCGGAATCTCATGCGGTGAATCCTCGGTAAGCGAGACCCGGATGGTGTCTCCCAGCCCATCGCTCAGCAGAGAACCGATTCCGATAGCGCTCTTGATGCGCCCGTCTTCCCCTTCCCCGGCTTCGGTCACGCCAAGGTGGATGGGATAATTCCAATCCGATCCTTCCTGATCCAGACGGGCAACGAGCAGGCGATAGCATTCGATCATCACCTTCGGGTTGCTCGACTTCATGGAGAACTTGAAGTTGTGAAAGTCGTGCTTGCGGCAGATACGGGCAAATTCCAACCCACTTTCGACCATTCCCAAAGGCGTGTCGCCATAGCGGTTCATGATCCGGTCGCTAAGGGATCCGTGGTTCGTGCCAATGCGCAGGCAGCGTTTGAGTTCTTTCAGCTTGAGAACGAGGGGTGAAAACTGTTCATCGATGCGTTCGAGTTCTTCGTCGTATTGCTCGTCCGTGTATTCGCGGACATCAAACTTCTTTTTGTCCGCATAATTCCCGGGATTCACGCGAACGACCTCCACCCAGTTTGCCGCTTCCATGGCGGCATCGGGTTTGAAGTGGATGTCCGCAACGATCGGGACCGTGCATCCCTGCTCCCGCAGACGTGCCACGATGTGCTCCAGATTCGCTGCGTGCCGGACGGTCTGCGCCGTGATGCGAACGATCTGGCAACCGACGGCCACCAGATCAAGGGTCTGCTTCACGCATTCATCGGTATCGAGCGTATCTGAAGTCAGCATGGACTGTACGACCACCGGGGCATCGCCACCGATGACCACTCCACCATTGGCCGGATCACCGACGGTGATCTGCCGCGTCTGCCGTTTGCGGAAAAAATAAGGAGATTCGCAGTAGTTCATGCCTGAACCGCCTGTTCAGCGGAGCGCGGGAGACTACGAAGTTGCGAAAGAAAGGTCAACCGGACCAGACCACTATTGCGCTGGTTCCGCGGCAGGTTCAACAGCGGGCGAAGGTGTCTCGTCCGCCTTCGCCGGTTGTGTGGCCGGTGGTTTTTCAGGCGCAGCTTTTTGTTCCTCTTCGATCTTCACGTCCTGATTGAACATCGATTTGAACAATCCGAAGCGTTTCACATCGTGAAACGAAACGTAGAGCATGAAGGAAATCAGGAGGAGAGCGAATGCGGTTGTGGCGTACTCCTGAGCGCGGATACCAATCGGCTTTCCGCGCAAACCCTCCAAGATGGACATGACTATATGTCCTCCATCGAGCACAGGAATCGGCAACAGGTTCATCACGGCCAACGAAATGTTGAGCAGAATCATGAACGCCAGCGCCAAACGCAGATCCGCCTTTACCTGTGCAGCGAGCACGGAAAGAATCCCGATCGGGCCACTCAGGTCTTTGGCTCCCACGCCGGTCTCTTTCGAATTTGCCAACGCATAAATGGTCATTTTGATTCGCTCCACCGTCTCGTTCACCTGCACCCAGGGCAGTGGACCGGGCTTCTGCACGACGTAGACTTCGGCTCCACCGATTGCCACTCCGATCAGGGCTTTCCCGGGCTCACCTTGCGGCGTCACCTTCAGAGTAACGTTCGTGCCATGGCGTTCCACGACGAGTTCCGTTTCCACGCCGCCAGATTTCTGAACTTCGGCAACGAATTGACCGGAACCAAAGATTGGCATTCCACCGAATGAAACAATCTTGTCATTGGCCTGCACTCCGGCTTTGGCCGCGGGCCCGGTGTCCGACGCCAATCCTCTGATGAACGGAGGATCCTTGGGATAGAGCGGCAAAACCTTCAGGGTCGTCCCCCGCCCTTCAAATGGTTTCGCGGTCAAGACCACGCGATTGGTCTTCGAGCCATCGGTATACTCGATCGGAACTTGATTGCCTTTGGCCAGGTAAACCCGTTCGAAAATCTTGTCCCAAGTGGACACAGATTCGTCGAAGACGCTGACAACACGGTCACCGGTTCGAATGCCTGCCTCATAGGCCTCCGACCCTTCTTCCACCATGCCGACAATCGAGGGGTTCACTTTTACCGGAAGGCCAAACACGTAAAGGAAGGTCGCGATCGCATAAGCGAAGACGACGTTCATGAACGGACCGGCGAACGCGACAAGGATCTTCGACAACGGCGATGCCGGCGGAAGTGGTTCCGGTGCTGGCGGTTTTGCCGCACTTTCTGCGCCCTGCTTTTTGGCTTCGCCGTCATCCTTCTCTTGATTGGGTGGAGCATCGGATGATGATCCTTCAAGCGCTTCGGAGGTCAGCATTTGTGGCAACTTCACGTAGCCGCCGGCAGGTATCCAACGGAGGGAGTATTCAATCCCATTCTTCTTCCATGCGTAGATGGGCGGTCCGAAGCCGATGGCAAAAGCGTCCACCTTCAGACCGCAGAGACGGGCAACAATGTAATGCCCCCACTCATGTACAAAAATCGCCGCCCCAAAGAGCAGAAACACCACGATGGCGACGTAAATCCATTCAAAAATTGCTTCAATCATGAGTTCTTCATCGAACGAAGGGGCAAGAACCTACCCCAAACGAATATTCAGGCAACAACCAATCCGGGTTCGTTCAATCATTGCGTCGAATGAAGGGAGAACCACCGCTGTGGCCGGGCGCCCCCCCCCCCCCCCAGCGCGGCCGACCGTCTACAAAAGCCCCACAAACGAAAACGGGGAAAGGGTGGTTCGGTCGGGAGACCGGCCACAGAAGCAGGGGCTACAAAGGTCAGGCGTATGCGGCACGCCCACGCTATTTGCCGGCAACGATCCTAGCTGCCTCGATACGCGCCCAATCATCGGCGTCCAAAACCTGCACCAGATCTTCGTAATGGACGATTTCATGCCGACTCATGGTCTGGGCCACCGTCGCCGTGATCTGATCGTAGCGGATCTTGCCATCACAGAAGGCGTCCACCGCGACTTCGTTGGCGGCATTCATCACTGCCGGCAGCG
>JAYPXF010000213.1:0-12042 GCA_038154405.1 Verrucomicrobiales bacterium | reverse complement strand
CCGCACGACAACTTCGAGAACGCCGAACGCTACGACTGGCTCTACGAGGATGTCGACATCCCCGAACCCGAGGCCAACAGCCTGTGGGAGCGCGGCAAGCACGGCCCGGTCGGCTATCCTCAATACGGCACGTCCGTCGGCAAGCGCAATACCCGACGCAACATGGGCCATCACATGTTCGTGGATGAGGAACTCAGCACCAAGGAATACAAACGCGTGGCCTACCAGCGGTACCTGAAGAAATTCCTTCGCTGCGTCAAGGGCGTGGACGACAACATCGGCCGCCTCGTCAAACACCTTAAAGACTCCGGCGAACTCGAGAACACCATCATCATCTACACCGCCGACCAAGGCTTCATGCTCGGTGAACACGACTACATCGACAAACGGTGGATGTATGAGGAGTCCCTCCGTATGCCCTTCATCATCCGCCATCCCAAGAGCCTCCCCTCCGGCAAGGTCGTCGACGACATCGTGAACAATGTTGATTTCACCCCGACCCTGTTGGATCTCGCCGGCGTGAAGAAGATGCCGGAGCAATTCCAAGGCGACAGCTTCGTCGCGAACCTGAAGGGCAACACGCCCAAGGATTGGAAGACTTCCAGCTACTACCGGTACTGGATGCACATGGCCCACCACGACAATCCGGCCCACTTCGGCATCCGCACCAAGACCCACAAGCTCATCTTCTTCTACGGCCGGCGCCTCGAACCGTCGTGGTACTGGCAGCCCGACAAGGCCGTCGACACCAAGCCGCACTGGGAACTCTACGACCTCCGCAAGGACCCTTACGAAATGAACAACCTCTACGGGCAGAAAAGCGCCGCCAAGATCACCGCGAGCCTGAAGCAGGAACTCTTCGCCACCCGCAAAGCAATCGGCGACACCGACGAGCAATACCCCGAAGTTCACGCAGCCCTGAAGCTCGCCAAATGAGGTCACTCCTCCAACTGTTCCTGATTCTCTGCTTCGGCGGCGTTTCCCTGGATGCCGCCGAACAGAGTCTCAAGGGCCGTCTCTTCAACGACCAAGAGAACAAGAGCAAGTGGTCGGCCCAATACGCGCCCGGACCGCCCAAGGTCATCCCCGTTGATCCGCCGTTGCCCGAACCGCCGATCGGCAGAGAGTGGGTCCCCACCTTCATTGACAAGTTTGACGGCAGGAGGATCGACACGACCGAGTGGAAAATTCTGGGAGACCAGAAGCGCAAATACGGCTACTGGATCAAGAAGAACTCCCGTCTCGACGGCCAGGGAAACCTTGTCCTCAAGATCGACCGGCACGTCAGCCAGGACGGCAAAGTGGAGTTTCACGCCTCCGGACTGAAAACCCGTGGCATATTCGAACAGGCGTTCGGCTACTACGGCTGTCACTACAAGATGCTCCGCGACAACGGCACGGGGTACCACTGCGCGTTCTGGCTGCAGTCAAAAACCCAAGGGAACGTGTCCGACAAGGGGCGCAACGGAACTGAGATCGATATCATCGAGAAGTTCCACCACGACGACATCATCCAGCACTGTCTGCATTGGGATGGCTACGGACCGAAACATGAACGCGCCAAATCCTCCTTCCCATGGCCCGGCATCATGGACGGCTTTCACATCTTCGCCATGAAGTGGACACCCGAAGAATACATTTCCTGCGTCGACGGCATCGAAACCTGGCGCACCAAGGAAGGCGGTGTCTCCCAGGTCCCCGCCTTCCTCCGTTTCACCATCGAGTTCTCCCAAGGCTGGAACGGCGACATTCACAAGGCCAAGCTCCCCGATGAGTTCGCGGTCGACTACGTCCGCGTTTATCAGGCCAGGTAAAAACCACGGTAGCCGATCACGAATTCATCCGCCACAAAGTGAAATTCAAGACTGAGGCAAAGGATACCCATGCGAGATAGGGCAACAACAACACCGCGGCAGCTCGATCCACGGGACGAAAGACCCACGCGGTTGCCGCAATCATCGCGAGCAGACAGAGAATCTCCGCAAAGGCCACGCCCGGCAACTTCAGGCCGAAGAACAGCGGCGACCACAAAGCGTTCAGCGCGAGTTGCACCACGAAGAATCCCAGCGGTTTCACCTGTTGTTTCCAGCCGCCGCGCATCCAGACCCGCCACGCCGCGACAGCCATCATGAGATACAGGGCTGACCACACTGGACCGAAGAGCCAGGACGGCGGATTCCAAGCCGGCTTGTTCAAGCTGGCGTACCACTCTCCGGGCGGGGATGCCGCACCAATGGCAGCGGCTCCAAAGCACGCCAGAAACCAACCGATGAACACCATGATGTGGTTTGGCTTGGACACGGAGATCACTCTGGCTCCGAAATCCACGAAAGCAAATTTTCACCCCACTACGCAAACTTGTCAGAAACCATTCTTCCGCAGATAAATTCCGCCATTACATTGCCATGAGACACTCCGCCCTTCTGTTCGCCCTGATCGCGTCCTGCTACCAGCTCAGCGCGGCCGCCAAGCGCCCCAACATCCTCTTCATCATGTCCGACGACCACACCGCCCAGGCGGTGGGAGCCTACGCGACAACCTTGAAGGAACTGAATCCGACGCCGACCATCGACACGTTGGCCGCGGAAGGCATCACCTTCGACAACGCCTTCTGCGTGAACGCGATCTGCACACCCAGCCGCGCCTGCATCATCACCGGCCAGTATCCGCACGTGAACGGGGTCTTCGATCTCGGCGGACGTATCAAGCCGAAGAACCAGACCCTGCCGATCCTGTTCCGCAAGGCGGGCTACCAGACCGCCATGATCGGCAAATGGCATCTGAAGGAGGAACCGAACTTCGATTATTACAAGGTGCTGCCGGGTCAGGGCAAATTCTTCAACACCCAGTTCCGCATCCAGGGCGACAAGAAGTGGCCGCTGAACACCGTGACCCATGAGGGCGAGCATTCGTCCGACTGCATCACCGACTCGACCCTCGACTGGTTCAAGAACAAACGCGACCCGAACAAGCCGTTCTTCGTCTGCCATCAATACAAGGCGCCGCACGATTACTTTGAGAACGCCGACCGCTACCAATCCTACCTGGCTGACGTTCACATCCCAGAAGTGCCGACTCTCTACGACGTACCGAAGACCTTCGGCTCCATCGCCACCCGCGGTCACAACGACGAACTGATGCCCCATATCGGCACTTCCATCGGCAGCCGCAACCCGCGCCGCTCCTACGCCGTCAATCTCTACAAGAAGTTTCCGGAGGAGTTCCCCTCCTACTATGACTACGAGAAGATGTCCGAAAAGGAAACCACGCGACTGGCCTATCAGGCGTATCTCAAGAAATACCTCCGCTGCGTGAAGGGCGTAGACGACAACCTCAAACGCTTGTTCGACTACCTTAAGAAGGAAGGACTCTACGACAACACCGTGATCATCTACACGGGTGACCAAGGCTTTTGGCTGGGAGAAAACGACTACCAGGACAAACGCTGGGCCTACGATCCCTCCATGCGCATGCCCTTCATCATGCGCTATCCGCCGACCATCAATGCCGGTATCCGCAGCGACGCCATCATTGAGAACGTCGACTATCCGGCGACCATGCTCGCCTTCGCGGGAATCAAGGCTCCGGCCACCATGCAGGGCAAGTCCTTCAAGATCATCTGCGAGACCGGCAAAGAGCCGCGCAAGTGGAAGAAGGCCGCCTACTACCGCTATTGGATGCACATGGCCCACCATGACAATCCCGGCGAAATGGCCATCCGTACCAAGACCCACAAGCTGATCTATTTCTACGGCGCCAACTACAAGGGCGAGAATCAGACACCACCAGGCTGGGAACTGTATGATCTCAGGAAGGATCCGCAGGAGTTGAACAACGTCTATGACGACCCTGCGTACGCCAAGGTCCGAGATCAACTGAAGCAACAGTTTGCCAGACTTCGCCAGGACATCGGCGACGACGGCTCTCATCATCCCGCTTGTGAGGAGATCGTTCAGGAATTCTGGGACTACGACGAAGCCGACCGCAAAAAGGCCATCCAGATCTCCCACGACTTCAAGGCCGCCCGCGAGGCCTCATTGAAGAAAGGCTCGAAGCCTAAAAAAAAAGAAGTCAGCCGCGTTCTAAGAAATAGGGACGGATGGATTCTCCCGGCCAAATCGGAGGCGCCACTGCGCAAACACCAGGGCCTGACCGAGATTTCCCGCAGTGCCGTCTACAAGATCAGCCATCCCGGGAATCCATCATTCAATGTCGACAACGCCCATCTGCTAAGCGCGACCGCCCCGCCGGTCAAACAACACGCCTTCCACACACCCGAAGTTGACCACCCACACGTGGTCATCAAATTGGAACAGCCGTCGGAGCTGAGCCACGTCCGCATCGTAAACCGAACCGGTGGAGGTGATCTCCAGAAACGTGCAGCCGACCTCACCCTCTCCCTTTCACAGAACGGAAAGGACTGGCATAAGATCTGGCGGGCCGAGTCGGCAAAATCAGTCTGGAATGTAGAGGCAAACGGCGCCGCCCAATTCCTGAAGCTAGAATTGCCGCGCAAGGGAACACTCCACCTGAACCAGGTTGTCGTGTACGGAATACCTCAATGATCCGATTTGGATTACATCTGATAGCGGTCCTGATATTGCTCGTCTTCACCGCCAGCGGAGCCACCCCGGCACTCTCACCGGAAGGCGTCCTGATGCAGCGAGCTCACGCCTACCTATTCAACGAATTCAGCGCGGCCCATCTACCGGAATTGGCGGGTAAGAAGACGGATCGCTTTGGCCAACGATTGCTGCGCGTGAAGATGAAGGACACCGCCTTCTCGGTGAATGGTGATGCCGAACTGCGTTTGCCGGAGGGAACACAGAGAGTGGCACCCTTCTGTCGCTACTTCGAGTTGCACGGCACGGACCTCCATCAACTGGGCAAGATACGACTGCTGCCAGCAGCCCCAGACTCTGAACTGCCAATCAGCACCAAGACGCCCACCGTGTATCGGGTGAAGGTTCCGGCCCTCTCGGCACCGGATGGCAAAACGCCGCGCTACCGCCTCAAGGTTAGCGGCAAAGCCGAGATCAGCGAAATCCACATGGTCCCCTTCAACAATCTGATGGAGACCTTCGACGATATCCCCTTCCGCAACCTGGGGCATGAATTTCCTCCGCAAAAGACCACCGTTACTATCGATACGACCCGTGAACTCTCGATTGCAGGCCATATCGAATTGGATCGCAGCAAATGGTTCCGCTACTACGGCAAACCCGGAACGCTGCCCAAGGCACTGGAAGATCACGCCATGGAGCGCGGTTTTCTCCCGGGACGGCAGATGCTGAAATTCGAGCCGGCCTTTGTGAAGGGCTACGATCCGAAGGCCCCCAAGCTGAAGGAGGATCCCGAGCGCCCCGGCCATGCAGACCCAGATTTCTTCAGATCGCAACACCGGAACACCTACTTAGCCAACGCCACCAAGTGGTATTCCAAGGACACGCCATTTGCGATGTGCTTCAACGACTATCCGGAATTCATGTCGGTGAAACACACCGGACGCGGGACACCGTTGACCAATCGCTTTCCCGCCGCCGCGGAATTGGTGTCCGATTTCCTCAAAAACCAGATCAGGCACAGCGGCCGCACGGCCACCTGGTGGGAACTCAAGAACGAAGCCACCATCAAGGCGGAATGGGACTATCACTGGAAGCCCGGCCATGATTCCTGGGGGCTGATGGCCGAGTTCCACAATACCGTCGCCGATCGCGTCCATCGCGAAGTGCCGGGGGTAAGAATTGGCGGCCCCGCCTCCGCTTGGATGCAGGTACAGGTGAAAGATTTCATCCTCTGGCGCAACCAGGCCAGATTCATGGATCTCACCAAGGGCCATTTGGATTTCTACTCACATCACTTCTACGAGGATATGGGAACCATCGGAGCCCATGCCCGGCGCGATCGCGGCTATCGCAATTATCTGCTCGGCCGCATGGAGGCGATCTTGGACATGTTCCGCGCGCACATGGAAGGCACGGCCAATGTCCGCCCGATTTTGCTGACCGAACTGGGCTCCCTCAACATCGGCAGCAGCGAAGCCGACTATTGGCTCCGGCTGCGAACCTACAGCGCCATGATCACGCGCCTGATGGACCGGCCGCATCAGATCGATCTCGCCGTCTCGTTCATCTTCCTTGCCAGCCCGTGGGATCCAAGCAACGGCCACGCGGTTTTCGTTCCCAAGGATGGCAAATGGTTCCGGAACGATCTGGCAAATTACGAACGCAGCAAGTGCGGACTGTATCTTGATCTGTGGCGGGATTTCAGTGGTCGCCGATTGCCTGTCGAGTCCGGCGAACGACACCTCAAAGCGATTGCGGTTCACAATGGCGGCACGGTTCGTATTGCGCTTTCGAACATGTCCGGACGAAGGCAACACGTGAATCTGAAACTGCCCCGCGCTCCGGTCGAATCTGTCCGGCAGCGCAGACTCTATCGATTCAACGGCGAAATCATCTACGCGGATTCCGCTGAGCCCGGTCTCGACAGCATTCCGATCGAGGTCGAGGAGACCTGCATCGTAACCGTTCGCCTGAAGAACCCTCTCTCCCCCACCCTCGCATTGGCACAACGGGAGTTTCACGCCGCCCAGACCGCTGTCCCTATGACTGACCAACCCGCTAAGGGGTTTGAGATTACAATCCCGACTGCAGCAAAGGCCTTTGAAAGTTGCCGGCTCATCGTCGGAATCCACCGCAACGGCGGACTTGATATTCCGATCATGGGAACGTTGAATGGGCACCCATTCAAGGCGGACACGACCTGGTCGCAGGGACTGAGCGAATTGTTCGCCCAATTCTCGATCGATATTCCACCGGAGAAACTGAAACAGCGCAACCGGATCAAGCTGAGCATTCCATCAAAGGGCGTAACGCTGACCTCGCTTCACCTTCGAACCACGACTGAGACTAAGCCGCGCTGATCTCCCTGATCGCCTGTCGGCAATACCACTTCACCGAATCCTTCATCGGTGGCTGCAAATTCTCCAATTCATCTTCGGTTGCCCAACGGATGGCATGGTGTTCCCGTTCTGCCAGCTGAATCGCACCATCAACCGGACGGGCCCAATAGATCATTCCGATGTGTTCGTGAGTCTCGTTGATGCGATGGATATCGAGAAAGCGTGGAGCAATCAGGGCCCGGCAGCCGTCTTCCGTGGTCGGTGGCCGATCGCCGATCAGTTCCACGGCAAACCCGCTCTCTTCCTTGGCTTCCCGCAACGCCGCCTGTTCCGGATCCTCGTCGAGTTCGATATGCCCACCGAGTGGCAGCCATTGATTCAGTTTGCGATGATGAATCAGCAATACCTTGCCGTTGTGTACCACGAAGACGGCCACGGTGAAGTCGATCTTTTCGTGAATGTGTCCCATCGCTAATTCGTGCCGGGCGTTTCAAAACCCGACATTGAAACCCCGGTTGCGTCATGTCGATCCACCTGCTTCAGACGGATGATGACCTTCAAGCCTTCCGATTTGCGATTCTTGCAGATCACCTGACCGCCACAGGATTCGACGCAGGTCTTAACGATCGCCATACCAAGGCCGACGCCACCGGTCGTCGATGTGCGCGAGGCATCCGGGCGATAGAACGGATCGAAGATCATGTCGGCGTGCTGATCGGGAATCCCCGGTCCGCTGTCCCATACCACGATGTAGACGTATTCATCGCGTGATTCCACGGTGACACCGATCGGACCGCAATGTCCGGCGTAGCGCACGGCATTGCGCAGGAGATTGCCGACCGCTCGAGCCAGCAACTGGGTGTTCGCCATGACGCGCGTGTCATCCGGGACCTTCACCTTGACGTCCGCCTTGCCATGGGTTTCGCGACGAACCGCAATTTCGACAATCGACTTCACTTCGACCGCCTGGATCTTCACGTCTTCGGGCTGAAGCGAGGCTTTCGAGAAACTCAACAGCTCATTGACCAGATCGGACATGTGTTGAACCTCATCTTTCAGGTCCGCAACGTAGTCCAGCTGATCGCCGCAGGCCTTGGTTTCCAGAATGCCCACCGCCATCTGCATTCGCGCCAAGGGCGAACAGAGTTCATGCGCCGTGTCGCCCAGGAAACGTTTCTGTCCCGACACGTATCCCTCCAGTTTCCCGGCCATCTTGTTGATGGCCTCACCCAGGTGTCCCACTTCATCACTTCTCTGGTCATCGACCTCAATGTCGAAGCGACCTTCGGCAATCTTCGCGGTCGCAGCCGTCATGTTCGCCAAGGTCGCGGTCAGTTTACGGGCAAACGGCAGCCACATGATCAACGAGACCGCCACACCCAATCCGCCGGGGAGCCACCAGTTCGCCGGCTGCAGCTGCAACAATTCCGCCTTGCGAGCCCGCGCCGCAAGTGTCACCGGCCACGGTCCGCGACGCCCTGAATCAGGAAGGTTTCCCCGGATTCCAAACCAGGCAAAATCAGGTCTTTCATCCCCGGTCTCAAACCGGACGATCGCTTTCTCCTCCATCTCAACATCTTTGCCTTGCCTCTGCTCCGGCTCCGCACGTGAATTGGTGGAACCGAAGAGAAACTGTTCACTGGGATCATCGAATTGGGGCTGCATTCGCTGCCCGGCATTCACCTTCACTTCGTCGAACACGCCCGCCGGAATGGAGATCAGCGGACCGCCCATGACGCCTCCGTAGTCGTCGAAAAGAATCAATGTCATGCCAATCCTGCCGCCCTGCCGTGGAAAGATGGGCGAAGACCCGGTCAGCCATCCGCTGGAGCCGTTCCTTGGAATCCGGTCGGATCTCCTCCGTCTGTATGGGGCGGATATGATCCCGCAGGAAATAGAACCCAACCGCCAACACCAACAGGTTAAACAACACCAATCCGGCGATCCTGGCATAGAGTGACAGGGCCGGGCGCATGGATCATTCCACCTCGGCGGCGGGGTTGATGAACATGTACCCGGCCGAGCGCACGGTCCGGATGTAACGCGGGCTCTTCGGATCGTCCTTGAGTTTTTTCCGCAACGACGAGACGTGGACATCGATGGATCGATCGAACACGTCGTAATTCCGATCGCGAATCTCCTCCAGCAATCGTTCCCTCGTGCGAACACGTCCCTTGGCCCGCACCAGGGAAACCAACAGATCGAACTCTACCGGCGTCAGATTGAGAGCTTCACCGTCGCGTTCCGCAGTCCGGGAACTGGCATTGACCACGACATCGCCTGCACGAAACAGGCGGACCTCGGACTGCACATCAATGGTTTCTTCGACGGATTCCGCCCGCCGGGTGACCGCACGCAGTCGAGCGAGCAGCTCGCGGGTGGAAAACGTCTTGGGCAGATAATCATCCGCGCCCAATTCCAAGCCGACGATCCGGTCCGCCTCGTCCCCCATCGCGGTGAGCATCAGCACCGGAACCCGGGATCGGGAACGGATCTTCTTGAGCACCTCGAAGCCGTCCATGCCGGGTATCATGACATCCAGAATCACGGCGTTCCATGTTCCCAACGTGGCCCGCTCCGCACCTTCGGATCCGTTGTGAACGGCAGTGATCTCGTAACCGTGAGGCGACAGGTAGTCACCGATCAGTCGGCAGAGCTTCTGATCATCGTCGATCACGAGGAGTCGGGATTTCTTGTCGTCGGTCATAGGCTCAGACACGCCTTAGGATATGGGTTAAACAGTCCCGGCGGGATTTGCGGAAAGATTTACACTTGCTTAACAACTTTCCTTTTGCCGGGTCACGCGGATTTAACAATGCGCCGGCTTATTTACAAAGACAGAACCACCGGCGAACGCCCCGCGTTCACCCAACCGGAACGAGAACCGTCAAATGATCCAAGCCATTCGTGCCGTTACCCTGATCACGCTGATTACCCTCCACGTCCCCGCTGACGATTGGCGACAGTTTCGCGGCCCCAACGCGTCCGGGCAAGCAGCAAACGCCAACCCTCCGGTCGAATGGGACGCATCAAAGAACCTGAAATGTAATGCTACCCTGCCCGGCCCGGGCACTTCCAGCCCGCTCATTGTCGGTGATCGAATTCTGACAACCTGCTACACCGGATATGGCGATGGCTCCAACGGTCGTATGGAGGCCCTGCGCCGACACCTGCTGGCCTTTGACCGCAAAACCGGAAAGCCACTCTGGCAGCAGACCGTGAAAGCGGCGATGCCCGAAGACGACTACCGCGGCTACCTCACCGAACACGGTTACGCCAGTCACACACCCACGAGTGACGGAAAATCGGTCTATGCCTTCTTCGGCAAATCCGGCGTTCACGCCTACGACCTAAACGGCAAGAAGAAGTGGAGCAAGGAGGTCGGACGCTTCTCCAACAATCGTCGTTGGGGATCCGCCGCAAGTCTCATGCTATATGACGGCAAGCTCATCGTAAACGCAGCGGATGAAGCGAGGGCCATCCTCGCCTTGAATCCCGCCGATGGATCCGAAATCTGGAAAGCCCCCGGAGACGGCCTGAAACTCGCATTCGGAACTCCCATTGTGGTTGACCATGAAGGTCGCAAGAGTCTGCTCATCGGACTCCCAAACGAGGTTTGAGCCATAAATCCCGACAACGGTCGGCTGCGTTGGCTGGCCGACACCGGCATTCCCGGGAACGTTTCGCCCAGTATCGTCCAAGGAGGCGGATTGATTTTTTCCTTTGGTGGATACCCCACGCGGGCAACCGTCGCAGTCAAGACCGGCGGCAAACGCGACGTGACCCAGTCGCACAAGATCTGGCTAATCAGCAAAACCACCTATGTGCCCACCCCGGTTTACCACGACGGTCACATCTATTTCGTCAACGATCAGGGATTCGCCTACTGCATCCATGGATCGACCGGAGAAATCGTCTACGAAGAACGCCTGCCCGGTTTGTCAGGCGGACGCGGTAGAGGTGGACGTCCGGTCTATGCGTCTGCGGTGGCCGCAGGCGGAAACTATTATGCGACAACCAGACAGGCCGAAACCCACGTCATCGCGATGAAACCGGAGTTCAAACTGATCGCGACCAACCAGATCGCCACCGACAGGTCACAATTCAATGCCAAGCCGGCGCTTGCTAACGACGAGATCGTTCTACGTTCCGACACTCATCTCAACGTATTTGCCCGCTAGTGGCAGCAGATAGACAACCTCATGCACAGCTTGATACCTCACTCCGCTTTCGCCCGCGTCGCGCTGCTTTCAACGGTCATTTCAATTGCGAGTGCCGTCTTCGCCTGGGCCGGTCCCGACTGGCAGACTCCACCCCGCAGCATTGCTTACGAACCCGTTCCCAAACCGCCTCCATTCCGGCAGCGACACCGACAACCGACATTCCAACAACCCATCCAGCCAAATGTCCGCCTGCCCCCAAAAACCCTAACACCGTTCGGGGCCGGGCGGGCGGCAGTGCCTCCACGGATTCCTCGAATTCGACAGTTCGGCGCGAACGACCCGGTGCGGCAGTTTCTCTTCGGTCCAACCAAACGCCCCGGATTCAAACCGCCCCTCGTGACCGCATTGGATCTGGATGGCAACAACCTTATCGACGCCGACGAACTTCTCAATGACTCCGAAGCGCTCCAACGGTTGGATGCAAATGGCGACGGTAAGATCGGCCCCGCTGAATGGGCTCCCCGGCCCGGGGTTGGCACCAACATTTTCCTCCCAGATAATCGGGGCAGAGGAAAACAACCCGGACGGCCGACTGTCGGGGAAGGCCGTCCCGGCACTTCAGCAAAGTCGGATGCAAAATCCGAAAAAGCCCGTGAGAAGAAACGTAAGCGTGATCGTGCCACCAAACGCAAAGACAGGACGCCCTCCGCGACAAGTGAGGAAAACTGACTCCTCCCGCATCGTCGTCCACGTCCGACCTCGCGAAAATCGATCCTTCCGCGTCACTAGAATATCGCTTTAATCCCTTTCGAACACGCGATTTACACAAGAATTTGCTTGAGAAAAGGGTGACCGATTCGGAAGCTGTTCCCAGTGCGGATTCCCACTCCACCTGCACATAAGCACAATGCCGCGAGTTCTAGTAATCGACGACGAACCCCAGATCCGCTCCCTCGTGAAACGGTTTCTCAAGGG
>JAYPXF010000212.1:0-12148 GCA_038154405.1 Verrucomicrobiales bacterium | reverse complement strand
GCGGCGCTCAAGCGCGGTCCTGATGATGCGCTTTTCATAGTCGGCCACCATTTCGTCGAGCGGTTTGCCGGAGGGGATTTCAATCGTGTTCGCGGACGTTTCCTCCGGCCGGCCGAGCAAACGGGTATCGAGCTCGAAACCCGGCAGGTGATCCGGGGTGATTTCCGTGCCTTGGACGAGGATGACAGCCCGCTCGATGACATTCTTGAGTTCGCGCACGTTGCCGGGCCAGGAATGTTCGCGGAGGTGGTTGAGCGTGTTTTCCGATAGGCGGAGGTTCGATTTCTTGAGGTGCGCCGAGAACATCGTGAGAAAGTAGTTCGCCAAGGCTTCCACATCTTCTCCGCGTTCGCGCAAGGGTGGAGGCAGGAAACGCATGACGTTGAGACGATGGTAGAGGTCTTCACGGAAATCGTTGTCCTTGATCGCCTGGATGATGTCGCGGTTGGTGGCGGCAATCAGGCGAACGTTGACCCGGAGTTCCTCATTGCCACCGACCCGGGTAAAGCTTCCGTCTTCGAGAAAGCGCAGGAGCTTGGCCTGGAGCGAGCGGCTCATGTCTCCGATCTCGTCGAGAAAGATAGTACCGCCATCCGCTTCCTCGACGCGACCGGCCTTCTGTTTCAATGCCCCGGTGAAAGCGCCTTTCTCGTGCCCGAACAGTTCGCTTTCCAGCAGGGTTTCAGGAATGGCGGCGCAGTTGATGCGGACATAGGTTTCGTTGTTGCGATTGCTCAGCGAATGCAAGGCGCCGGCGATGAGTTCCTTGCCCGTGCCACTTTCCCCGAGAATGAGGACGGTGGCGTCCGTAGGGGCTACCGTACGGATGAGTTCTCGCATTTTCTCCACCAGTGGGCACCTGCCGATGATGTGGTCGAGGGAATATTCATCCTTCACTTGGCTGCGCAGATGACGGTTTTGCCGGATCAGGGTGTGGCGTTCCGCGCAACGGCTGATGGCGTGCAGCAGTTCTTCGGGCGCAAAAGGTTTTGGCAGGTAGTCGACCGCCCCTGCCTTGATCGCCTCCACGGCGAGCTTGGGGGTTGCGTAGGCGGTGATCATCAGGGCGGGAATATTGGGCCAGCGTTCGTTTGCTTGGGTAAGAAATTCATACCCGCTCATGCCGTCAAGATGAGCATCGGTCACCACCATGAAGTATTCCCCTTCGGACAACTTTTCCAATCCCTGTTCGGCACTCTCCACAGCCTCGACCTGAAAGCCTTCGTCGACGAGCATGGACTGCAGGGAAAGCCGCATGTTCTTCTCGTCGTCGATAAGAAGAAGGGGGGGGAGGGAGGAACTCATGATTTGACGGGGACGACCACTTTGTAGGGGAACATTAGGGTGAAGGTGGTTCCTTTTCCAAGCTCGGATTGGGCTTCCACCGAGCCACCGTAGATCTCGATATTATGGCGGACGATGGCGAGTCCGAGCCCCGTGCCCCGTTCCTTGGTGGAATAGTAGGGCTCGAAGATCTTCTCCAATTGGTTTTCGCGGAGTCCGGGGCCACTGTCGTGGATTGTGACGATGACACGGTCCGGGTCACCGTTGTCCGCCAGGATTTCGATGGTGCCCTTGCCGTTGAGCACTTCGCGAGCATTGGTCAGCAGGTTCACCAGGATTTCATTGAGGTGATTCTGCTGCATGAGCATCGGCGCGGAGCCTCCGGGGCACTCGATGCTGATCTTGATATCGTGTTTGATCGCTGCGGGGAACACCTGGTTGAGGGCTCGTTCCAATTCGTTGCGCAGGTCGAGCTTCTCGACTTCGCCGTCTGCGAGTTTGGCGTATCCCATGAGTTCAGTGAGAATGCGGTCGGAGCGTTCCACCTCCTCCTTGATCATCTCGATCTTGCTGGTCACGCGTTCATCCGGATCATCCAGCGCCCGGGAAAGGCCGAACGCGGCGTTGTTGATGACGGCGAGCGGGTTCTTGATCTGATGTGCGATTTCTGCGGCCAGTCTTCCCGTGGAGCGCAGTTGCTGACGTCGCGCGGCGAATTCCTGTTCCTCTTCGCGAGTGTAGATCCGCTCGGTCCACGGGGCATTGATCCCGTAGCAGCAGAACGAGAGCAACATGAGCAACATTGCCTGGGCCAGCAGCGGTTGCCATTCTTGGGTGGATCCAAATCGTAGAAGCGCGGCTCCGAGCGCATAGCCGAAGTCGATGTCGGCCTCCGCGCCGACCCCCATCGCGTTGGGAGCCCGGTTGGCGGCGTCGGCGTTGACGCGCTGGCGGGCGAAGATGATGTATTCGGTGGACAGCGCAGTGACGATCGAGGCGTCAAACGGCTTCGGTGAAACCTGCTGTTCGTCGTCGTCGTTGTTGGCTCCAACATTGACCGCGAGCTGTTGGAAGCTCGCTTCGAATTCCTCCTGGGAATTCTTCAGTTCGTCCCAGGTGCGATCGATGACCGCGGCGAAGACGTAGGATGCCACCAACAAAGTGTTCAGCAGGAGTTGGTAGCGGTGAAACGGCACGCTCACCGCATTGCGGATCACGAGTAGGAGAAACACCCAGTAGATCGCGCTTTCCAGGCCGCCGGTCAGACTTACCAGAATGGCCACGAAGATTCCGTCAGTCAGGTTGACCACGAAAACAAGGCACTGGATCACGCGTAGGGGAATCCAGTGCATGCATGCCAACATTCCGATGGCGACGATGTTCAGACCGCAGTAGTAGAGAAACGCCACCTTGACCGTGGCCAGAGACACTTCATCCCGGATGTTCTGGTCTACCGGCACATCCGCGAAGTGGAGCCAGTAACCGAGGAATGCGAGCACGATGATCTTGATCGTGAGAAACACGTCGCGCTCCATGAAGCGAAGCCGGCTGGTCGTCTGTTCGCGCGGCGGCTCCGGGGCAAAGAAGAGCTGCCGGAGAACGGCGATGATGGGAGATTTCTTCATGGCCGCGCACTCACCGTCATGGATTCAAACTCTCCTCCACCCGGGACACGATTCCGTCCACCGGCCAGAGTCGGCCGATTCCTTCATAGCCGCAGGAAAGCATTCCCGTCTCCGGACCGACAAAGACCGCGCCACGCTCGGTGAGCGTCGCCACGTTTTGAACCGTGGCCGGATGCTTCCACATCTTGCCGTTCATGGCCGGTGCGATCATCAATGTGGCGGTGGGTTCCAACGCCAGCGCGATACACGTCAACGAATCATCGGCGATGCCGTTGGCGAGCTTGGCGAGGCAGTTTGCGGTGGCTGGCGCGATGAGGAGCAACTCTGCTTCATCAGCCAGCCGAATGTGTGTCGGTTTCCAGCCTTCCTCCTCATCGTAGAGGTCGGTCACCACCGGATTGCGGGACATGGTCTTGAAGGGCAGGGCGGTCACGTACTTCTGCGCATCTCTGGTCAGCACGACGTCTACATTGAATTCCCGTTTGGCAAGTTGACTGGCGATATCCACCGCCTTGTGCGCCGCGATGGATCCTGTCACCCCAAGAACAATGTTGGATTTCTTCATCGTGCTCATTTGCAAATCCTGCTGATTCCCTTGGGCAGTTTCACCCGGGCGCGTTTCAGGCGTTCGGCTTCATAGATGGCGGAAATCCGATCGAGGTCGCGTTTCCGTGAATCACTGACGATCACATAGTCGTAGTGTTTCCATTGCCGGATCTCGTTACGCGCCTCCTTCAGGCGTTTTCGGATGGCGGCGGCGGAGTCGGATTTGCGGGTGGTGAGCCGTTTCTTCAGTTCTTCCAGACTCGGGGGGAGGATGAACACCTCGACCAAAGATTTCGCCAGTTCCGGATCCGACTTGGCCTGACGGGAAACCTCGGCCGCCCCTTGGACATCAATCGCCAACAGCACGTCATGACCCTTGCGCAAATGCCCGCGCACTTCAGATTTCAGAGTTCCGTAGCTATTGCCGTAGACCGTGGCGTGTTCCAGAAAGTGACCGGATTGAACCCGTTTCAGAAAATCCTCGGCGCTGAAAAAGTAGTAGTCGCGACCGTGCTTCTCGCTTTTCCGCGGTTCGCGCGTGGTGCAGGTGACGGCCCGGCGGATATTCTTGCTCCGCTTGATCAGACCTTCGCACACGGTGGTCTTTCCCGCGCCGGACGGTGCGCTGATGACCATGAGCAAAGGGTCGGAGGCAGACTTTGACATGACGGCTATTCCACGTTCTGAACCTGTTCGCGAAATTTCTCCAACTCCGTCTTGGCGGTCACCACTTCGCGGGAGATGGCGGCGTCCTGCGCCTTCGAACCGATGGTGTTAATCTCGCGGTTCATCTCCTGGCAGAGGAAATCAAGTTTGCGCCCCACGGGTTCGTCGGCGCCGACCGTATCGGCGAACTGTTGGAAGTGACTTGCCAGGCGGGTGAGCTCCTCGGAGACGTCACAACGATCGGAGAAGATGACCAGTTCCTTCAGCAGCCGCTCGTCGTCGAGATCAAGCTCCAGTCCGGCCTTCTCCAACCGACCACGAAGCAGTTCGCGATTTCGCTTCGGCACGGCGGGGGCCAGCTTTTGGATCGATTTGACGCAGGATTGGATCTTCTTGATCCGTGATTTCATGTCGCGCGCCAGATGCCTGCCTTCACGCTTGCGCATTTGCTGCAGACCGGTCAGCGCCCTGCCTATCGCCTCCTGCACCTGCGGCCAGATCTTGTCGGTATCGACATCTTCGTCGTTGGATTCCACCACGCCCGGGACGCGCAGGAGGGATTCGATGGCGACGGGTTCATTGATCTGGAGCTCCTCATTGAGCTTGGTCAGTTCCGCGTGAAGCGATCTCGCCAACTCGTGATTGATCCGGATGGAACGGTTCTTGAATCCGTTGGCAGCGCTGAAATCGATGCGGGCGTTTACGCGGCCGCGGGCAACGTTTTGCAGGATTTCGTCGCGCACCTTGCTCTCCAACGCGTCGAGTTCGCGGGGAAGATTGATCGAGACTTCCGCAGATTTCCGGTTCACGGAACTGAGTTCAACCGTGATCTTGTTGCCATCGGCGGCATTTTCGCCGCGACCGTATCCCGTCATGGAATTCATGCGGGGGAAGTATTGTCCGCCGGGTGTTGGCAAACGAAGAAAAAAACCGGTCCAGAAAGCGGTTCATCGTTCTTTGTGCTTGGTTTCCCGTTCGGTTAGGCTGGGGAATCCATGAAGGTTGATCTGGCATACGGACGCGGGGTGTTGCCGGTCGATTTGCCTGACGCGCAAACGGTGGTGATCGAGCCGCGTCATGCGGAGGCATTGGCAGACGAACGGGCTGCATTTGTCGAATCGTTGGAGAAGCCGATCGGGGCATCGCCGCTACGGGAACGGATCAGGCCGGAGGACAAGGTTTGCATTCTCTTCACGGACAGCACGCGGGCGACTCCGAACGAACGGATCATTCCTTGGTTGCTAGAGCATCTGTCAGATCATCCGCGCGAGAACATTCTCCTGATGAATCAGCTGGGAGCGCATCGGCCGAATACGCGGGAAGAATTGGCGGAGATGCTGACGACCGACGTGCTTGATGATTACGCGGTGGTGAACCACGACTGTCACAATGAGGCGGGATTGGTAAAGGTCGGGGAAATGCGGGACGGCACGCCGGCCTTGCTCAATCGACACGCGGTTGAAGCGGATCTGCGGATCGTGACGGGGTTTATTGAACCGCATTTCTTTGCCGGATTCAGCGGCGGACCGAAAGGATTGATGCCCGGGGTTGCGGGGTTGCCTTCAGTGATGAGCAATCATGGATTTGACAATATCGGTGACCCCAATGCGACCTTTGGCATCACGCATGGGAACCCATTGTGGGAGGAGTTGTTGCGGATCGCGAAGCTGGCGGGACCCAGTTTCCTGGTCAACGTCACGTTGAACGATTCGCGCGCCATTACCGGTGTGTATGCGGGGGATTTGGAGGAGGCCCATCGCCGCGGTTGCGTGGCGGTAACGGAGTCTGCCATGCAACCTGTGGACGAGACCTTTGACATCGTGGTAACCACCAACAGCGGCTACCCGCTCGATCAGAATCTTTACCAGGGTGTGAAGGGCATGACCGCGGCGGGACGCATTGTGAAGGAACGTGGACTGATCCTGATCGCCTGCGAGTGCAGTAATGGTGTGCCGGCAAACAGCCCGTTTGAGAAACTGCTGGACGAGGTGGATTCGGCGGAAGGCATCCTGCAGCTCCTGTCCCAGCGTGGCGCTCCCCGCGCCGAGCAATGGCAGGCGCAGATTCAGGCCATCGTCCAACGCCGCGCGGAGATCATGGTTTACAGTGATCTGACGGATGACGTTATCCGCGGATGTCACCTTGAGCCCTGTGCAGATATAGCGGATGTCGTTGCGAAACGATTGGCCAAGTTGCCGGATTCCGCCCGGGTAGCGGTACTGCCCCAAGGGCCGCTGACGATTCCCTACGTGTCGCCCGATCAGTCGTGATCGACGGCGTGTTCCTTGAGGTCTTCCAAGTCGACCCATTCGAGGGCGGAGCTGTGCGTGGATTCCAGGTAGACCGGGGCAGCGACGCCCGAGTCAAAGGCGTGCTTCCAGCGAGTGACACACAGGCACCACTTGTCGCCGGGTTTCAGGCCGGGAAATCCGTAGGCCGGTATCGGGGTGGACAGATCATTGCCGGTGGCCTGGGAAAACTCGAGAAATTCGCGGGTCAGCATGATGCAGACAGTATGCATGCCCCGATCCTCGGGTCCGGTCCGGCAGAAGCCGTCGCGGTAGAAACCGGTCATGGGTTTCTTGCAGCAGCACTTGAGTTCGGTTCCCAGGACGTTGGTGATCATGTGGTGGATACGGAAATGGGAGATGGAAGAGATCGGGGGATCAGAGTTCCGCGAGGACTTCGTCGGCGTGAATGTCGATCTTCACCTTGGGCCAGATCTTTTTGATCTTTCCCTTTTCGTCGATGAGGAAGGTGACGCGATGGGTGCCGTCGAATTCCCGACCCATGAATTTTTTACGCCCCCAGACGCCGTAGGCGTTGACGATCTTCTTGTCTTCGTCAGAAACGAGCGCGAAGGGTAGGTCAAACTTATCGACAAACTTGTCGTGCGCTTTCACCGGGTCGACGCTGACACCGAGGACGATGGCCTTCTTCCGGATGATCTTCTTGTGGGAATCGCGAAAAGCGCAGGCCTCCTTGTTGCAACCCGGGGTGTTGTCCTTGGGGTAGAAGTAAAGGATGACCTGCTGGCCTTTGAAGTCCTTCAGCGAGACCTCGCTGCCGCCGTTCGTGGGCGCGGTGAAGGCCGGTGCTTTGTCGCCTTCCTTGAGGGTGATGTTGGGACCCATGTTCTTTGTTCTTGGTAAGTCGTTCTTCGTCTCTCTCAATTCAAATCTCTCTCAGCTCTCAAATGCCTTGTTTCATCAGATCTTGCGCGGCGGTGAGGCGTTTGATCACTTCGTCGCGGCCGAGGACTTCCATGAGATGCCAGAGGCTGGGGCCGACGGGAGTGCCGGTGCAGGCGATGCGGGTTGGCTGGATCAGCTTGCCGGGCTTCATTTCCAGTTCGCTGGCGACGGACTTGATCGTGCTTTCAATGCTCAACGCGTCATATGAGTGAAGCGCGGAAAGAGCGGCCTTGAGTTTCTCGATTGGTTCGACGTTCTCTGGTTTGAAAGCCTTGCCGGCCGCCTTTTCGTCATAGCTGTCGATTTCCTTGAAATAGAAAGTACTGAAATCAGGGACCTCGGTGAAAGTCTTGATCTTCTCGCGGACGGTATCGAGGGCGGCTTTGACGTAATCGACCTCGTGGCCGGAGGCATCGATGCCAGCGCTGCTGAGCGCATGGTTGGCCAGCTCGTGATAGCGGTCGGCCGACATGTTCCTGATGTGCTCAAAGTTCACCCACTTGAGCTTGTCACCATCGAAGCGGGCGTTGCTGCGGTGAATCTGCGGAAGGTCAAATTCGCTGATCACTTCCTCGGCGGTGAAAACGTTGCGTTCGTCCTTGGGGGTCCAGCCGAGGAGGCAGAGGTAGTTGAGGACGGCCTCGGGAGCGTAGCCGTATTCCTGATAATAACTGATTGCGGCACCGTCATCCCGTTTGCTCATCTTGCTGCCGTCGTTGTTCAGGATCAGTGGAATGTGAGCGAACTTGGGCGGTTCGACCCCAAACGCCTTGAACAGGGCGATGTGCTTGGAGGTGTTGCTCAGGTGATCCTCGCCGCGGATGACGTGTGTGATTCCCATGTCGATGTCGTCGACCACGTTGACCAGATGGAAGACCGGTTGGCCATCGGATCGAACGATCACGAAATCCGGGTCCTTTTCCTCGCTCCCCGTGAGGTTTCGGGTCACATCGCCACAGACCTGGTCGTGAATGACAATCGGATCAGTGCGATGCCGGAAATAGATGGCGCCGTCGCGTTCGTAGGCGAGATCGCGGGAGAGCAGGGCGTCGACGCGTCGCTTGTAGTTCTCCTTCCGTTGCGATTGGAAGTAAGGGCCGCGATCCCCATGGCTGGGACCGGTGGCGTCGCCGTTGACGGGGCCCTCGTCCCAATCGATGCCCAGCCAACGCAGCCCGCCGATGATGGCGTCCATGGCTTCCTGGGTGTTGCGGGCAGCGTCCGTATCCTCGATACGCAACACGAATTTGCCGTTGTTAGCACGGGCGTAAATCCAGTTGAACAGGGCGGTGCGGGCTCCTCCGATGTGGAGGTAGCCGGTCGGGCTGGGCGCAAATCTCACGCGAACACTCATCGGCGTGAGCTTAGAAGTTTCGCCGAAAGGATCAAAGTTTTCCCTTCCGGGATTGGGCCGATTGCAGATGCTCGAGGACTTTGCAGAGCGCAGCCAGGCGAGGTGTGTCCACGCCGGCTTTCCGAGCCTGCTTAAGCGGTTCCAGAAACAGGGAGTTCAGCTCCAGCGGTTGACCGCGTTCAAAGTCCACCAAAGTGGATGCGCGATAAGCCCCCATGACACGGGTGGCGTCGATGTTCTTCTCGGCCAGTTCCGGGCGAACCTTTAATCCCATCGCGTTTGCCGCGTCGATGATCTCGTGCATCAGTTCCCGGACGAGCTTGAGCCAATTTGGATTTCCGATCAGGACATCCGTGGGCAGGCACGGACCGGAAGATGACTCCTCGAAGATGGTCCCGGTGTTGCAGGCATGCAGACCCGCGAGCCCCGCCACTCCGAGTCCGTTGAAGGGAATGTTCCAGATCAGTTTCTCCCAATGTGCGCGTTCCAGATTCTCGGCGACCGTGCAGGGAATTCCCGCGTGTTTGAAGGCGGCGGCGATTTCGTGCGTGCGTGCTTCCGGGCGACGTTGGTATTCGCCCATCACGATCCGGCCGTGGGCTAGGTGTTGTACGTGACCCGGCTTGGTGCGGTTGAGGCAGACGAAGCACAGTCCGCCTAAGATCTGTTCTGGCGGGAGAATCTTGGCCAACGCTGCTTCGTTGCCGAGGCCGTTCTGCAACGTGAGGATGGCGGTGTTGCAATCGGCCAACGGCGGCAGGTCCTGGGAGAAGCGGTGATTGGCCGTGGTTTTGAGGCCGATGATCACGAGATCACAGCGGCCGATCTCGGTGGCGCGCAGGGCTGCCTGGGGGTGGTAATGAAAACCTCCGTCGGGGCTTTCGATGTTCAGGCCTCGCCTCTTGACGAGATTGTAATCGGAACGCAACAGAAAGTGGGTTTCATGCCCGTCGTAACCCAGCTTGGCTCCGTAGTAAGAACCCAGCGATCCGCAACCCACGACTCCAATCTTCATGACGATAAAAAAAGGGCGCACTTCGGGGAGTGCGCCCTTGTACAGAACTATCTGATGTCAGCTTCCCAAGATGGCGTCTTTCGCGGCCTTGGCGACGCGGAATTTCAACACTTTCTTGGCGGGGATCTGAATCGTCTCACCGGTGGCCGGGTTGCGGCCGGTGCGGGCTTTGCGATTCTTGAGTTCGAGCTTTCCTACGCCGGGGAAGGTGAATCCGACGCTGGCGTGACTGTAGGCCAGTTCAGCCAGTTTTTCCAAGAAACCGGCGACATCCTTTTTCGCCAGACCGGTTTCTTCGGCGAGGGTGCTGATCAATTGTGACTTTGTAAGAGGTTTTGCAGCCATAGGGGTTCTCTCTCTGTGTATTTTGGGTTTCGTGTGGACAGTCCAAGGACCTGAAGAGGATTTAAGCGCTCCCGTAAACACCGGCGCAAGAAGTTTTCACACGAATTATCGGGAATTCTCGTACGAAAACCGTCCTCCGAGGCGGCACGGATTGCTTGACTCATAGGGGGATTTTCACACCATGGGTGGGTGCTGCAGCTAGAAGCAATCGAATGCCCGGTAAGGTATAAGATCATCAGCTCGATCTTTGAGGGGGGCATGGGCATCGTTTATGAGGCCGAGCAACACGGGACAAACGAGTTCGTCAAGCGGGTCGCCATCAAGGTGATTCGCCAGAGTTTTGCCAACCAGAAGCTGTTCATTGAGAACTTCATCGGCGAAGCCAAGCTGGTTGCCGACCTCATTCACACCAATATCGTCCAGACCTATCACCTCGGAAAAACCGAGAATAACGAGTATTTCATCTGCATGGAGCTCATCCGTGGGGCGAACATCGAGCAGTTCGTCAGCAAGCTTCACGAACAGAACCGGCAGTTGCCGAAGGAACTGGCGATTTTTCTCGCTTCCCGTGTCGCCCGCGGGCTTGCCTATGCGCATGCGAAGACCGACGTCAACGGCAAGACCCTTGGCATAGTGCATCGGGATGTGAACCTGAAGAACATCATGGTGGCGTTCGAAGGTGACGTGAAGCTGACCGACTTCGGTATCGCCAAGGCGCGCGGCCTGCTGCAGGACCAGGAAGGCGAAGTGGTCGCCGGCAAGGTGGATTACATGAGCCCCGAGCAGTGTGATTTTCAGATCACCGACAAGCGTTCGGACATCTTCTCCGTCGGCATCGTGCTGGCCCAGTTGCTCCTCGGCTACAACATCTTCAAGGGTGCCTCGATGATGGAATCGCGGGACCGCATCATGAATCTTGAGATTCCGAATTTCTCGGAACTCGATGACCGCATCGATACGCCGCTCAACGACATCCTGCAGAAAGCTCTCAAGCGCAATCTCGATGAGCGCTATCCGAACGCCGACGAGTTGCTGCATGATCTTGAGCATTACATCTACCATGCCGGTTACGGTCCGACCAACGAGACCATGGGACGCTTCGTCCGGCAGTTGTTCGGGTTGACCGATTACCAGCAGGTGCAACAGAAGCGCGGTCACACTGTGAAGATCAACCGTTCGATGATCTCGCAGTAAATTCCTCTTCGCGCATGAAATGCGGCAAGATTCGCGACCGCGTGATTCTGGGACTGACGCAGACGCGTTGCTCCAAATCCCCCAAAGACAATCTGGCTCACACGATCAATCGCATTGAAGCGGCCGCGCGCGATGGTGCCAACATTGTCTGTACGCAGGAGTTGTTTCTCAGCCAGTATTTTTGTCAGGCGGAAGATTACGTAAACTTCAAGTTGGCGGAGCGTATTCCCGGTCCGACCACGAAGGCGCTGCAAAAGGTTGCCAAGCGTCGGAAGATCGTGATCGTCGCATCGCTGTTCGAACGCCGAGCACCGGGACTTTATCACAACACTGCGGTGGTCATTGATGCGGATGGGGCCTTGTTGGGACGTTATCGCAAGATGCACATCCCGGATGATCCGGCATTCTACGAGAAATTCTATTTCACGCCGGGAGATCTTGGCTTCCGTGTATGGGACACGTGCTACGGCCGCGTCGGAGTGCTGATTTGTTGGGATCAATGGTATCCCGAAGCAGCGCGCCTCACGGCGATGCAAGGTGCGGATGTGTTGTTGTATCCGACCGCGATCGGATGGCTGCCGAGCGAGAAGCAGGAGTTTGGCAAGACACAATACGAATCTTGGGAAACGATTCAACGGTCGCACGCGATCGCCAACGGATGTTACGTCGCCGCCGCGAATCGTGTGGGACTTGAGAAGCCTTACGGCGGTGAAGGAATTCAGTTCTGGGGACGGAGTTTTGTTTCCGGAACGAGCGGTGAATTACTCGCGCGTGCAGGGGAGCGGCGGGAGGAAAACGTGATGGCCGAACTGGACCTGCGCGCATTGGATGAGACCCGGACGGTTTGGCCGTTCTTCCGCGACCGCCGGATTGATGCTTACGATGAACTGACGTCGCGATGGAGCGATACGGATAAGGTGTGACG
>JAYPXF010000211.1:0-12176 GCA_038154405.1 Verrucomicrobiales bacterium | reverse complement strand
GTATTTACGCCGCTGTGCTCGCGGTTGCGATTGCCGCGGGCTACTTCCTCACTCGGCCCAAACAGCAAGCCAGCGGCCCCGCTCCCGACGGACCGGATTCCCCATCCGCCGCCGTTCCCACACCCGTCACCCACATGTATGACGCGGAAAAGATCCATGCCGACTACGCCGGTTCGGAAAGCTGCCGCAATTGCCACGAGGAACAGTTCAATGAATGGACGGGCTCACACCATCAACTAGCCGAGCGATTGACGTCGGCAGGTTTCGATGACGACGCGTTCAAGCCGAAGCACACGTTCAGGACCGGTTCCATCACCTCGACCGCGCAGAAAGCCGACGACCAATACCAGATCGTCACGGTAGGCAAAAACAACAAGATCCAGCCTCATTCCGCCAAGCGCGCCATCGGCGTGAAACCGCTGTTGCAATATCTGGTGGAAGAGGAGCGAGGCCGGCTGCAGGCCGTCGAACTCGGTTGGGATCCGCATAAGAAGGAATGGTTCAACGTGTTTGGTGACGAAGACCGTCGTCCCGGCGAATGGGGCCACTGGACCGGCCGCGGCATGAACTGGAACGCCATGTGTGCCAGCTGCCACAACACCCGCGTGTTGAAGAATTACAACGCCAGCACTGACACCTATCACACCAAGATGGCCGAGATGGGTGTCGGCTGCGAATCCTGCCACGGCCCCATGAAGGAACACGCCAAGTGGCAGGAGAAATACAAGGATCAGCCCGGCAAATCCGCCACTGACCCCACCCTGCCCCGTTTCTCCCGTGATCAATACACGCACTCCTGCGCACCGTGTCACGCCCGCCGCACGGAACTCACCGGAGACTACATTCCGGGCCACGATTTCTTCGACCACTACTCGCTTGTCATCCCGGACGAGACCGACATCTTTTATCCTGACGGTCAGGTGCGCGATGAGGACTACGAGGTCACCTCCTTCTTCAGCAGCCGTATGCACGCCGGTGGGGTCCGCTGCATGGATTGTCACAACCCACACACCGGCAAGACCCGTTTGCCAGGCAACCTCCTTTGCATGACCTGCCACAACGGGCAAAACCCGGACCTGCCGAACATTCCCAAGATCGATCCGATCAAGCACAGCTTTCACAAGTCCGAGACCGAGCCCGGCGGTCGCTGTGTGGATTGCCACATGCCGCTCACGACTTACATGCAACGCCATCCGCGGCGCGATCACGGTTTCACCATTCCCGATCCATTGCTCACCAAGCAGCACGGCATTCCAAACGCCTGCAACCGCTGTCACGACGACAAGACCACCGACTGGGCGATCGAATACGTCGACAAGTGGTATGGCGACAAGATGGATCGGCCCTACCGCAAACGCGCCCAATGGGTCGCCATGGCCAAGACCAACGCACCCGGTTCGCACATCAATCTCATCAACATGTCGCAGACCGAGACGAACTTCCTGTGGCGCTCCGTCAGCGCCGGACTTCTGCGCAACTACCTGCACGAGCCCGATGCCCGCGAGGAGTTGCTGAAGCGCCTGACCGACAAGCATCCGCTCGTCCGGGGCACTGCCGTTCTTTCCCTCGAACCCATCGCACGCCAAAGCGGAACCCGGGAACACAGCGCCGTCCGAAACCTGCTCGACGATCCGTCCCGCAAGGTTCGCATCGATGCCGCCTGGGTGCTCCGCTCCATCGTCAACACCAACCAGACTGCCGGCCGGGAACTGCTGACCTACTTCGCCCAGACCGGCGACCAACCAGCCGGCCAAATGCAGCAAGGTGTATTTCATTTCGACCGCCAGCGCCCCGATGTCGCGGAACAGTTCTTCCGTCAGGCCGGCAAATGGGACACCAACACCGCCGCACCACATCATGAACTCGCCGTCGCACTGAGTCTCCAAGGAAAGAATCGAGACGCGATCAAACATCTGCGCATCGCCTGCCAACTCGACCCCGACCAAGCGGAATACCGCTACAAGCTCGCGCTGGGACTGAACGAAATCGGAGATACCGCCGGCACACGTCGCGAGCTTGAAGCAGCTGTGAAGATTGATCCGCAACACGGACCTGCCTGGTACAACCTCGGACTTTCGCTCAGCAGCCAGAACCTTCCGAATGCAGCGATCGCCGCCCTGGAAAAGGCCCAGGAAGCCGACCGCTTGTCCGCCCGCATTCCCCACGCCCGCGCGACCATTCTCATGCGTCTGAATCGCATTGAGGAAGCCCGCGAGGCCGTGCGCCTCGCCCTGACCCTGGACGCCAACTACCAACCTGCCCGCGCTCTCTGGCAGCAACTAGGCCGGGCAAAATAACCGCCATGACGCGAGCGCACATTGAAGGACTGCTCGCCGTTCTCATATTGGGAACCGTCCCGGTCACGGTCAAAGCCGTCGACGCCAATCCATGGACCATTGGCTTCGCCCGCCTCTTTTTGGCAACCGTCTGTGTAGGCTTGTTCCTCAAGGGCGCCCGTGGATTCTTCGACCGCACAGCCGCCGAGAAGCGCGTGCTGATGCTGATCGGATTCATCTTCTCCATCCACTGGGCGATCTACTTCGTCGGCATCAAGATGACTGATGCGTCGGCTTCCGCGATCGGTGCCGCGACCTATGGAGTGCACGTGTCCATCCTTGGACGAATCTTTCTGCGGCAGGCGCCCACCCTGCTGCAATGGTTGTCTCTGCTGATCGCATTTGGTGGTGCAGTTCTCGTGGTGGAAGACTTCTCTCTTGCGTCTACCGTCACGGTCGGATTCTACCTCTCCATCTTCAGCGGCTTCCTCTATGCGCTGCTGCCAATTCTGCACCAGCGCCATTCGGACATTCCGATCAACCTGAGAACCTTCTCCCAATACGCATTCGCATTGCCCTTGTTCATCCTGCTGTTCCCCAAGACCGATTGGAATCTCCCGGCCGTGGATTGGTGGCGTCTCATTCACCTCGGCGTCGTTGCCACCTTCATCGCGCATTCGCTGTGGATCCGTTGCGCCTCCACCCTGCCGACCTTCACCAGCGGAATGATCTACTATCTCTACGTTCCCAGCGCCATGCTCCTCAGCGCGTGGTTGCTCGATGAGAAAACTGCCCCCACCCGCATCATCGGTGCAGTCCTCATCGTCGGCGCCAGCTGCCTTGGCATCTTTACCCAGGTGAAGACGGATAATGAACAAGCCACCCAATCCTAGCGCCAGCGATCAACAACTTCGGTGGGGAGAGCGCACCCGCGAGCCCACTTCAGAGTCCCGCAGGGACGAGAGAGAGCTGTTCTGAAATCCCTTCGGGATATTGATCAGATCTCACGAGCAAGCTCTCCTCACCGAAGTTTTTGACCGCAAGGTTACGACTTGATGTTCACTTGATCATCAGACCATCCAGAACCTGCTTGGCTTCCTTCGCGTCCCTTGCCTGCACGATCTCGACACCCCGCTGCTCAACGTTTTCCCGCAACCTCACATCATGCGCCTGTCGTAGCATCAGCTCCGTCATCGAATCCAGCATATCGACCAGAATGACGTTGCTCTTCGACGCCACCTTCCGAGAGACACCCGACCCGGTCGAAGTGACGATGAAAGTGCCGTCGCCAAGCAGACTGACAAAATCGATCACCGAGCGCTGTTCCGCCCCTTTCAGCTGTGCGACAAATCCCGGCTTGATGATCCGCAGGACCGCCAATGAACTCCCATCCGACAACCAACGCTCCAGTTTGGCCACTCCGCCGATCGCGGTCTTTTTGATGGGAAAGGAATTCGCCAGCGATTCGAACCCGGCGGTCTTCAATCGCTCGACACTACCTTGGTAAGCATCGAGATCGAGTTTCCGGTAGAGCTGACGTTCTTCGGTGGGAGAGAATTCATGACCGGAATTCATGGCATTTTCAAACGCACGTGCCTCTCGATGGTCCTCTCTGCGCTTTTCCACAAACGGCAACACGATCCCCAGGACCAGCGACACACCGCCGAGCGAAATCGTGACATAGTCCACCACAGCCTCTTCACCCAACTGAAAGATCCCGGGATACTTCGGCAGGTAGACGATCGGCACCGTGTCATTAATCGAGTAACCGTGCGTCCGATTGCGGAATTCGCGACTGACCCGCGGTTTCTGTCCTGCCTGAATCTCAAATATGACCCGATAATTGCTGAGTTGGTCGTGAGGGCTCACCTTGATATCCTTCACCACCGCGTCGCCACGCACCCCGCGCGCGACCAGATCCCGTCCACTTTCCATCTTGAACCAGCCGCTAACGCCAAGCCAGACAGCAGCGCAGGCCAACACGATGCCCAACTTGGTCAACGGCTGATAATCGGAGAGATCCCCCATTTCCTTGCGCATGTCTGAACTATGGAACCTAATCTGGGTGCCCACAATGCGCTTCTCTCGCGCAGGTGATCTACCCGTATCCGACACTTGCCCGAATCCATGGAATCGCTAGCTTTCGGGCAGTGAGTTTTGTTGATGAATTCAACCAACTGAATCCGGCGGCCCGCGTAGAGCGGAGTCTGGAAGGCACCTTGGCGCAGGCACGCGACTCCATGGCGCGCGAACGACTGACCCTAACTGACTTCGAACGGCTGATTTCGCCGGCCGCCGGGAAGGCATTGGAGGAACTGGCGGCCCGATCCCAGCAACTCACCCGCCAACGCTTCGGCAAAGTCATCCGGCTCTTCGCTCCGCTCTATCTTTCCAACGAGTGCATCAACAACTGCTCCTACTGCGGTTTCTCCCGCGACAATCCGATCCTGCGCGTGACCCTCTCCGTCGAGGAAGTGATCGCGGAAGCCCGGGAACTGAAGGAGCAAGGTTTCCGGAACATCCTCCTCGTAGCCGGCGAGCATCCAAAGTTCGTGTCCAACGGCTATCTCGCCGAATGCATCAAGGCCGTGCATCGGGAGGTGCCCGGTGTGTCGCTCGAGGTCGGACCGATGGAAGAGAACGAATATGCCTCGATGGTGAAGGCCGGCTCCGAAGGTCTGGTGGTATACCAGGAGACCTACGATCGGGAACTCTACGCCGCAATGCACACCGCCGGCCCCAAGCGCAACTTCGATTGGAGATTGGAAACGCCAGAGCGCGCCCACGCCGCCGGCTTTCGTCGTCTCGGTATCGGCGCCCTGTTTGGCTTGGCCGACTGGCGGTACGAGGCGATCTGTGTCGCCGCCCATGCCGAATACCTGATGCGCCATTGCTGGAAATCACAACTGACCATCTCATTCCCCCGACTGCGCCCTTGCGCCGGTGCATTTCAACCGCTGACCCAATTTGATGATCGTTCCCTTGTACAGTTGATCTGCGCTTTTCGACTGTTCCTACCCGACATCGGTATCGTGCTTTCGACGCGCGAACCCGCCAAGCTGCGCGACGGGTTGATTCCGATCGGCGTCACCTTGATGAGCGCCGGCAGCCACACTGAACCCGGTGGCTACACCGGTGCGGGCAAGGACAACCTGCATCACACCGTCCGTGGTCGCGTGGTGGAACTCGCAGCCGGCTCCAGCGAATGGGAAGCCGCCCCCGCCCGCCCGACAAATGCCACCGGCCAGTTCGACATCGCCGACGAACGTTCCTCTGCCGACGTGGCCCGGCAGATCTCCGCCCTCGGCTACGAACCAGTATGGAAGGACTGGGACGCGGCATTGACGGCATGACCCGAGAGGGCGATCCTCCCGCAGAAACTGCGTAACTTAAAACCCCGCGCCGCTGTCTGAGCCTGTTGGGCATACAACACCAACCAATCACGTGAATCGAATCTGCATCATCACACTTCTGATTGCCGCGTTCTGCTCCAGCGCCATTGCCCAGAAGCGGGAATCCTGCATCGTCTGCAACAAGGGCCCCTTGGTCGGCACCATCTGGAAACATCCACACGGCACGATCTGTCCGGATTGCGTGAAGCGTGACATCAAGTGCGATATCTGCAGCCTTCCTATTCGCGACAACTACCTTAAGACCAAGGACGGCCGCTACATCTGCAAGTTCGAAAAAGATGACGTGGTCGTGGATGAAAAGCAGGCCAACGTGATCTTTGACCGCGCAGTCGACCGCGTGCTCTACATCAGTCGCCGGCAGATGAAGCTACGCGGTCCCAAGCCCGGCGTGAAGCTCTTCGACATCGACTACTGGAACCAGGGATCCAACATGCGACGCGGCGGCTTCTCCCAAACCCGTCAGGTCGGCAATCGCTACACCCACAACGTCATCCTGCTCAGCGGCCAGCCGATGGATGAACTGGTCAGTGTCTGCGCCCACGAATACACCCACCTCTGGATCAACGAGAACAAGAAGCCCAATCGCGACATCGAAGGCGACACCATCGAAGGCATTTGTGAACTGGTCGCCTACAAGGTCTGCGAAGCCGCCGGCTTCACCAACCAGTTGGAGCGCATCAAAAAGAACCCTTACACCAAGGGTCGGATTCTCACGATGTTGGAGGCCGACAAGCAGTTCGGATTCTTCAAGGTTCTCGACTGGGTCAGGAACGGGAGGAACCCGACCGTCACCCTGCACAATCAGGGAAGCACCGCACGCACAACTTCACCGCCGATGGCGAGAACGCCGACGCGCAGCACTCCCGCGCCCCGTCCTCCTATTACGAGCAGCTCCGGATCATCCGCCACCCGTGGCCTGCGCCTTACCTCCATATCCCGCACTGCGCGAGGTTATCGGGCACAGATCAACGGCGTGATGTTCTACCGCGGCGACCTGAAACGAGTGACCATCAACGGCCGCCCGGCCAATGTGCAGTGTCTCCAAGTCACAGGGAATTCCGCATCCATCAGCGTGAATCGCAGCAATCCACAAACCTTGCGAATGGGAAGATGACTGATGCCTGAAGACGAAGCCAAATTCTGGGAGCAGACATATGTGAGCGGTGACTACCGCGAACACTGGGAATACGAAGTTCCGTCACAGGAACTCGTCGCCGCGATGGCCACCGACCTCGCCCCTTCCGATGGCACTGCGCTCGACATTGGCTGCGGCGCCGGACGCGAATCCGTCTTTCTCGCGGAGTGCAGCCTGAAGACAATCGGCGTCGACATTTCCCCAAAGGCCCTGGAGATCGGAACCGAACGAACCCAGGCAGCCGCAACCGACGTGGATTTTCGAAGAGGCAGCTTCTTCGATCTGCCGGTTGCAGATGCATCGGTCGATTTCATCAATGATCGGGGCGCGCTCCATCTGGTCGGCGAGGACGACCGACCCCAATTTGCCGCAGAAGTCGCGCGCGTCTTGAAACCGGGCGGCGTCATGTTTCTGCGCGGAGCCAACGAGGAAGAGACCAAGGAACATTTCACCGCAATCTCGGCAGATTCCGTCGACCGGCATTCTCCGTCCACCGCCTTTTCCCGCGGTCCGATCCTGCCAATCAAACCAATCAGCGACAGCGGGGCATTGCGTGCCAACCTCGTCGTGCTGCGAAAACTGAAGAACGATTGATGGCCACCGTCACCGCCAACGGCAACGAGATCGAAGCCGACCTCCCCTGCTCCATCGAAGAATTCCTCATTGCGCAGGATCAACTGCCGCGCAGCGTGGTGGTGGAACACAACGGCAACGCCGTCGCCCCCTCTGAGTTCAAGAGCATTCAACTGTCCGCCGGAGATCGGCTGGAGATAGTCCGTATCGTCGCCGGTGGCTGACCCGATTCAATCATGACTGATTACGAAGATCTGGAGGGCAAAGTGGTTTGCATTACTGGCGGAGCCAACGGTATTGGCGAAGCCATGGTGCGCGCATTCCATGCACAGGGTGCCTTGGTTTGTTTCTGCGATATCGATGCGGAAGCTGGCCGCAATCTGGCCGATAAGCTCGGCGCCGGCGTCGTATTCAAGAGGGTGGACCTGCTCAAGGAGCGCCAGGTGAAATCGTGGATCGCTGGTGTCGGCGAAAACTACGGCGCACTACACGTCCTCATCAACAATGCCGCTTGCGATCCACGAATGGCACTGGAGAAGATGTCCATCGACGACTGGGACACCCTGCTGGCGCGCAACCTTCGTGCCGCATTTCTCACCAGCCAGGCCGCTTCGCCATTGATGAAAGCCGGTGCTTCCATCATCAATTTCAGCAGTATCACGTTCCATATCGCTCCAGCTGAAATGACCGCATACGTCGCCAGCAAAGGCGGCATCATCTCCTTCAGCCGCGCCCTGGCCCGCGAACTCGGCCAACGCCGTATCCGCGTAAACACGATCTCTCCCGGCTGGATCATGACCGAGAGGCAACTCAAGGAATTCGTCGATGCCAAGGTGAAGAAGATGATCCGCAGCGTCCAGTGCATCCCGGATCTGCTGCAGCCCGAAGAAGTCGCCAATGTCGCCCTCTTCCTGGCCAGCGACAACGCCTCCGGCATCACCGGCCAGGAACTCCTCGTCGACCGCGGCTGGGCCCATTCCTAGCGCCAGCGGTCAACAACTCCGGTGGGGGAGAGTGTAGCCGCAAGCCCACTTCAGAGTCCCGCAGGAGCGATAGCTTGAACGCTTTTTTCTCTCATCCCTTCGGGATGTTGATCAGGGCTCGCGAGGACTCTCGCCCCACCGTGGTCTTGGTCGCTCCCGCAAAGACTGATCACGTCGGGTGAATGACGACCGTTTTCATCTCCGTCATTTCCTCCACGGCATACTTCGGTCCTTCCTTGCCCAATCCGCTTCCCTTGAGTCCGCCATAGGGCATCAGATCCGCCCGCCACATCGGTCCCGAGTTGATCTGAATGTTGCCGCTGTGAACTTCACGCGCGAACCGCATCGCGACATCAATGTCCTTCGTGAACACGCCCGCACCCAAGCCATACTCCGACGCGTTCGACAGCCGAATGGCATCGTCCACATCTGTAGCGTTCATCACTGCCACCGCCGGGCCGAACAATTCTTCGGAACAGATCTTCATCTCTCTTGAAGCGGCATCCACAACCGCTGGTGTCAATACCGTGCCCGAACGTTCCCCGCCACAAAGCAATCCCCCACCCTGCTCGACTGCTTCACCCAACCACGATTCCACTCGACTCGCATCCCGTTCACGAATCATCGGGCCGACCTTGGTTTCTTCCTGCAGCTGATCACCGGTCTTGAGTGATTCTACTTTGGGAATCAATTGTTGCATCAGTTCGTCATGCACGGAGCGATGTGCGATGACGCGTTGCGTCGAAATGCAAACCTGTCCGGCATTGGAAAATCCCGATACCGCGATGGCACTGCTCACCGCATCCAGATCCGCATCTGGCAACACCGCCAACGGGCAATTGGATCCCAGCTCCATGGTTACCTTCTTAAGTCCGGCCGTCCGACAGATCTCTTCACCCACTTCGCGACTCCCGGTGAACGAGATCTTTCGTACGCGCGAATCCGCGCAAAGTCTTCCCCCCACATCGTTGCCACCACCCGTGACGCACGAAAGCGCCAAAGGCGGCATGCCTGCTTCCAACAACAACTCCACCAGCTTCAGCGCAACCAGCGGAGTATCGCTTGCCGGCTTGAGGATCACCGCATTACCGGCTGCCAGTGCCGGCCCCACCTTGTGGCATACGAGGTTCAACGGGAAATTGAACGGTGCAATGGCGGCGACAATTCCACATGGCACCCGCAACGTGAGACCAATCCGATCGCGCACACCCTGACTGCCATCCAGCGGAAGGACTTCACCGCCCAGTCGTTTTGCCTCCTCGCCGCTCAGTTCCATGGTCTGCGCCGCCCGACCAACCTCAATGCGCGCTTCGGTGATCGGTTTGCCTGCTTCCGCGCTGATCGCATGGGCAAGATCGTCCGCCCGGCCGCGGATCAGTAAGGCAACTTTTTGAAGCATCTCAAAGCGTTCGTAGCCGGTCATTCCAGCCATGGTTAGCGCCCCCTGCTCGGCAGATCCCACAGCACGGTCCACATCGCCCGGAGTCGCCCGGGGCACGGTATCGATCAGCGATCCGTCAAACGGATTGCACACCTCGATCACCTCATCCCGATCCTGCCACTCGCCGCTGAGAAAGAATTTCATGTTCTGCCCGTGATCGTATCGGCCACCGCCAGGTCTGCAATTCACGTTTTGCCATCCCGCCCTGCTTCCACCATGATCCGCACCATGAAATCACCACGCGTTCTTTCGCTCCTCGTCGCATCAGTGTGTCTGATGCAGGCCAAGGCCCAGCAACCACTCGACGTCTGGCTCGGGACCGGAGGCGGCTTGGCCAAGGGCATCTACCATACCCAGTTCAACCCGAAGAATGGCCGCCTAACCCCATCCAGACTGGTGGCGGAAATCGCCAGACCGGGTTTCCTCGCGATGCATCCCAATCGCTCGGTGCTCTATTCCGTCGGCAATCTGAAGGGCGTAAACGCCATCACTGCCTACCAGATCGAAGGTAGCGGCAAGAACGCCAAATTGAAGCTGTTGAACTCCGTGGACATCGGTGACGGCGGTGCAGCGCATCTTTGTGTGGACCAAACCGCACGCACCTTGGTTTCCGCTCAATACGGCGGCGGTTCCGTCGCCGTGTTTGCCTTGAACAAGGACGGTTCCATCAAGGGGCGCACCCAACTGATCGAGCACGAAGGCGGATCCAAGGTCAACGAACGCCGACAGAAGTCACCTCATCCGCACTGGACCGGCATTTCTCCGGACAATCGTTTCGTGTTCATCCCCGATCTCGGCCTCGACCAAGTCGTAATCTACAAGCTCGACGCGGCCAACTCGAAACTCACGCCCAATGGACACGCCAGCGCAAATCCCGGTTCCGGCCCACGCCACATGAAATTCCATACTTCCGGCAAATGGGTCTATCTGTTGAATGAGCTCGACCTCACCGTGACAGTTTACGATTACGACGCCAAGGCGGGCAAGATGACGGCCAAGCAGACCATCGAAACCGTTCCACCCAAGGAGTGGGAGAAGGAAAAGGCGAGAAGCTGCTCTGAAATCCGCGTGCATCCGAACGGCAAGTTCGTCTATGCCGCCAATCGTGGACACGACACGATCACCGCCTTCCGGGTGGACCAGAAGACCGGCAAGTTGAAGTTCATCGAGCGCGAAAACGTGCGGGGCGCAACACCTCGCAATTTCAACCTCGATCCGTCCGGCAAATGGTTGCTCGCAGGCGGTCAGGCCTCTCACACGCTCTCGGTGTTCTCAGTCAACGAAGAATCCGGCGAACTGACCTACAACCAGCACGTCAGCCACACCCCCGCGCCGATCTGCGTGCTCTTTCAACCCGAATGATTTGAACCGATGATGCTCCGTTCTCTCCTCGCATTGTCCGTCTTGGGCCTCTGCTCTCTTGAGGCCGATGCCACCAAGGCCAAGCGTCCCAACATCGTCTTCATCCTTGCCGACGACCTGGGTGCGACCGACCTCAGCAACGAAGGCTCCAAATTTTACGAGAGCCCGCACATTGACCGCATTTCCCGGATGGGAATGAAGTTCACCCGCGGCTATGCGACCTGTCAGGTTTGCAGCCCGTCACGCGCATCCATCCTCACCGGAAAGTATCCGGTAAACCACGGGATCACCACCTGGATTGGTGATGCCAGCGGCGAGGACTGGCGCAAACGCAAACGTCACGACAGCCATTTGCCCCCCGACTACGAATGGAACCTTCGCGCCTCTGAACATACGCTCGCCGAAGTGCTGCGAGCCGCCGGCTACAAGACCTTTTTCGCCGGCAAATGGCATCTCGGCAGCAAGGGTTCATGGCCGAACGATCACGGTTTTGACATCAACAAAGGCGGCTGGGATGTCGGCGGACCGCGCGGCGGTTTCTTTGCCCCATGGCAGAACCCCAATCTCGAATCCGGCCCTGACGGGGAATCGCTTCCCATTCGCCTCGGACAGGAAACCGCGGATTTCATTCAGAACCACAAGGATCAACCATTCCTTGCCTACCTGTCGTTCTATGCCGTCCATGCCCCCATTCAGACAACGCCGACTTTATGGAAAAAATACCAGGAGAAGGCCGTTTCCGCCGGCCTCGCGAGAGAACGATTCATCAACGACCGGCGGCTGCCCGTTCGCCAGGTACAGGATTGTCCGGTCTACGCGGGACTGGTCGAACAGATGGACGACGCGGTGGGAATCGTGCTCAAGAAACTGGATGACCTCGGCCTTACCGACAATACGATCATCTGCTTCACCTCCGACAATGGTGGCGTTTCCTCAGGTGACAACTTCTCAACCAGCTGCCTGCCCTTCCGAGGCGGCAAGGGACGTCAATGG
>JAYPXF010000210.1:0-12224 GCA_038154405.1 Verrucomicrobiales bacterium | reverse complement strand
CGCGTCGACAAGTGAGCGAGACGGTTGACGTCATTCTCCCGCTCGAAATCTCCGAGGATGAATCGGCGTGGCGTTCTGCTGTTGCCGACCGAATGAAGATTCCGGCTAAGCGGATCACGGACATTCGCTTGCGCAAACATTCCATCGACGCGCGGCAGCGTCTGATCAAGGTGCAGTTGCGCTTGGAAGTTGGTGTGGACGAAGGCCTTCCCGAGGAGTCTGGGTATTCGGCGCAACTTCGGGAGATTGATTCATCGGCCAAGCCGGTGATCATTGTCGGCTCGGGGCCGGGTGGTTTGTTTGCCGCATTGGAGTGCCTTCGTCTCGGACTGAAGCCGATCGTGCTGGAACGGGGCAAGGATGCGTCCGCCCGACGATTTGATCTGCGGCCGATCCTGAATGATGGCCGGGTAATTGAGGATTCCAACTACTGTTTTGGTGAAGGTGGCGCTGGAACTTTTTCCGACGGTAAACTTTACACCCGGGCGAAGAAGCGCGGTCCGGTTCGCGAGGTCTACGAAACCTTGGTGGCACACGGGGCTCCGGATCGGATTCTAATTGATGCCCATCCGCACATCGGTTCGAACCGGCTCCCAGACGTCGTGATGGCGATGCGTAATTCGATCAGGGCAGCGGGTGGGGAGGTTCATTTCGAAGCGAAGGTCACGGATCTGATTGTCCGAGACGACGCGGTTCAAGGTGTGCGGACGACTGACGACCGTGTGTTTCTGGCGGAGGCTGTCATTCTCGCCACCGGACATTCAGCTCGTGACATCTACGACATGTTGCTGCGACATCACGTTGTGTTGGAGCAGAAGGCTTTTGCCGTCGGAGTGCGAATCGAACATTCCCAACAGTCGATTGACCGGATCCAATACCACTTGGACGAAGGGGAATGCCGTCACGACCTGTTGCCGGCCGCGAGCTATTCAGTGGCGACCAAGGTCAAGGGCCGGGGGGTGCATTCGTTCTGCATGTGTCCGGGCGGATTCATCGTTCCGGCAGCCACGGAGAACGACGAGGTGGTGGTGAATGGAATGAGTCTCAGCAAGCGTGATTCACCGTTTGCCAACAGTGGTTTCGTAGTCACGGTCGAGCCGGAGGATGTGGTTGAATTCAGTGGTGATCATGGCGTGTTGGGAGGCGTGGCCTTTCAGAAATCCCTGGAGCGACTCGCCAAGGATTATGGCGGTGGTGGACAGATGGCACCGGCTCAACGGGCTGTTGATTTTTTGCAGGGCGTTCAATCATCGGAATTGGCCGAGTCCAGTTATCGGCCCGGGTTGACCTCGGCCCGGCTCGATCAGTTGCTCCCGGGCTGGATTGTCTGGAGAATGAGGGAGGGTTTGAGCCTGTTCGACGGGCAGAAGCTTGGCTATGCGGGCAGAGAGGCAAATCTGGTCGGGTTTGAAACCCGGACCAGTTCACCGGTGCGAATTCCGCGGGATGTAGAGACCTTGGAGAGCAATTCTCTGAAGGGACTGTTTCCCTGTGGCGAGGGAGCGGGATTTGCCGGCGGGATCGTGAGCGCTGCCTTGGACGGAATGCGTTGTGCCGAGGCGGTGGCAGGGAAATTGGCCTGAAAAACCGACTGACCGACAACTTTCTTTGAGCTGGGATTCTGCATTCTGTCGTCTATTTTGGCATATTGTTCCACGTGGATATGCAGAATCTGAAACGAATTGCACTCTTGACGGTCGTCCTGGCCATGCCCGTCACCGGTTCTGCCGCCTTGTCGCAGGCGCAGGTCAGTTTCTTCGAGAAGCAGGTCCGGCCGGTCTTGGCCAAGAACTGTTATCAGTGCCATTCGGCTCGGGATGGCAAATTCAAGGGTGGTCTGGCGTTGGATACCCGGGCGGGCGTGATAGCGGGCGGTGATTCCGGTCCGGTGATCGTCGGGAAGGATCCTAAGAAGAGCCCGCTTTGGTTGGCGGTAAGACAGACCGGGAAGCTGAAGATGCCGCCGAAAGGCGAAATGTTGTCGAACAAGGAGATTGGCTCGCTCGCCAAATGGATCCGCATGGGCGCTCCTGATCCGCGGGAAGCTCCGGCGAAAGCGATCACGGTCGAGTCGACCATCGATGTGGAGAAGGGACGCGAGTTTTGGGCGTTTCAACCGCCGAAGTCGGGAATCGTCCCGCAACCCAAACGCAACAATTGGGCGAAGACGGACTTGGATCGCTTCGTATTGGCCAAACTGGAAGAGCAGGGCCTTCAGCCAAACGGCGATGCGGACAAGCGGGCGTTGTTGCGGCGAGTGTATTTTGATCTGATCGGGTTGCCGCCGTCAGTGGACGTGGTGGCAAAGTTTGAGCGCGATGATTCTCCCAAGGCGTTCGAGCGGCTAGTTGATGAATTGCTGGCATCGCCGCGTTTCGGGGAACGCTGGGGACGTCATTGGTTGGATGTGGCGAGGTATGCCGAATCCAACGGCATGGAGCGTAATCAGCTTTATCCGCATGCGTGGCGTTATCGCGATTACGTGTTGGCGTCCTTCAATGCCGACAAACCGTTTGATCGCTTCATTCGCGAACAGATTGCGGGAGATCTGATTGCGAAGAATGAACCGAAGCGAAGTGATGAACTGATTATCGCGACCGGGTTTCTGGCCTTGGGGCCCAAGTCGTTGAACGAGCGCGATCGACGCCAGTTTCAGATGGATGTCGTGGATGAACAGATCGATTTGGCCACCCGTGCGACGATGTCGATCACGGTCAGTTGCGCACGTTGCCATGACCACAAATTCGATCCCGTTTCGACGGCGGACTATTACGCGCTGGCGGGGATCTTCAAGAGCAGCAAAACGCAGTTCAATCAGGGGGCTACACAAGGCGTCAGGCAAAGATCCGGACTGATTGATCTGAGCAAGGACGCGAATGAGTCGGAGGGTGTCACCTATGCTCCGAAAACAACGGCCAAGTCGAAGAAGAAAAAGAAGAACAACCGAAAGGTGGCCAAACCTACCGGTCCGGTGGCGATGGGATTGGTGGAAGGCAATGTGGAGGATTGTGCCATCCATATTCGGGGCGAAGTGGAGAACCTGGGGCAAAGGGTGGCCCGGGGAATTCCCGAGGTGATGCATCTTGGCGTTGCCCCGAAGTTTCCGGAAGATTCGAGCGGTCGTCGTGAATTGGCGGACTGGTTGGTGTCCAAAGAGAATCCGCTCACGGCCCGGGTGTTTGTGAATCGCGCTTGGCATCATTTGTTCGGGCGAGGAATCGTGCGGACAGTCGACAATTTCGGTGAGACGGGCGCCCGTCCTTCCAACCAGGCTATGCTCGATCATCTGGCCGTTCAGTTCATGGATGATGGTTGGTCGGTAAAGCGTTTGGTGAAGTCGATCGTTTTGAGTCGGACCTATCAGTTGTCCAGTGAGCCGAATCCGGCCAATTCAGAGATCGACGCGGAGAACGAGTTCTTCTGGAAGGCGAACCATCGGCGATTGGATGCCGAGTCGATCCGCGATGCGATTCTGGCGATTTCTGGCGAGTTGAAACTTGATCCCCCGATCGGATCGGTGATTGCCACGTTGGGAGAAACACAGATTGATCGCAACGTGAAGCAGCTCGCGTTGGTGAAGGCTGACCAGCCGTATCGCAGTGTCTATCTGCCGGTGGTCCGAAACAATGTCGCGGACATGATGACGACTTTTGACTTCGCCGAGCCGAGCATGATTGTCGGCCAGCGTTCGGTGACCACAGTTCCCAGCCAGGCGTTGTTTCTGATGAATAGCAGGTTCATGTTGAAGCAATCACGGTCCGTGGCGGAACAGATTCTTGCCGACTCCAGCCTGACCAATCGCGAACGGGTGGGGCGGGTTTATTCCGGAATTCTGAATCGTGTACCAAAGTCGGAGGAACTGGAGCGCGCCTTGGCATTCATCAAGTCATGTCTGAATGAAGATCAGGAAGAAGTCGCCGCCTGGTCCGGCCTGGTGCAGGCGGTATTTGGCAGTGCGGAATTCCGCTACCTCGATTAACAACGACCAATCACTCTTATGAACACTCCCATCATCAGTCGCCGTGACCTGCTGAAGACCGTCAGTGCCGGTTTTGGCTACACCGCCTTCGCCGGGCTCAGTGCCATGGCTGCCAAGGGCTACGACAACCCTTTGTTGCCGAAGCGGCCGCACTTCGCGCCCAAGGCCAGGCGGGTGATCTTTGCGTGCATGCGCGGTGGTCCGTCCCATGTTGACACGATCGACTACAAACCGGCGTTGCGACGCGACGACGGCAAGACTACGGGCAACAGCAAGGGGCGCAAATTGATGGAATCTCCGTGGAAGTTTTCCCGACATGGTCAAAGCGGCCTGCCGATCTCGGAGTTGTTGCCCAATCTGGCCCAGCAGGCGGACAAACTTTGTCTGGTGAACGGCATGTACGCGGATGTGCCGAGTCACCCGGAATGCTTTGTCCAGTTGCACACGGGCAATTTTCAGTTCGTGCGTCCTTCACTCGGTGCGGGGGTGCTCTACGGACTGGGAACGGAAAATCAGAATCTCCCCGGGTTCGTGACTCTTTGTCCGCCGGCGCGGGTTGGTGGCGCGCAAAACTACGGCAGCGCGTTTCTGCCGGCGGTTTATCAAGGTTCCAAAATTGGCAACCTCGGACAGAATCTGAAAGATGTCGAATTCGATCACCTGCAGAACAAGCGTTTCAAGGCGGATCTGCAACGCAAGCAAATCGACCTGGTGCAGGCGATGAACAATGATCTGAAGGCAAAGCATTCGGACAATGAGCAGCTCGAAGGTGTGATTCAATCGTACGAACTGGCCTTCCGTATGCAGTCCGCGCTGCCGCAGGTGATGAAGATGGGCGAGGAATCAGCCGCGACCAAAAAGGCCTACGGTATCGGCGAGAAAGATACGGATGCTTTCGGTCAGCAATGCCTCTATGCGCGTCGTATGGCCGAAGCGGGGGTGCGGTTCATCGAGCTCTCCCATTCAAGTTGGGATCAGCACAGCGGATTGAGAAGTCGCCTGACGAAGAATTGCGCGTCCATTGACAAGCCGATGGCGGCGTTGCTGAACGATCTGGACCAACGCGGCATGCTGGACGAGACGCTGGTCATCTGGGGCGGGGAATTTGGCCGGACACCGCACGTGAAGAAGGCGGATGGCCGGGATCACAACAACACCGGTTTCTCATTCTGGATGGCCGGTGGCGGCATCAAGGGTGGTTTGCGTTACGGGGCCACGGACGAGCATGGCATCGCTGCGGTCGAAGACCGGATGCACTTCCACGACCTTCACGCGACGATCCTGCACCAGATGGGATTGGATCACACCCAGCTGACCTACCGATATGCCGGGCGCGATTTCCGTCTGACCGATGTGCATGGGAATGTTGCCCATGACATCATCGCGTGATCCGGTTGCTATTCCGCCTTTTCCCCGACCTTCTCGCCGTTGCGCATCTCAACGTTGTTGATCAAGGTGCCGTTGGTGTCCCAGGCTCGCGAAACACCGTGAGGAACACCGTTCGAGAGCATCACCTCCTGCGAGAGTTTGCCGTTCTCATGATACTTCTTGAACGCACCGTGGAACTTGCCGCCGATGATTTCACCTTCGGACAGCAAGGTGCCATTCATGTGCCATTTCTTTCGCACGCCATGGGAGACGCCGTTGGTGAAGAACTCCTCCACCTGCATCTGTCCGTTGGTGAAGTATCCGTGTGAGACGCCTTGGAGCTTGCCTTCGGCTACCTCGGTCTTCGATTTGAGCTGACCGTTCTTGTAGTATTCGACGACGGATCCGGTGAATGGCTCCGTCGCGCCGGAAGCGAACATCATGTCATTGCTCCGGCTAACGAGAGAAAGCAATAGCTCACGTTCAACTTCCACGGGCGCCGGTTGCTGCTGTTGTGAAATCCACCAGCCACCCAGAGCTGTGATTGCGAAGGCAAGGAACCACGTGGCGGGGCTTACTTTGGGACGGCGTTCTCGATTGCTGTCTTCCTGCATCTGCGGCGATCCAATAACACAACCTGCAGAAGAGTCCAATCAAGAGGGTGCCGGAATCTCTCATCGCAAAGTGATGGGTTAAATCTCCGGATTACCGCTTCTTGCCTTTTCCGCCGCCCCCACCGCCTGACACGCCACCACCATCTTCGCTGTTCTTACCAGTCACTGTCACGGTCACCGTTCCGGTGCTGGTGTATTCGCCGTCGGTTACGGAGAACTGGATGATGTCCGTCCCGGTGGAACGCCCGGCGGAGTAGGTGAGGTTGGGCACCGTGCCACTCAATGTCCCTAGTGTCGGTGTGTTCAGGATGGTGTAGGTGAGGGCATCGCCTTCGGGATCGCTGGCTTGGAGGGTGAAGTTCTTGGAGCGTTGCGTACGGACACTTAAGCTGCTGTCCATGGCTACCGGCGGATTGTTCACCGGAACGGAATTGATCGTAATTGTGACCGTGGCGGTCGCGCTGTATTGGCCATCGCTGACTGAATACTGGAACGTGTCGGTGCCGGCGGTGCCGTTGGGTGTGTAGGTGAGATTTGGTGCGGTGCCGCTCAACGTGCCGAGGCTCGGGGCGGTGGTGATCGAGTAGGTAAGCGGATCGTTGTAGGGATCTGCGCCGTTCAAGGTGACTGGAAAGGCTGTTGCCGTATAGGTTGTGTAGCTCACATTGTTTGCGGTCGGGGGATTGTTTTGGGTGGCGGGGGGAGTGAATTCGCCATTGCCGTCCGGGGTGTAGGTCTTGGTTTCGCCGGCCTTCAGGGTTACGTAGGTGATCCATTGATTGGCGTAGAATTCGGCGTTCGGTGTCTTCATGCCGGTGACGGGAATCACGGCGGCATTGACAGTCGCGAAGGTGACTGAGCCGTCGGCGTTGTGGGTGGTGGTGGCACCGCTGGCGTTCAAGTCCATGCGCCATTGGAGGGTTTCGCCGAGTTCGTCCTGTGTCGGGCTGAGGAAGGGGAAGTTGTAGTAGTATTCGTATTTGTCTGCCACCGCGTCGAGGAGGTCGCCGAGCAAGGTGTTTCCTTGCCCATTGTAGTCGCGAAGGTTGGGTTGATGGAACATCTGGGGACTGACGTCGCCCTTCAGGATGGCGCGCAGGAGCAGGTCGCTTTGGTCGTCCAAAATCTCGGTGTAGTTGAGATCGCGCCCCCAATAGCTGTTGTAGATGAAATTGTATTCGGCCTCCCATTGGGACGGCGTGCTGACGTTGTAGAAGAGATTGTTGGCGTGCCGTGGGATCATGAGGATGTCGGGCACATACCAGTTGGGGATGCCGACGTTCGGGCTCGGCGGGCGGTGATAGCTGATGGAGGTATCGGTCACCAGGTAGCGGATGCCGGAGTCGTAGGCGGCGTTGAGAAAGTTCGGGTTCTCGAGGCCGGTGATATTCGGCGTCACCATGCTCTTGATGCTGTAGTCGGTCAGGCCGAGTTGAACGGCTTTCTGGTTGTTCTGCACGATCTCGGGAATGGCTTCGTCGTAACTGATCTGGTCCAGGTAAGGATGCGACCAGGTGTGGCTGATCCACTTGAAATAGGATTCGGTCGTCGTGGCGTAGGGTGTCAGGCCATCCGGGTCGTATTGGCCAGGCTCCGTGCCAACCCCGTTGAACGCCATGTCGTAGCGGAAGTATGCGCCGCTGGGGCGTTGGTTGAATCCCACCTGCCAGGTGATGGTGGCGTGCCAGTCGTTCGAATCCTGTCGGTATTCGCCACCGGTAAAGATGTCGTCGGCCAGGAAGACATCATCCACCTGGGCGGTGACGTAGGTGTGCCGCTGCCCGACGAACATGCCACGACTGACCCAGTTCACCAGACCGTGATATAGTACGGAGGAATTGATCACCCAGGTGCCGCTGTCGAAGGTGACCGTGGCGACTTCCCGTCCGTCAGGTGTTGCCACCGAGGCGATCAGCGCGTTGCCGTTGCCATCGTCCATCATGACTTTCGTGTTCGCATCCAACGGGGTGGCGAGATAGGCCCAGACGTTGGTGATCGGAAAGGTGTTGGCTGAATTGACGTAAACAAACTCGGCTGCGCCGTCGGGGGTCCAATGGCCATGAACCGGGCTCGTGCTGGTGTCGACCGATCCGTGCGGCCAGTTGAAGCCCTGTTCCGGACCGGGATAGCCGTACCAGTTCAGGCGACGGACCCCGAAGTCGGATTCGTATTGGGCGAGGACGGCCCACTCGTCGGGTGTCAGTGCGGACAGCCAGGTCGCGCCACCGGGGGTATAGCCCAGCGTTGCGGACGTGAGGATGATGCCATTGTAGTGTCCCAGAGAACCGGTGCGCAGTGCTGCCGCCACCAGGGTGCCAGGATTCTCCGCCGCCACGTGAATGTCGTAAGGCGTCGCCTGAAACTCAAGCGCCTCGACAATTGGAGCCAACGTGAAGTCGTTGGTCTCGGCGGTGAGGACGAGCACCTTGAGGTTTACCGAAGTCCCCGGCAGGGCCGCGTGACTCCTGTTGGCAAAACCTGCAGACAGGAAAATGGTGAGTGCCAAGGCGACTCTCACAATTTGCGGCAGTACGCAGAATGGGCGAATCAACGGCGTGTTCATGGATCCCAACCTACGCCATTGACTGACGAAGAATAACCGGGCTGACAACCGCAAGGATGCTTCAGGGCTCCCCTTAGGGGTGGCGGATTCAGGGAAAACACGGAGAGACCTGTTGTTGGCCCGATTGCCGACCGGGGCGCCGGTGCTGGTCGTGGATGATGAGGAGCCCGTCCGTCGCACGGCCCGCCGCGTGTTGGAAAGCGCCGGGTTTGACGTGTTGGTGGCTTCGGATGGAGTGGAAGGCGTATCGGTCTTTACCGAGCATCGCGATGACATATGCGCGGTCTTGTTGAATCTCACGATACCAAGCATGGATGGGGTGGAAACCTTTCGCCGCCTCCGACAACTGAAGCCGGAAATCACCGTGATTCTCATGAGCGGCTACAACGAACAGGCCGCCATTCAGCGCTTGAAAGGCAAAGGCCTTGCCGGTTTTGTCCAAAAGCCTTTTACCGTGGAGGATCTGTTGAAGCAGATCACGAAGGTGCTGCAAGGCAAACGCGACTGACGCGCGCCATTTGCGTCCAGGTGACTGATGCGACATTCGTTCCATGCGCCAGCGTCGTATAGTCCGGAGTATACACATGGCCACCGCACAACAGGGCGCTGTCATGAATTCCATGCCAAAACGAAAAGGGTCGCCGGTGGGTGTCCGGCAGTCCGTGGTGATTGATGTTTGGCTGACCTATTGAACCTGGTAGCTGAGGTAACCGTTTTGGTTCTGGTTGCCGTTAAGGTTGTCGGGGGCGACGTCCACTCCCGTTCCTCCGAAAGCGGCGTTCTCGCCGTAGAAGGCGGCGCGGATCTCGCCGGTGGGATTGCCGAGTAGGCTCTTGGCGAACGCGGCTTCCATCACCTTGCCGCTGGTGGTGGATTCCATGGAGCCGACCCAGGTCCAGTTCCAGTCGGAGCCGGTGCCGGTGTACTGGTAGATCTCGTTGCCCTGGATGACGTAGTCGGCGCCGAGGTTCCAGAAACCGAAGCCGGTGTTGTTGTTGGCGTCGGTGTCGAGGTAGAGGGTGTAGCCCCAGTTCAGCGTGATGTTCTCGTCGTTGAGGTAGGCGAGAAAGAACTTGTTCTCGTCGTTGTTGAGGTAGATCTCGCGGATGTCGATCGGGCCGTTCGTGCTGGCGACATCGTCGCCGTCCTGGGCGATCGGGGTGATATTGGCCCAGTCGGCGAGGTCGCCGTCGAGGGTGATCAGTTCCGGCTCCGGAGCGACAAGGTCGTAGCGGAGGTAGCTTTTGCCACCGGCCCAGGCTTCGGCCGGAATGAACTCGAAGGTCGTGCCGGAGAAGGCGTAGTTGTCACCGAAGAAGGTGTAGTGGATGGAGTCGGGATTGCCGATCGCGGAGCGGGGGATGGAGAGTTCGGCGGTGGTGCTGCCGACCGTGGCGGCAGCGGCGGTGACCCAGTTCCAGTTCCAGTCTGTGCCGTCGCCGGTGTATTGGTAGAGGCCATTGCCCTGGATCATGTAGTCGGCGCCATTCTGCCACATGCCGAAGCCGGTGGTCTGGTTGCGGTCCGCGTCGATGTAGAGCGTGTAACCCCAGTTCAGGATGATCGGCTGTTTGTTGTTGTAGGCGATGTAGAGGTTGTTTTCGTCGTGGGTGATCTTCAATTCGGTGAGGTCGATCTGGTTGCCGGTCAGGTTGGTGACTTCCAGGCCGCTGCCGGCGTTCGGGATGGAGGCCCAGTCGGCAAGGTCGCCGTCCACGGTGATGGAGCCGCTGCCCGCATCGCCATTGCCCTGGATGTTCACCGTGACGGTGCCCGTGCTGGAGAGCTGGCCATCACTGACGGTGAAGGTGAAGGTGTCGGTTCCCACGACGCCCGGGTCAGGATGGTAAGTGATGTTGGCGTAGACGAAGTCGTCGCGTTCGGTGTAGCCCACGCTCGGATCCGAGCTCACGGCGAAGGTCAGTTCATCGCCTTCCGGATCGGTGCCAGTCAGGGTGATTTCCACCGGAGTGCCGGCTTGGGTGGTGACGGTCTGGTCGTTGGCGGACGGAGCGGTGTTCGGATTCGGAGTGATCGTCACGGTGATGGTGCCGGTCGAGGTGAGCTGGCCGTCGTTGACCGTGAACTGAAAGTCAACCGTGCCGGTCTGGGTCATCGGCGCGACGTAGGCGACGTAGGGTGCGATGCCGTTGACCGCGCCCAAGGCCGGGGTGCTGGTGACGGAGTAAGTTAGGGCGTCGTTCTCGGGATCAGTGCCGGCCAGGGTGATCTGCAGGCTGTTGCCGGCAACCACGGTGTAGGCGGCGTCGGTGGCGGTCGGAGCGGTGTTGGTCTGGGCGACCATGGTGTAGATTCCGTCGGCGCCGGGAACGAAGGTGACTGCCTGGCCGGCGCCGAGGTCGGCGTAGGTGATCCATTCGCCGGCGTAGAATTCACTGTCGGCGGTGCGGAGGCCGGTGACCGGGATGCGGGCGGCGTTCACCACCGAGATGCTCACGGAACCGTCGGCGTTGACCGTGCCGGCCACCTGGCTGGCTTCGTATTCATTGCGATCACGAACAAGTTCGCCGAGTTCGTCCTGCGTGGGGCTGAGGAAAGGAAAGTTGTAGTAGCTCTCGTATTTGTCGGCGACGCGGTCGAAAAGGTCACCGAGGAGCGTGTTGCCCTGGCCGTTGTAATCGCGCAGGTTCGGCTGGTGGAACATGTGCGGACTGACGTCGCCCTTGAGGAGGAAACCGAGGATCAGGTCGCTCTGGTTCTCGATGATCTCGGAGTAGCTAAGGTCGCGACCCCAGTAGCTGCGAAAGATGTCGTTGTATTCAGTTTCCCATTCGGAAGGGGTGGAAACGTTGTAGAAGAGATTGTTGGCGTGCCGGGGAATCATCATGATGCCGGGAACATACCAGTTCGGGATGCCTTGGTTGGGGCCATCCGGGCGGTGGTGGGCGATCGAGGTGTCGGTAACGAGGTAACGAACGCCCGCGTCGTAGGCGGCGTTGAGGAAACTGGGATTTTCCAAACCGGTGATGTTCGGCGTGACCATGCTGGCCGGGCTGTAATCGGTCAGACCGAGTTCGACGGCCTTGAGATTGTTCTGCACGACCTGCGGCAGGCTTTCCTCGTAGGTAAGAGAAGTCAGGTAAGGGTGGGTGAAGGTGTGGGAGATCCATTTGAATTCACCTTCAGTGGCGGCGGCGTAAGCGGTGAGGTCATCTCCGGGATACTGGCCCGGTTCCGTTCCCAGTCCGTTGAAGGCCATGTCGTAACGAAAGTGAACACCGGAAGGACGCTGACGGAAGTTCTGTTGCCAGACGATCGTCGCGTGCCAGTCATTGGAGTTCTGCCGGTAGGAGCCGCCGGTGTAGATGTCATCGTCGAGGAAGACGTCATCGATCTGGGCGGTCAGGTAAGTGTGACGCTGGCCGAGGAACATTCCCTTGCTCACCCAGCGAATTAGACCGTGACGAACGACCGAAGAGCTTACGAGGTAATTGGCGCTGTCGAAGGTCATCGTGGCAACCTCGCGTCCGTCAGTCAGAGTGGCGGTGGAAAGGAGCGCGTTGCCGTTGCCGTCTTCCAACCAGACGGTGGTGTTGGAGTTGAGCGGAGTGGCGAGGTAGGTCCAGACGTTGCTCAGCGTGAGGAAGCTGGAAGTGTTGATATACGGAAAAGCCGCAGCGGCGGCTGCGGTCCAGTTGGCGTTAAGAGGAGTGGCGGTGGTGTCGGCCGTGGCATGGGC
>JAYPXF010000209.1:5364-12355 GCA_038154405.1 Verrucomicrobiales bacterium | reverse complement strand
CGCATGCACCTCCAACATCCGCTTCTTCGCCTCGGAAATTGTGAAGGCCAGTGGATCGTAATACGGCTTGGGCGCCTGCCCCATCTTGCCGGTCAGGTAGTAGGACCAGGGCTCAAGCTTCGACGGGTAGAGCGCGTCAGATGTCGGCCGCACCTGGAGAATCACCGCATTCATCCGCAACTGCCGGGCGCGATCGAGAATGGCGATCATCTCGTTCTTCTGGCGTTCCACAGACAAGCCCGGCTTCGATGGCCAGTCGATGTTGGCGACCGTGGCAATCCATGCCGCTCGAAACTCCCGCACCAAGGGCGGCAAATTCAGGCCCGCGTCCTCCACAAAGCGATACCGCTTCTGCGTCTGCGCCCCAAGAACGGGACCAATCAGGCACAGAAAGAGGAACAGGCGGATCACAGCGAGCAAATACTGTCGGAAATACCTCGATGAAAACAAGGTTCGACTGCGTCTTTCCGTTCCTGCGACGCGCATCGACCAATTGTCGCTTGCAGCACGAACGCGAAAATAAATAGGCTGAAACTCGTGTCGTTGACGGACCGTCAATTCTTTATGCTCGCCGTGGCCTCCTACGGCCTGAGCATGCTTTTTTCGGTGTTCCTGTGGCGGAAAAACTTCCGCTCGGACAACCGTGTCAACTACGCCCTGCTTCTGGTCGGCCTAGGACTCCACACGGTGGCCCTCGCCAAACGCGGTTTCTCCCTGGAACGTTGCCCCGTTCACAATCTATTCGAAGCGACCATCTTCTTTCTCTGGACCTTTCTGGTGGTCTACGCCGTGTTGGGCATCTTCTCCCGGCTTCGCTATCTCGGTGCCTTTGCCGCGCCACTCGTCTTCGCGATCGGGGTGTTTGCCCTGATGCCCTCGCTCGATCCACCACACGGACCGGAGCCCCAGTTCACAGGCGGATGGATCTCGCTGCATGCGACATTGATCCTGCTTTCCTATGGCGCGTTCGGCCTCGGAGCCGCCGCCGCCGTGATGTATATCACGCAGGAACACGATCTGAAACTCCACAAGATCAAGGCGATCCTCTCCAAGCTTCCCCCGATCGAACGAATCGAGAAGATCGAACAACGTCTGCTCTTGGCCGGGTTCGCCCTGTTGACGATCGGACTGGCCATCATTCCGATCGCGGTCGGCCAACCGGAAAATGTCTCGTTCAGGTCCGATTCCAAGGTGATCTGGTCCGTCTTTGTCTGGCTGGCCTACTGCGCGCTGGTCGTCTGGCACTATCGCTTTCATCTCATCGGCCGCCGCTTCGCCTGGGGCGTCATTGGCTCCTTCACGTTCGTACTCCTCACCTTCTGGGGCACCAATCTCATGTCCCGGGTGCACAACTGAGCATGGAAATCGTCGCCCTCGGCATCAGCCATAAGACCGCGCCCATCGAGGTACGCGAGCGCTATTCCTTTGGCGAACCCACCGTCCCGGTCGTGCTGGAAAAGCTGCGGGCATTGGAAGGCGTTGAAGAAGCCCTGCTTCTCTCGACCTGCAACCGCATGGAAGTCTACGCCTGCGCCTCCGGAGAACCGCACCGCGTGCTGCGCCGGATCCGCGAACTGGTCGCCGACGAGAAAGAGACCCCGGTCGAAGCCGCCGAACTTTACGAACTCGCCCACCCCCAGAGCGTCCGCCACCTTTTCAAGGTGGCCAGCGGACTGGATTCCATGGTTCTTGGTGAAACGGAAATCCTCGGACAGCTCAAGCAGTCCTATAAGATTGCGCTCGACGGCAAGTTTACCGGCAAGGCCCTCAACAAGGCCTTTCAGACCGCGTTCAACGTCGCCAAGAAGATCCGGACCGAAACCAACATCCAACGCGGCAGCGTTTCCGTCGCCTCGGTCGCGGTGGAACTCGCACAGAAGATCTTCGAGTCACTCGCCGAGCAGAATGTGATGGTCATCGGCGCCGGCGACACCAGCGAGAAAACTGCCCGCGCACTGCAAAGTCGTGGTGCGAAAAGCATCATGGTGTCCAACCGCTCCTTTGAACGGGCCGAGGAATTGGCGAATGACCTGAATGGACGGGCGATTCGCTTCGATGATTGGCCGGAGGAATTCGCCAAGATCGACATCGTCGTCAGCAGCACGGCTGCGCCACACTATCTACTGACCCGCGACAAGCTCGAGCCGATGTTGGATCGCCGCGGCAACCGCCCCTTGCTCCTCATTGACATCGCGGTCCCGCGCGACATCGAACCCGAGATCAACTTCCTCGACGACGTCTACGTCTACAATGTCGACGACCTCCAGGCCATCGCCGAAGAATACCTGCGCCTGCGCCGCGAGGAACTTGCGCTCTGCGACGAAATCATCGCGGACAAGGCCGCCGGTTTGGTATTCGAACGCCCGCGCGACCAACGCGAGGGCGAAAGCGGACTGGCGCTCGAGGGAGGCACCAGCTGATGGAAGAAGAAACAACCACCCCGGAGATGTCCGGCAAGCCCAAGGAGAAAGACATGCTGACCGTCCTGATCAAGACGGCAACCGGCGTTGCCATTCTGTTGGCCGTCCTGTTCTGTGGCGTGTTCGGCTACATCGCCTGGTCCAAGAGCAAATACCGCCGTCTCACCAACACCCACGACCTCGCCAAACGCATTCAGCAGTACGGCAATGACTATCTGTCCAAACGCCCCCATGCCGGCCTCGTCATTGGCATCATCCAACAGGACCGGACCGAAGTGTATTCCTTCGGCAAACTCAGCGAAAAGACCGCCCAGGCGCCGGACGGCGACACCGTTTATGAGATCGGCTCCATAACCAAGGTGCTGACTGCGTTGACCATCCAACGTCTGGCCGACGAAGACAAACTGTCCTGGACGAACACGGTTCGCGACGTTGTTCCCAATGAAATCGCGCTGTCCCCCGTCTTCAGCAAAATGACGCTGGCCCATTTGGCGACCCATCGCAGCGGGCTCCCCCGCCTGCCCGACAATCTCGAACTCGAGTCCATCGACATCCACAATCCCTACAAGGATTACGCGGCCATGGATCTGAACAACTACCTCTCATCCTACAAACCCGACCGACAGCCCGGCCGCAAGATGGATTACTCCAACCTCGGGTTCGGCCTGCTCGGCTACATCGCCGAAATTGTGTCCGGCAAATCCTATGGCGAGACTGTCAACGATCTGCTGTTGGCCCCTTTGCAGATGACGAACACCACATTCGCAGTGCCCGACACAAAGAACCGTGCCGTCCCGCACAATCCCGACGGCGGCGAGGTCCCCTACTGGGATTGGCAGGTGATGGCGGGCGCGGGCGCCTGCAAGAGCACGCCATCCGACATGCTAAAATTCCTGGCCGCCAACCTGCACCCCGACAAGACCGCCATTTCGAGTTCGCTGGAAGAATGCCAGATCGAGCGGTCCAGTTCATTCGTCGGCGTCATGGGCTACGGATGGAACCGGACCAGCACCTTGCAGGGCGAACTCGACTTCACCTGGCACAACGGCGGCACCGGCGGCTTCGTCAGCTTCGCCGGACTCGACCGCAAGCACACCAATGCCGTCGTCATGCTCTCCAACTCCGGCGACGCCATGAAAGGCGACTTTTACATCGACACCCTCGCCATGGAGATCCTCAAACTTGCCTCCAAGATCTCCCTGGACTGAATTGGAGGCATTTCACCGATTTTCCTTTCCTCAATCCTGAATTCTTCATCACTCTTTCGCCATGGGAACACGCCGCGCGGCACGAGAAAAAGCAGTCCAGTTCCTCTTCCAGTGTGACGTCAATCATCCGGACAACGTGGAGGAGGCGCTGGAAAACTTTTGGATCTCCCAGCGCAAGGCAGTGATCGATGCGGAAAAAGGCTCTGCCACCTGGGGTGAACAGTTGGAGGTTCCCCCACCCGACACCGAGGAGGCCGCCACCCGCCTCTTCGCCGATCCGCTGATTACCGGCGCTCTCGACAAATGGGACGAGATCAACCAGACGATCGAGAAGCACGCCAAGAACTGGTCATTGGATCGAATCGCAACCGTGGACCGCAACGTCCTCCGCCTGGCGATCTACGAAATGCTTTTTCGCGAAGACATCCCCCCGGTCGTCAGCATCAACGAAGCCGTGGACATCGCCAAACGCTTCTCTACCGACGAAAGCGGAAAATTCGTCAACGGCATCCTCGACCGCGTCAAAGCCGACCTCATGCGCCCCTCCCGCACCCCCGTGGAGTAAGCCTGCAGCTACGAGCGTGAGCGAGTAGACGGTTGTGGCTTCCGCCCTTCCTTAGGCCTTATACAGCTTTGCCACCTGATCCGCATACCCATTGTAAAGCAAGGTCTTCACCCGCTGTCTCGACCCCAACATGCGATGCGTTTCCTGTGACCAGCGGGGATGAGGGACGTGCGGTTCAACGTTGGATTCGAACGGATACTCCCGGGCAGACAAGGTGTTCCAAAGCGTCTTGGGTTGTTGGCTGACGAACTCGATCGCCACGATCGACTTGATGCTCTTGTAGCCGTATTTCCAAGGCACCACCAAGCGGATCGGCGCACCATTCTGTTTGGGCATGGGTTTGCCGTACATGCCCGTGGCAACGAAGGTCAGATCATGCATGGCCTCCTCCAAGGTCAGCCCCTCGGTGTAGGGCCATGGGTAGTTGGGACGTTTCGCAATCCCGGGCATCTCTTCCGGATTGTTGGCCGTAACGAAACGCACAAATTTGGCATCCGATTTGGGCTTCGCTGCCTCAATGATCTTGCTCAGCGGGAAACCATTCCAAGGCACCGTCATCGCCCATGCTTCCACGCAGCGAAAGCGATAGATCCGTTCCTCCTCACCATATTCCTTGATGAGATCTGCCGAGGTTACCGCCCGGGGATGCTCACAAAGCCCCCCAACCTCGACCATCCACGGATCGATCTGAAAGTCCCCCACCAGATCAACCACCTTGGTCTTGCTGGTGGTGAACTCGTAGAAGTTGTTGTAGGTCGTGGCCAGTTTTTCATCGGTCACAATCAACGCCGCCGGATCAACGCTATCCTGCTTCGGCGAACACGCCTGAGCCATGAGCGCCGCCGCCCCCAGAAATCCAGACTCTTTCAGGAACTTCCTCCGATTGCGGTACACCCCTTCAGGTGTGGCCTCGGATTCCGGAATATGCCAGTCGGGCCGGATGATGATGTTCGCCATGAAAGAAAGATGACCCAGTTTCAGCACGAAGGAACCCAAAAATGTTTTTGAACATACCGTCGCGATCCATAGCGTCTCCACGTGCTCCCGAATCCGCCGTTGCTTCTACCCTACCCGTCTGACGATTCCAGTCGTACGGAACGGATTCACGGACTCGATCTCCTTCGGGCCGCCGCCATGATGCTGGGCATCTACCTTCACGCGGCGATTTCATTCATGGTCACAACGTTGCCATGGATCCCGAAAGACCCGCGAAACCACATCCTGTTCGATCTCACCGTGGGCATCATCCATGGATTCCGCATGCAGCTCTTTTTCGTATTGGCGGGATTCTTTGCCAACCTGGTGTTTCGGCGCATCGGATTGGGAGCCTTCCTGCGAAGACGCGCGCTGAGAATCGGTGTACCGTTCGTGATCGGAATGATTACGATCATTCCTTTGACTCTGGCTGCCTGGATGTGGGGAGCAAGCGTTTCGGACCACGGGAGTGAAAATAATTTCGACGAGTCCCTCGGGAGCATACTCGACTTTCCGAGTGGGCATCTGTGGTTTCTCCAATACCTGCTGGTGTTTTATCTGATCTCGGCGCTTTCAATCCGCCTCCCAATGCAGGGATTTTCCAATTGGTCGGCATCGGTCATCGACAGGCTCATGAAGTCACGGTGGAAACCAATTCCTCTGATGCTCCTCTCCACCCCTTTCCTGCTCACCGGCCCACAGATCGGTGAACCAGAAGCTCCGGGAATGTCCCTGCGCATGACCATCAATGCCATCGGCTACTACGGGACGTTTTTCTGGTTTGGATGGATGCTCTTCCGATGCCGCGATGCGCTGGATTGGCTCACCCGCTTTCCAGTCTCTTGTGCGACCTTGGCCGTCTTCGGATTCATCGGCTACGTCGGCGCCATCGAACTGGAAATGAAAACTACGGCGGCGAATCCAGCGTTGATCCGCCTGTTCGGCAACATGTCAGCCGGCATCTACACGTGGTCCACGATCTTTCTCGTCACCGGCCTCGTGCTGCGTTGTTTCTCACGTCCCACACGCTGGGGCTAGTACTGGGCGGACGCATCCTATTGGTTCTATGTGGTTCACCTGCCGGTCGTGGTGGCGCTTCAGATCGTAGTCCATCACTGGAATCTCAACCCCTTCGCCAAATGCGCATTCGTATGCATGGTCACCATCGCGTTCCTTTGGACCACCTATCATTGGTGCGTCCGTTACACCTTCATCGGCGCCATTCTGAATGGCCGCCGCCGGAGCCAATGATCAACCCAGCAACCGACCGGCGTTCCTGCCCCGGATGGCTTCCGTATCCGAATCAGGCAATTCGGATTCTTTCAGCTTCAGCAGGGAAGATTCCGCAATGTAAAGCGGCGCATGCGTGCCAAACACCAACTGGCCGACCGGCACCCGCTTCTTCAATCGACCGATACCGGCCCTGCCCTCTACGGTCGAGATGTCGAACCAGACGCGTTCGGTGGCAACCAGCTTGAGCAACAGGCCACCCCGCACAGCGCGAAAGCAGTTCAGCAACATCACCCGGGCTTGCGGCATCTCTTTCAACAGTTCCACGAGTGGCGCGGTGTTCACATGAGGTACACGCACCAGCGGGTGTTGCGTCCGCTCCTCCTCCATCATCACGGCGACCTGCACCAGCAAGCCTCGCTCTGAAGCCAATGACAACAGATCACGGAAGCGATCATCCATCAGATCGTAGCCATGATAGTTTGGATAGAGCCGTATCCCACGCATCTTGTGTTCCTCCGCACAGCGACGCAGATCTTCTTTCCAATCCGGTAACGACGGATTCACCGTTCCGAACGGTTTCAGTATTGGAT
>JAYPXF010000209.1:0-5354 GCA_038154405.1 Verrucomicrobiales bacterium | reverse complement strand
GGATGACGGGAGCACTCCTCGCTGAGCCTTGCATTCACAGCTGCCACGTCCCGATGCAGCAACGCATCATAACTGCCGGTCCACGCCTCCGTGATACCAAGCCTCTTCAGATTCTTAACCAGCGCACCCGGTTCATCGTACCGCAGTCGCCGGAAGGGCCAGCGGTGCAGATGAACATTGGTATCAATCAATTTCATGGCTCAACGCTTTTTGAATGCCAGCGCCCGCTCTGCTTGCTCCCTGAAGTTATCGCGAAAGACCCGGCGGCGGGATCCAGCGGAGATGTCCGCCTCGTAAACCTTTGCCAACTGCGACGCGAAACTTCGCCCGGCAGCATCGCTCCCCCAGATCACCCGACGATCCCCGAGTTCCCTTACCGCCATATCCACGAACCCGGCCACCGGTTCAGAACCCGATACTTCAGCAGACACGTTTCCTGCCGCCCGCAATGCCCGGATCCCCCGCTCCCATGTTCCACCGGCATGCATCGCAGTGAATTTCACGTTTGGATGTCGTCCTGCCAGTTCCGCCAAATCCTCCGGTCGCGATTCCCCCTCGTAATTCGGAACGGACTTGTCCCAGACGTGCTGGTGAATCGTGCCATGACAAGCCGCCACCCGTGCCACAATCGGGTCCAACCGCGGATCATTGCAGCGGCAGGCAATCCACAGCTTGATCCCGATTATCTGCGGATGACGCATACATCGATCAATCTCCGCCAGGCTCTCTTTCACAAAGAGCGGATTCACATAGAGGATACCCAACGTATCATTCGGATGAGCATCCAACGCCGCGATCAGTTCGTCGTTCTTCTGTCGAAATTCACCCGGCTTAGGACTTAGCAAATGCGGTGTCAAACCCATCGCGATGTTGATCTTCTCGATTCCCATTCGACGGGCCGTCTTCAACAGCTCTGCCGCATGCCCGCCAGGTGATCTATCCGGACGCCCAAGATGCACGTGAGCATCCCAGATACCGGCCGTTTCCCTGACCTTAGCCCGCAAGGAAGTCGCCGCGGCGAGCGCTCCTGAACCGATCGCGGTGACTCGGCCAAATTGCCGTCGGTTGATGGATTCCATGTTCATACCAGCCACGGGATCGTCAGCCGTTTTTTCACAATCCGCAACTGGACAATCCGAATTCTCGAAACGATTCTCGTTGCGCATGAATCCCATCATTCGCGTTTGCCTCACTGTCTGCCAGTTGGTGGCCGGCGTCACCGCCAGAGCAGCTTCCCACGAGACCACCGCCTTGAACGGACGCGTCAGCGTGCAATTCCCAAGTAAGCCGACACGGGAAACCCAGACGGTCAAGATCAATGCCGGCGAGGTTAAGTTTGAATCCTTCAAGGCACGCGCTCCAGGCGTGTTCATGAACCAGCTGATCACGTCCTACCCTGCGGCAATCATTCGAGACACAAAGGACCCCGTCGCCTTCATCGAACGAAACGCGACCGGGAACGAGAAGCAGAAGAAAGGCGCCGAGCGCGTTCACTTCAAGGAGATCAAGGAATCGGAACATTGGGCGGCCGAACATCGCTTCACCCAACCGGCAGGAAAGAAAAAGGACGGCGGACGCTACGCCGCCGGGTTCGCCATCCATCGCTTCCATCTGGTCGATTCCAGCATGGTGACAGTTTTTGTCGACATGCAGAACGAACTCTACGAGAAACGCGCCAAGGTAATCGACAAACGCATCAAGGACTTCTTCGATTCGTTGACGATCCGAAGCAATTAACGAATCACGCAGTCAGGCAATGATATCGTGCAACACGCGCCCGTGGATGTCCGTGAGCCGGAAATCGCGACCGCTCCAACGGTAGGTCAGCTTTTCATGATTCACGCCCATCAGGTGTAGGATGGTCGCGTGCAGATCATGCGGGTGAACCTTGTTCTCGACGGCGTTCATACCGAACTCGTCGGAAGTTCCGTAGGCGAGACCGCCCTTGATGCCGCCGCCGGCCAGGAGCATTGAAAAGGCGGAGGCATGATGATCACGACCGGCCTTTTTCATCTCGGGATCCTTCTTGGCCGGCTGGGAAAAGGGCGTCCGTCCGAATTCCCCGCCCCAGATCACGAGCGTATCATCCAACATCCCGCGCTGTTTCAGATCCGCAATGAGTGCGGCACTGGCCTGGTCGCTGTCCGCGCAAAGTCTAGGATGGTTCTCGTTGTGCTTGGAATGCGTATCCCAAGGCTGGGTCCCTTTCACGTAGTAAACACTGACGAAGCGAACACCATCCTCGACCAACCGCCGTGCGAGCAGACAGGAGCGTCCGAAATCACTGTCGCCGTACAGATCACGCACGTGCTCCGGCTCCTTGCTGATGTCAAAAGTATGAGCCGCCTGTGATTGCATGCGGTATGCAGTCTCCATTGACTGGATCTGCGCTTCCAAGGCGGAATCGTTGTCACGCTGCTTGGCATGAATTCGATTCATTGCCTGGATCAGATCCACCTGCCTCCGTTGTTCCGATTTCGACAGCAACGGATTTCGGACATCGCGAACCAGTTTGTCGACGGCCATGTCATTGGTAATCACGCTGGTGGCCTGATATTCAGCCGGGAGGAAGCTATTGCTCCACAAGGCAGGACCAACGACGATCTGAGGTGACGGCCGCAATACTACGAATCCCGGCAGATTCTCATTTTCTGAACCAAGACCATACACCGACCACGCCCCCAATGACGGTCGAATGGGTTGAATGTTGCCGGTGTTCATCATCAGCAATGCCGGCTCGTGATTCGGCACGTTGGTGTGCATCGAACGAATCACGCAGCAGTCGTCCATCAGGCTGCCGAGCCGGGGAAGTGTTTCGCACACATCCATTCCTGCCTGACCACACTTCATGAACTCGAACGGCGATGGCATGTATTTCGCTCCATCGCGAATACGACGCCCCGTGTCTTTGTCCGGCGTTTTGTCGGCCCATTTCTTGAGGGCCGGCTTGGGATCAAAGGTATCGACGTGCGAGGGCCCGCCGTTCATGAACAGGAATATCACCCGCTTGGCACGCGCTGAATGATGCAACCCGGCCTTGGTTTCCGTGGCGGCCTTTCCGACGAGCCCACCGAGACTCAGCATTCCGAAGCCGGCCGACATGCGTTGAAGCATGTCGCGACGATTCATCAATCCCCTGTTCAAAAAGTCATCCATCAATCGATATACATCATTTCGTTGGCCGCCAGCAGCGCATGGGTAAAGCGTTCCAGCGCTGTCATTTTACCGTCGGACTCGAAGCTGAGAAATCTCAAGCCCAAAGCCTTTTCGGCATCGTTCGGATTGCGCCCATACGCAATGCGATAGGCTGCTTCAACCCGACCGGAATCTCCGCCTTCCATCTGTGCTATACGCGCTGCAAAATCCTTCGCCCGTTCCAAGACGAACGGATTGTTCATCGCATACAGTTTCTGTGGCGCGGTCGTGGAATCATAACGCCGCGCCGCATGGATATTTGCATCAGGATAGTCGAAGAGCATCAGGGTCTTGTTCAAAGACAAGCGGCTGACCCGCGAATACACGGTGCGGCGAAGATTCTTTTCGTCGTCCAGATCCAGTGATTTGCCACCTTCCTGGTCCAGTCGCCCGGCTGCCGACAACACCGAATCACGAAACTGTTCAATCGAGAGTCGCCGACGATTCATGCGCCAGAGATAGCGATTCGCTTCGTCAATCTCCGCATTGTTCACGTGATTCACCGAACTCTGCCGGTAAGTGGCGGAAAACACCAATTCACGAACCAACCACTTGGTTGACCAACCGTTGTCCATGAACCGGACCGCCAGGTCATCCAACAGCTCCGGATGAGACGGCCGATCCCCCAGCTCACCAAAGTTGCTTGTGGTGCCGACGATGCCGCGCCCGAACAGCATCGCCCAAACACGATTCACGAACACGCGTGCCGTCAACGGATTGCTCTTGGTGGCAATTACTTCGGCCAGTTCCATCCGGCCACTGCCCTTGGAAAACTTCAATCTATCTCCTGGAGAAAGCACCTTGAGGAATCCTCGCGGAGCAACGGGCCCTTTCGATTTCACATTCCCGCGCAGGAAGATGTTCAAATCCTTGGCGTCCTTGGCATCTTCGACCAGATGCATGGTCTTCGGACTCATTTTGTCCGCCTTGGTGTTCTTCTTCTCATACACCCCTTCAGGTGACTTGTTGACCATCTGCAAATTGGCGAAGACGCCGGCAAGACCGTAATAATCCTGCATCGTCACCGGATCATACTTGTGATCATGACATTGGGCGCAGGCCACCGTCAGCCCGAGCAGCGACCGCGAGACCGTATCCACCTTTTCCGCCCACTCCTCGGCCATGACCTCGAGGTTGCCGCGCGAGTAGAACTTGTGCCCCAATCCCATGTAACCCAACGCGGCAAGATTGGGCTGGTCGTCGGGTCGAATCAGATCGATCGCCAGTTGATAGCGAACGAATTCATCGTACGGCAGATCACGATTGAAAGCATTGATCACCCACGCCCGATACTTGTAGGCGTTCGGGTAGGCCAGTGAAGAATTGCTCCCCACCATGTGCGCCTGATCCTCGGCATAGCGCGAAACGTTCAGCCAAAGACTGGCCATGCGCTCACCAAAACCCCGCCGATTCAAGAGCTCGCCCACCAAATCCTCGTAGCCGTCGGCGCCAAGATCACGGCTCGCCTCTTCGTAAGTGGGCGGGAGTCCGGTCAGATCAAAAAACAACCGACGCACCAATTGCCGATCCGCCGACGGAACGGAAGGTTGCAAACCTCGTTTCTCCAATTCCGCCAGAATGAAGTGATCGACGCGATTCTGCGGCCAGTCGCTACGTTGAATCTGCGGAAGAGCCGATGAGCGGGGCGCTTTGAAGGACCAGAATTCGCGCGCTACTTCCCAATCGATGGAACTTTCATCGCAGTTCGCGACACTGGGAAACAGTGCGGCGAGCAGGAGCACGAGGGCTCGATTCTTGATCCAATCCGGAAACATCGATCAGCAGACGTAGTTGATCGGAGAATATTCTCAGAAACAGAGTAAAAATCGAGCGAAACTGGCGATCTGTCCGTGATCCGTGTAGAAGAAACGCATGTCCGACCGGAACCGAACCCTGATCCTCTGCGGATTGCTGTTGTCTGTTCCGTTCCTCGTGTTCTTCCCCACTTTGGAAGCCGGCTTCCTCAACTGGGATGACGACGTCAATGTCTTCAACAATCCGAAGGTGCAAGGGCTCACAGGAGAGAATCTCGCTTGGATGTTTACGGACTTCAAACACGCCATTCGCTACAAACCGTTGTCGTGGCTGAGCTGGGCGATCGTCCATGAATTCTCCGGGCTCAACCCCTTCGGCTATCACCTAGCCAATGTGCTCGTGCA
>JAYPXF010000208.1:12002-12401 GCA_038154405.1 Verrucomicrobiales bacterium | reverse complement strand
GTCTTATCTCGTGTAACGTTTTGGCTTCAAAGGTTTTCCGCCCAGAAATACGGCCAATAACCCATGCTGAAATCGTTGACATCAAGAGTTCAATTTGAGACGTTGCTCTCGCACACGGAAAAGAGATCGCCAAACTAAACAGATCAAATGAAAGCGAAATCGATACTACTCGCCGCAACCGTCGTGGCCGCCAGTGCTCTCAGCAGCTCGGCCCAAACCGTATTTTCAGTCAACGCCGTTGGCTTCGTGAACAAGACATTCCCCAACGGACAGTTCGCGTTGGCTTCTAATCCTCTTTCGGCGGCAAACAATACTGTCGATGCATTGTTTCCGGATGCTCCGGCCGGCTGCATCATCTACAAGTTCGACGGTGCAGGTTTCGGCACTCCGAACACCCGT
>JAYPXF010000208.1:3841-11992 GCA_038154405.1 Verrucomicrobiales bacterium | reverse complement strand
GGTCCAATCCGGGCATGACCCTTGTTCCTGGCGAAGCATTCTTCTTCCGAAACAACTCTGGTTCGGATTACACCGTGACCTTTGTCGGTGATGTTCCGCAAGGCACGTTGACCACTCCTCTCAATGACGGTTTCTCCTTGGTCGCGTCTCAGGTGCCGGTGGTTGGCGGCGTGGGCACCGATCTGAAACTCCCCGAAGCTGCCGGCACGGTGGTCTATACTTGGAATGGCACGACCTACACTCCTTACTCATTGGGTGGTTTTGGCTCGCTGAGCTGGAGTCCGTCGGAACCGATCATTGGTGTTGGTCAAGGTTTCTGGGTTCGCCGCTCTGGTGCGACCGAATGGAAGGTCTCCTTCGACGTTAACAATGGATCAATCAATACGGTGAATTAATCTTGAAAAGTTTTTTCGGAAACTCTTACTCTGAACTCAGCTAATCGATTAAGATGAAAAAAATTATCGCTATACTCTCTCTTGCAGCCCTAATGCCGCTTTCTGGCAACGCGCAAACGTCAGTCATTTTTGCCACCAACTTCGGCACCGATGGACATTTTGTGACTGATACCGGCGGCGCCAATCTCACCCGTGATTTCTTCGGGCAGCTCTGGGCTGGTCCTACCGGTGGGACGCTCTCTGCGATCGGTAGTGCAACGCGCTTCACGACCTTTCAAGATGTCGAGAACCCAAGTGCCGCTGGTGTGATCGTTCTGAACACCCCGGTGCAAGTAACCTCCTCGGGCAACTCGTTCACAGCTGACATTCGTCTCTACGCTTGGGATGCGGCTCATGCGACGTTTAGTGCTGCACAAACGGCTGGTGCTCAGCATGGTCAGTCCGCCGTGATGACTGGAGCTGTTGGTGGTGCGAATGCAACCGGTCCTGCTACTCCGGCTCCGACGCTCATCGATCTCGGCTTCCAGAGCTTTCAGCTGGTTCCTGAGCCCGGCACGGTTACTCTGGGTCTCCTTGGTCTCGGTGGCCTGATCGCTGCCCGTCGCAAGCGCCGCGCCTGATCCGTTCCTTTTCCGAAAAGCCGCTCGTCGTTTGACGAGCGGCTTTTTTTCTTCCCGGAAGGAGTTCACCGAGATAAAAGAACAGCCCGCTATTCGCGGCCCGTTCGTCTATCGGCTTAGGACGCGGCCCTCTCAAGGCCGAAAGATGGGTTCGATTCCCATACGGGCTGCCAGTTCGCCAGCCAATTTGCTTCACCGGGTAACTTAATGCGTCCTTTTCAGATCATCTTCAATCCTCTCAGCGCGGCAGAGCTGTCCAAGATGCCGAAGGAACTTCAGCTGAACATCCTCGGAGAGTTTCGTGGGTTTCCAAAAGAGGTGATGAGCACGGAGATGGAGCGGTTTGGCAAACTGGAACGAGAAGGGCACACGCTCCATCGTTTCCGTATCGGCGACTACCGAATCTACTTCGAGAAACACGAACTTGGCGTGGTTGTGCATCGCATTCTCAGCCGCCACACGTTGAAGGACTTTCTTTTCCGTTCGAGTCTGCCAACCGGCGAAGATGAAGAGTTGCAGGACAATCCCAAATTCTGGGAGCTGATCGAAGCGGCCCGTCTCTAGTTCGTATTCACTTCCGCGTTCCGCCGGTTTCGAAGCGCTGGGAAGAGTGACGCGATACCCAGCAGAGAGATGATTGATCCCATGGGTAGCGATTCCTCCCGATAGTAGATTCTCACTTTCTGATCCGACCCGGCCTTGATCGGAATTCCGCGCATCCAGTAATTTACGGGAACGGCATCGACGATTACACCGTCGACCTCCGCTTTCCAACCCGGGTACCAGACTTCAGCGAGTACCAGCAAGGCATCTTTGTCATTGTCCAGGTGGATCGTGATCTCGTTGTTCCTGAATTCCTTGATGGCGATCGATCGCGCCAACGGGCCATGCGAGGGGAGGGTGAACGGAAGTGGAGTTTCGAGCAGCGAATGTCGATAGACGTCATGACCGTTCACCAGGGTTGCGAGTACGTTCGTGGGAGCCGGCAATGAGTGAGCCGCGAATGAAAGGTAGGCCCGTGGAGTCGGCGACGGATTGTTGATCAGGCCGTGCTCTCTGTGGAACCCGACGTCCTGCGCAATCGTCGGCCAAGGGAACGGGGTGGTCTTGTAGACATCGAAGGACAGATAAGTGTTCGCCAGGGAAGGGGAAGTAATGCCCAACGTGTCGTGAAGGTAGTTCCACGGGCGATCCAGGAACAGGGATGTGTATGCGTCTGGGGTACTGTAACCGTGTACCATTCCAAAGTTCTCGGGGACGGCCTTCGAATTAATGAGAACGCGAGGCGGCGGTTGATTCTCTTTTCTCGGGAAATGGTGCTCAAGGTGTCTTGCCAGAAGGACTTGTCCGGGATAGGCGGGATTCAATCCGGATACGTTCTCCATGGTGTAGATCTGCTTTGAGGACCAAGCCTCCGAGCTGATTTCGATGAGACTGCCGATCACGATGACACATAGGGCGATCTTGCGTTTTTCGGAAATGCACAGAGGGACTGCGATCGATGCCAGCAGCGCGGGCAGTCCGAATGCGAGAAGATTGATCTCGATTGGCAATTGCCAAGGATTCGCCGGTTTTTCATACAGCCATTTCACTGCACCAAGCGACACGCCTGCCATGGCAATCAGGCGAAGAAGGCTTGCGCGTTTGTTTTCTTGCCGGGATAGCCAGATGGATCCGGCGATGAGAACGGCGATCGGGATGAGAATTGCGATCCGCGCCACGAAACGCATCTTTGAGAATCCTGGAAGCAGGTGGTAGTTCAGCGTGAACATCGGCGTGTCATCACCCAACGCCACGAAGATGCTCACCACGGCGACGAACAACCACGCCCGGCATTCGCGGTTCTTCACCATGGTCAATCCCGCGAGACCCGGTATGGCCAGCCACCAGCCGGTGAAGATATTGTATTCCCAAAGTGGTTTCAGCGTACCGAACAGACTGAGAAAGGCACCGTGAGGCATCTTGCCGAATGTGGCGAAACTCTCAGAATCCGGCCGATTCCCCTGATCAATCAGCTGGATGAATGGCAGCAGTACACAGGCGGTAATCGCCAGGGACCACATCGAGGCGAGCGCGAGCTGGCCGAGTGATTTAAGCGTGTGAACAACGGATTCTCTCCCGAATGGGAACAATCCGTAGCCGAGGATGTAGAGCCCCATGCCGATTCCGGTCACCCAGAAGATCTGTGGATGGCCGCAGAAGAACTGCAGCGCCAAAGCTCCCGCTGTAATGGCGATGCGTCGCCAGGAGAAGTCCTCGAAGCAGTGCCTTGCCAGAATGAAGAGCCACGGCATGTAGGCCAGCGCGCAGCAATACATGATCTGCCCCGAAGACCAGCGGCTCACAAATGGACCGCTGAAGATGAAGGCGATCGAGGCAAGTATGGAGGGCAGCTTTTCTGCACCGGCTGACTCGGTCAATCGACGCATGCCGACGAATGCGAGCACGTGGTGCATCCATGCCAACAGTATCAGTGCCACATGCGGACCAAGAACCACCAGCCACATGGGCGGATAGAAGACGGCGTTTTGAGTGTCCGCGAGAAACGGCCGGCCCAATCCGACATGCGGATTCCATAGCGGCAACGTGCCCGACCAGATTGAGTCGTGGAGAAACTGAAAGTTCGGATGATAAAAGAAGACGTAATCCATGCTGTCCCACAGCGATGATTCCGTGAGGTAAAACCCCAACGTGAAGAGCAGCGAGCCGCCGATGACAAACAGCCACTCAGTTCGACCATGCTTGGAGGGATCCGGATTGGAATCGGAATCGGACACGTCAGTGCTGGAGGCTATACGCCTCCAGCCTCGACGACAAATGCGGAGTGGTTTGCTTGCATCCGCTGATGGGGACTGCGGCCTGGTCAGACGGCCAATGCGAGGTTGCGAGCGGCAGGAAACTCGAGGTGGAACCACTTGGTTTCCGGTCGTTGAAACAACCGGCGAACGCGCCGGTCCGAACGGTCGCGGATGAAGAGCGGGCCGTTGCAGGTGCTCTGAAAGCAGAAACGCCGGGGCAGATCCGTGTAGACGGATCGCGGTGGATGGCTGCAGTCGATACGCTTGAAACGACTCCCCGATTTCGCGGTGTGATAGAAGATGCTGCGGATGCCGATCTCCTCGATCAGAAACCAGAGTGTGGCGGATAGCATTGCCTCGTCCCAGATCGGGAGATGGGGTTTCATGATGGTGTCCCGATACTTTCGAAATCGGGCCGCGTGTTCGCCGTGGCGGGAGCCTCGCGCCCACCTGCGGGCGTCGCGGATCCAGTCGGTCTGAATTTCCTCAATGAGTGCCTCCCGCGTGTCGAAGTCCAGGTCGATCCGGGACCAGGCGAGGGTGAGATTCTGTCGCTTCTCGATCGGATGAATGGAGCAGTCGTTGTAGTCTGCGATGTCAGTGCGGGTGATCCGGTTCAAATACCGGTTGTGGCTGACGGCAAAATTCAGGCGCAGGACGAGATTCGTTCCGCGGCGCGTTGTCTGATGATGGTCGCGGTCCCACCGCTCGTCAGGCTCCGGCCATTGGCCAAGGGTGAGACGATACGTCTGGTGGTTGTGCGGCCAACCGGATTCCAGGTCCTTTGGTGTGATGTGATTGCGACCCAGTTTGGCTATCAATGTTCGTACCGCCGGCTTGTGCAACAGTCCGTGGAAACGGGAACGCTTGATGTTGACCACCGATTCGCCTCCCGGAAAAGCCGCCCTGAGCAACTGCAGTGCGTAGCGGTCGCGATGGTAAGGGAAAAGCGTTCGCCCGGTTGGCAGGCTGGCTATGATTTCTCTGGTAAGCTCCGAAGTCATGCTGCTCCTTTCCAATTGCCGCAAAGGCGGATAGAGAAGAAACCACAGATTCTCCGATGCGCAAGTGGTGGGGAAAAGCTTCTGCTCGGAGGGATGCCGATCTTGCCATCGATGAGGGGGTAGAAAATCCAAATATGGGCTTTTCTGCTTGGCGGTTGCCCGTATCGTGCCCGCGACCAAACCGTGCTCGTTGCAATTGGATTAATCGTCTTGGGACTCGCGCTGCTCTACGTGGGAGCCGAGTTGCTGGTGAAAGGGGCCGCTGCCTTGGCCCTATCTGCCGGGCTCACGCCGATGGCGGTGGGATTGACCGTAGTGGCCTACGGAACGAGTGCGCCGGAAATGGTTGTCAGCTCGGCCGCGGCGATTAACGAAAAGGGCGGTATCGCGATCGGCAACGTGGTGGGATCCAACATCTGCAACATCGGAATCGTCCTGGGCGTTTCCGCACTTTGTTGTCCGTTGGTGGTGAAGCGCGAAATGTTGAGGGTGCACGTTCCGCTGATGATTTTCTGTGCCCTGCTGCTCACATCCTTTCTGGCGGACGGCTTGCTTGATCGTCTGGAAGGCTTGGTCCTGGTGTTGGGAATTGCCGGTTACTCCTGGCTGAACATTTCCATGGCCCGCAAGCAGACCCTGTCCGAGCCGGTCGATGAAATCGACGGAGAGATCACGACTGACCTCGTGAAGAAGGGGAGCATCTGGCTGGACATCGGGGTGTTGTTGATCGGTCTGGGAATCCTGATTGGTGGAGGTCATGTCTTGGTGGAGGGCGCGATCTCGATGGCCAAGCTCATGAAGGTGAGTGACGCCGTGATCGGCCTTACCGTTGTCGCCTTCGGTACCAGCGCTCCGGATCTGGCGGCTTCCGTGGTGGCTGCGCTTCGCAAACACGCTGACATGGCGGTGGGTAATGCGGTCGGTTCGGTGATGTTCAATCTTCTGCAGGTCACCGGCATCGCCGCTCTGATCCGCCCGATCGCATCGACCGGAGTGGACCCGATGGATTACCTCGTCCAATTTGGCATGCTCATCTTGGCCGGCATCGTCATGCGCACGGGGATGACGATACATCGTTGGGAGGGCGGCCTCTGTTTTGCCGTCTACATCGGGTATATCATTTACCGCTGGCCGGCGTGATCGGGAGCGGCCGCGGTTTTTCGACCCACCAAACAACGGGATGCCGGTCACTGGGGCGGACAGCTGTCCAGCTCTCCAGAAAATCGCTGGCAGATGTGCCATACATCCTCTTGAAATCCCGGCAGAAGTTCGCGACCGGCCTCTTCCTTGATGATCTTCATGTAACGTGAGGGATCTTCCCCAATGCCGTCGCCGAGTTCGCCGGAGAGGAGCTCAATGAATCCGCCCAGGTTGCGCAGTGGCGCCCGCAGATTATTTGGTACGGAGTAGGAGAACGATTCCAGTTCCGTATTTTTCATCTCGAGCTGTTCGGTGCGTTGGGCGACGCGGCGCTCCAGGTCCTCGTTGAGCTTGTGGATCTGTTCTGCTTCCTTGAGCGAGGTGATGTCCATCCCGATGCCGCCGGTCAGTTGCTCGCCGGAGGCCTCCTGGATCTGGAACTGGATGAGGGTCCACCACTCGCGATTGCCGCTGGTGAGGTCGATCTCCTCGACCGTGATGGCGGGTTTGTCGCGCTGCAGGCCGGACGTGCTGTCGGCCAGTTTGCGGGTGGAGGTCGGCCTCTGACTCAAGAATGCTGGCGACGCGGTCCTTGTAGCTGAATTACTCAAACGTTGCGATCGCCGCGACACATAGAATCGGTGCGGTTGCGCAGGTACCCCGTCAGCGCCAGCATCAGCTTTCGCCGGATCGGGAGATTACGGATGAATCCCATGGTTTGGTGTGTGCCGGGTTGGCTGGTCGCGTTGGGGACGACGTGGAAGAAACTGCAACCAGATCAGGCCGCCGAGGAAAGTTTGCGCTGGCCCGGCAAGGCTCGTTTCGCAAGACGGTCGCGAGGCCCCTTGGACGTCGGCTCCGACGTGTCGTCTTGACTGGGGGGAGGCGCGTTGGATGGGCACAATGTGGGGAACTACTGTGGTCAGCAATTCTTCTGCGCCTCAGGTACGGGGAGAATGGTGTCAGGATAGAGGCGACGCAAAGCCTGTGTCGTTGTCTCAGTGAGGTGAGCGCGTAGTTCGCATTCGCTGACCGGGGATGAGGTCCCGCGTTTTCCGATCGCGGAGCACAGGTCTGCGTTTGCCGCGGTGACCACAGAAGCGACGATCTCCTTCCACACCTTCGGATGTTCGGATTCCGTCCATTCACCTCGACCGCGGCCGAAATGGGCCACGGCAAGATAACGCAGGATGGCGGATTCCATGATGCCTGCGATGAATCTTGCGGACCATGCCACCCGGGCCTCCTTCGTGCCTTTCACGAGGTTGAAGCCTTCAGCTGCTGCGACCCCGCCGGTCGCGCCAAGCAGACCACCGATCAATGCACCACCGCCGAACGTGAGACCACCGGCAGTGAGATCGGCGGCCAGTCCGGTCAGGGCGCCACTGAGAAAGCCCCCCACCGTCGCAGCAATTCCTTTGCTGGCAGGTTGCTCGACGGCGAAATCATCCTCGAATCGTTCTTCGATGATCCGCGCGGCCTCACCGGAAAGTTCATGCAGTTGAATCACGTCGCTGACCGCCGAAGTGAGCTCCCGGATCATTCGCTCTCCCAGCCTGGCCATGGCCTGGTTCTGCGGCTCCCGAAAATTCTCCGACACCGGGCTCAAAAGTTTCTCAGCAATGCTCTGCGGCGGAAGCGCCTCACTGTCTGCGGTGATGATTCCCAGCGCCTTGCCGAGACGTTGCATCGATTGATGAAAACGATCCAGGTTGCGGTCGCGGTTGTGGTCGACGCATTCCTGCATGAGCCCGCGTCGGCTTTGCGGAAGAATGTTCTTCACCTTGTGCCACAGGGCCTCTTCCTGCACCCAGCAACGGGCAAACGCGTCGAAGGCCATGACCTCTGTCGTGTTCGAAATGCCGGCGAAGTGGCGTTTCCATCGTTCCACCTCGCGGGCTTCATCGTCCGGGCTCTTGGGCGGCCCCATTTGGTTGAGCAGAATGACGATGGGTTTACCCAACCATTGAAGGATCTCCATCTCGGGCTTTATGTAGGCGGCCTCCGCCGGATCCTCGGCTGCATTGGCGAGGTAGAGCACGGCGTCGGCGTGATTCCGCACATTCAGGATCGCCTGCTGACTGCACCAGAAGGGACGGTCGATGAATCGATCCCATGTCTGGGTCAGAAATCCGATGATGGCTTTGTCCGAAACCCTCAGTCGCTTCCAAAGCCGGAACGAATCGCCAAATCC
>JAYPXF010000208.1:0-3831 GCA_038154405.1 Verrucomicrobiales bacterium | reverse complement strand
CCAGAGGTTCAGCAATACTCCGTCCTTCGTCTGCATGAGGATGTGCTTCTCCGCAATGTCCGTGACGTGAGACTGGTCGAAAACCTCGCCGATATCCTTGCGCAGCAGGGTGCGTGCAAGCGTTGTCTTGCCCACGTTTGTGTGGGAGATCAGGCTCAGATGTATCTGCGGATCCATCATGTGTCCGCCCTCATGAACACGGGTTTGGCATCGTAGGTTTTCAGAAAGTTGGCCCAGCTTTCCTTCCTCGTTCTCAGACGCTCCTGAAAGTCCGGATCTGCGCTGAAGCGTTTGGTGAAGGCATCGCCGTCGAGGTAGATGAGCAGTCGTTCCTGCGGTATGTGTTCCTGCAGATGGCGAATCGCATCGCCCTGCACTTCATGCTCGGGGGTGGAGGAAAGGTTGAACAGCAACACCGTGCGGAATGCGTCGCGAGTGGCTGGTCTGAACGAGGTGAAGTATTCCTCGATCTCGGCGTAATCCACCTTGGCACGGTAGTCGATGTTGACCGGTCCGCCGGCTTCGCCAAATGCAAACAGGCGGATCAGTTCACGGTCCTTGGACTCCAGGTCCAGGTTGAACGGAATTACGCAGATTTGCTTGGCCTTCGGATTCGAGCTGTCTTCAAGCGCGACATCCGGCTCCGGCGTCAGCCCCAAGGCGTTCAGATCGAGGGGGAAATTCGCGCGGAAGGATCTCGCCTTGCCGGCGCTTCCGAGCGCCAACAACAAACGCGGCAGTCCGATGAACAGCAGGCACGTGACGGCGTAGAGATGAATCCACGACGCGGCGTTCTCGCCTTTCGATCCCCCGGACCAGGAAAGCGAATCCAGATGCACCGAGGCGGGCAGTTCGATGCCCGCAAACCACGCTGCGGGCCCTAAGGTGAAATGGAGGAACGACTCCAATGACTGACCGTTCAGAAACGTGCTGCTCCATCCTGCGCGGTACTCGAACGCCAGACCTCGCACATACATGCCCGCGACGACGCCCATTGCCGCCGCCGCCGCCGCGAGGTGCAGGTTCGTCTTGATATGTTCGATCACCACGACGCGCGATTGCGGCAGCCAGAGAGACAGAAACTTCTCCCGAATTTGTGGCCATGGGATCGGGCTTGAATCCGTTTGGCTCTCGTTTTCATTTGGTTTGCGAATGCGGTTCATCAGCCATTCCAGGAAGAACGAATTCACCGGTTGCCTTGACTGGGCGGCCTTGAACAGCAACAGGAGGTATACGGCCAGGTTCCAGATCACCAATCCGAGCACGGGAAAGGAAATGAGATTGATCCTGCCGGATTGAGCGAAGGCGTTGGTGGCCAATCCGGCGCAGAGGCCGATGGCGGGAAGCAACCACGGCAGCCAACCCGGCGTTCCGGGGAGGGAATCCATATTCCGGAGTTCCCGATGGGCGTCGGACAATCGGTCGAACTGATCCGCGAGTCCGCCATCAGCCGCCTCCGGCAATCGGGCCGGCAGTAGCGGACGCACCGCTTCCACGGAATGCATCGCCGCCACCCAACAGGTCTTCCGTGCCGCAGTTTCGTCCATCTCAATGCCAGGGGCGCGGCTTCAGAGTCCGTTCCCGTCGTCCGTCACTTCTTCAGCCTCGCGAAACAGACTGATCTGCCAGTCGGTCATGCGCATATAGGTGAACGACCAGCCCCGTGCGAATTCCGCCGGCATGAACACCGTGTCCGCCATGGCATTGCTCGTGCCGTCCTTCTTGGTCATCAGGCCGTAGATGAATCCGGCCGTGCTGAAATAGAACATCATCAGCCAGAAAGCCCAAGAGAACAGACGCTTGGGCAATGAATCCTTCCACGGATCACGCCCCTTCTTGTCGGTGACGTTGTAGGGTTCCTCTTCGTCCGCCGGGCGCTGGTAATGCTCTTCATAGGCGGAACCCTCCTCTTCGTATTCATCTTCAACTGCGTCTTCGGACATACCGGCATTCTACAACCGATCACGCTGAATGTTAACCCCGCGCTGAATTTCACTTCTTTTTGAGGTCTTTTCTCCAGTGCCCAAAGCGGTTGACCTTCGGGAATACCTTGCCTTCCGGCTTGGCGTCCGCGGTGGAAATGCCTTCGGCGTAAAGGAGCTCGCCGGTGTAACCGTCGTGGAATCGGACAACCACCTGCGGTTCGTCAAACGCCAGATATTGGTAGCCGGGGCCGTCGTTCAGCCCATGGCGGACGATGTTGTTCACGTTCACCATCGTGAAGACGCTATGCCTCTGGCGGAGGTAATGCACATTGTCGGGGTTGCCGCCGCACCATTTGATTTTCACCTTGCGACCCTGGCTGTCAAACCAGCCACCCAAGGGTGGCAGACCGGCGGTGCCGAGCGGATGACCGGCGGAGTTCATGGGCGAGCAGAGGAATTCCCAGACATTGTCCGTGATCTGTGCGGCAAAGGGATGATGCACGTCGCCGGTCAAAATCAGCACCGGCTTCTGAATCTTGTCCAAGGCGTTCAGCAGAATCTCGCGCTCGTGAACGTATCCCGCAAAGCCGTCACCCTTCGTCTTCGTGTCCGTTCCGCGAACGTGAAACGCCGAGTGAAATATCACCCATGGATCGCCGGAGATGACGAAGATGAAATCGGCCTTGGAATTGTTGGCTGTGTTCAGAAACCACTTGCGTTGGACCTCGCCCAGAATGAACTCCCTGGGATCACGTGCCTTGTCAGGGCCCTTGAAGCGTGACCGCTCGCTGCGGGTGTCGAGGAAGATGAAGTGGCAGTTGCCGATCACGCGATCGAAGTAGCGATGCGTGCCGATGCTGTAGGGCGACCTAGCCGTGGACTTGAACGCCGGTGAAACCTGCAGTCGATGCTGGTCTATGATCTTCTCCACCCGGTAGACCCCGGTGTTGTAGTTGCCACGCTCCTTCCGATGCGGACGCTTGACGCCCTTGTACCACGGACCGATGTGAAGCGTACTGATCTGTTTCGTCGTGATTGTGGAGAAATCCGCGCTCGGATCGTGCAGGATGTTGTCGCCCTTCTTCACTTCAGCCGAGCCGAAGCGCACGGGCGCATGATGCGGCGCGACGTCATTGGCCCAGTTGGCATAATATTCCCAGACCTGCATAGCCGGATCGCGAACGAGGTGGTTCCCGTCACCGCGTCCAACTTCACCGGCGCCGTCAATGTTGTCTGTCATCTCGTGATCGTTGAACATCGTGAACATCGGCACGTGTCGCAAAAAGCGGTTCAGCGAACGTCCACGCTCGAGGTAGAGCTTGTAGTTGTTCTCCAGCCCGGTCTTGTTCCCGTTCAAGGTCTCCTCGTAGGTGTAGTCACCGTTGATGATGTGAAACGAAAGCCGATCGCGGTGTCGTTTCCACATCGTATTGAACACCGGCGGATTCGCGTAAATGCCGTAAGTATCCGTCGGCGACTTCTGTCGCTGGCATGAACCGATTGAGAAAGAGAAGTTGAACCGCCCGTCCGGATTGTATTGATGCGCAAAACTCGTCTTGTCCGGCAGCGTCCGGAACGACGGCCAAGGATCCTCCACCGAAGCGCGGATATCCACAATCTCCCCCCGCAGCTTGACCGCATAGAAGTGGCGTGTGTTGGGCTTCAGCTTCCGAACTGTCACCCAACCCGTGAAATCCCGGTCCGACTGTGTTCTCCCCTTCGTCACCGCAGCCTTCATAAACGGCAACGTCTCAGCGACCGCCACCTCAAACTCCATCGCCTCCTTCGTCCGAATCCAAACCGTCACCGAGTTTGACGTGATCCGACCCAACACCGGCCCATGCGTGATCCCCAAACTCTGATAAGGCACAACATGATTCGCCACCGGATCCGGCCACGATTGAGC
>JAYPXF010000207.1:0-12418 GCA_038154405.1 Verrucomicrobiales bacterium | reverse complement strand
GTGGTCGAGCGCAGCGAGGCCACGGCTATTCACGTTTTGGCGGTACGCGCCAGTCTTGGCCGGACGCTGGTGATACGATCTGAATGTCTCTTCAGCCTAATCCGCAAACACGGATTCAATCCAGCGAGCCGCCGATTCGGGCATGCCCTTTGGGGTGGTGTGTCCGCGCGGCTCGGGCATGAGATGAAAGGTAGTGCGCACCTTGGCGGCGGTCATCTTGCGAGCGCAGGCGATGGCACGGTCCGTTGAAACCCGTTGGTCCTGATCGCCGATACAGATCCAAACGTGGCGGCCAGCCAATGCCTTCGCCTGATTCTCCAACGACAGTTGCCGGGCAAGTCCGTTGTCATCCAAGCCACTGAATTCGCGCAAGGCACGAAGGTCGGTGACCGGGGCAAAACCAGCCGCTGCCTTTATCCGTTGATCATGGGCCGCGAACTGGATCGCCAGATAACCTCCGCGAGATGTGCCGGCTACGGCGATGCGATCAGGATCCGCAATTCCCTGTTCGATCAGATGATCGATGACGGCCGACAGTCGCCGATTGAACGGGGCCACAAAGTTCTCTCCTTTCTCAACCCGTTGACGCCACCCGGTGAGCCCGGCGCTTTCGCCTTCCCGGGCCCGGCTGCCGTGACAGGGAAGATCTATCGAAACACAAAGCCAACCGGAATCCCGGGTGAGTTCATTCCCGCACTGGCGGAAGTAGGGCAAACCGAGCACTCCTTCAATTTCACTGGCGAGAACAACCAGAGTTGGTTGATGCACACCTTTGCGCCGGCCCCACATTCCAAATTCAACACCATCCTTCGTCTTCGCCGTCTCAACCTTGTCGCTGGGTGGGTTGGATACAAATTCATCCTCCGCATAGAGCGCGTAAAGTCGGGCATCACCTCCGTCCGGGAAGGTGACCTTCACGGAAACATCACGATCCATCGGCAATCGCGATGAGCCGGTGGACGGCCAGACAACTTCCTGGCGCAAGCCGGCGTCACGCAGGATAGCAGAATCTTTTCCGGCAAAGCCCTTGATCGGGCGGTCGCGGGCATCCAGCAGTTCCAGACGCAGGGGATGTATCGCCGACAGGTTCTCAGCATTGGCGAACAGCCGCAGTTCGCGGCCGGACAACGGGCGCGTGATGCAATGGCCAGTGGTGTTGGTGGACTGTCGGGAAAGGTATCCGAATCCATCCCGGCGCAGGCTCGCCAATCCAATCTCCATGTTGCGGAGTTTTCCGCCGGTGTCCCAATGCGAATACCAGATCATCGTCCGGTCGCCTTCATTCACGAAGGCATGACCCTGCAACAACGCAATGCTGTCCCATTCGCCGTCCTTCCCGCGGGGGATGATCTTGAAATCGGGAACCGGCTCGCGGAAACGAATGCCGTCATTGCTGACCACGAGACCGAGATCAATCGTCACCCCTTCGTTCCAATACTTGCCCGTGGGTTTCACAGGTGCGTCCTGCCACATGCCATAGAGACCAACCAGGACGTTGCCGCGGTTCCAGAGCCCGGCGCCCATGTGGGTCTGTTGTCCTTTGATCGGTGGTTCGGTCAGTTGCCCCGGGCGGGCAAAGGAGAATGACTTGGCCTGGGACCAATGTACGAAGTCCGCCGAGCGGTATCCCAACATCACCCGGCCGATACGACTACCGTCCGGCCGCCAAGCCCACGGCGAGATGATTTGTCCGTGCGAATAGTAGTGATCCCCAAAACGATACAGGCTGGTGACCTCGAATCGTTCACCACCCGCATTGGCCGGCCGGTCGCCGACAATCTTCCAACTCAGGCCGTCGGCGCTGGTCGCCAAAATCGTCGCGGCCACCACGCGTTCCTTGATCCCAATGCTGCTCATGCCGCCCTTGATGTCATCGTAGGGCGGGTGGGCGATGTAGGCCGCCTTGTACCGCCGGGAAGGATCCGGGTCGTCGGGTTCGTGGAGCACGGAAAGGAAATCGTTCACCTTGGTCAGACTGAACGGGTCGCCTTCGATCAGGCAGATGTTGTTGTTTCGATTGCCCTTGAATTCCACCAGCCCAAGATTCGGCTTGGTCCAGTTCACTCCATCATCGCTCTCGGCATAGCACATCGGCCGCCACCAACCCGGCGCCTGGCCGGCCTTGAGCTCGATCTCGAACATGCCGAGATACCACATGCGAAACTTGTCTCCGTCCTTGATGACGGTGCCATAGAGAATCGCATGCCCATGATCCGGCGCACCGGCGGGACCGCGCCTCAGGACCGGATTACGCGGATGCTTCTCTGCTTCCACGAGCGTGAGCTTCAAATTGTGTTTCCAAGGCAGACTGCGATCGTCGAAGGCGAACAGAACCTTCTCGCCGGAGTTTTGGGCAAATGAAGGATTCAACCCGAGCGCCGCGAGCAGACTTAGGGCGATGAATACGCGGGAATTCATGAGGTGGGCAGTGTCAGTCGACGGCCCGAGCATTCGCAAACACAGAATCTGCACAAGACATCGGCAATGCTGCGAGCGGAGAAGACGATGAATCGGCGGCACGACATGGGAAGTAGAATTGAACAGGAAGATTGTTGGCAGGAAATGGGGAGGCGGAGGTGAAGACGAGTTCAAGCGTTGGCCCAATCTCGGGCTTCGCGGCTGCGAAGTGCATTTGCTCGTGGGTCGTCGTGGAAACGCTCCTTTTGGGGATCCCACCGGAGGGGCCGTTCGAGTTCCATGGCGATGGCCCCCAGATGGAGGGTCGTGCTGAGGCGGTGCAGATCTTCCGCGGTATAGGTGGCAGCCTTGCGGGACTTTGCCGCATCGAGAAAGTTGCGATGTTCGTTGCGGGGCAGCGGCCACATCTTGTTGGGCGAATGTTTCTCTCCGAAGATTCTCTGATCATGGGCCTTGGGTTCGGCGCGCCATCCCTCATTGCCACACCAGCCTTCAGTTCCTTCAAATCTCAGACGCACTCCTTTGGAAACCACCCGCATGGTCACGTCGTTGGCGAAACGGTAGTGCACGTCGAAGGTCTTCTTCGCGGTGTTCATCACACCGTCTGGGATCTCGCCTCTTCCCTTGATTTCAACGGGGCCGGATTTCTCAGCGAAGTTGGCAACCAAGGCGGAGTCAACGAGGTGAGCGCCCCAATCGGTCAGGATGCCGCCGGAGTAATCACGGATCATCCGCCACCCCATCCAGTCAACGCGTTGCGGCGAATACTCCGCCCAAGGCGCGGGACCCTGCCACATGTTCCAGTCCAAGTCCTTCGGCGGCGCCTGCCGGGCTTCGCGATACACCTTCTTGTGCACGGGCAGTTCCACGTCGATGTGTTTCAACTGCCCGATTGCGCCGTTGCGCACAGCTTCACAAAGCGCGTGATATTGCCGGACGGAACGGTCTTCCAGGCCGGCTTGAAACACGGCCTTCTGTTTCTTCACCACGTCAACGAGTTCGCGCCCTTCCCTGATGGTGAGGGTCGGTTTTTCGCAGAACACGTCTTTGCCGGCCGCGAGCGCCGCCATCGAAATGGGAACATGCCAGTGATCTGGGGTTGAGATGACCACGGCGTCGATGTCGTCCCGCGCCAGCAGTTTCCGAAAATCGCCGTATCCCGCGCAGTCCTGATTGCCGTAGGTCTTGTTGATGATGCCAGCAGCCTTTTGCTTGCGACTCTGAAACACGTCGCACACCGCGATTGCGCGACAGTCTTTCTCCCGCAGGAAGGAGCGTAGGTTGTGGGCGATTCCGTGACCACCCGTGCCGATGAACCCGAGCGTGATCATGGAAGAAGGCGCCGCCTTCAGCCGGGATACCCAGGGCGCTGAAACCGCCGCCGCGGATGCCGCCACAAACTTTCGCCGAGAGATCTGTTGCATGAGAGCAAGCTATCAAAGGTCGGGCAGAAAGGAAATCGGCAGGTCTCTGCTTTGCCTTGGTGTACCTGTGAATTCGTTCAGAACATTCCTGCCAGTAATCTTCCTGTTCTTCAAAGTTGGGCTCTCAAGAGCTGGAACAGGAATATTTTGGGTGAGATCAGCGGACGTAGATTCGCGCGAACTGCGAGGGCACATGAAAGGATTTGGCTTCCTTGTTCAAGGGCGAGAATGAACTCGTTTCAATCGCTTCGGTTCCGGAGCGTTTGCGGAAGAGATTGAAGTACCAAGGGAGGCTCGTTCCTTTGCCGGATTTCATGGCATCTCCCTTTGCTTCGAAGGGGCGTGTGCCGACAATCTGGTGCAGGGGGTCTTCATCGGAAGCGGCGATCGGCAGGCGGATTTCGACAGACCAGAAATCCTTGTCCAAATGCGCGGCCACCTGGGCCTGGGAGGACCATTCGTAGGCGCGGCCTTGTTTGAGGGTGACACCGCGATCGAGATCGATGAGGGCACCCTCGGGATTCACGACGATCTGGTAGTACGAATGGCGGTCGGTTTCGATCAGCAGTTCCAGATGTTCTCCCTGCCAGATGGCGGGGTCATTGTCTTTCCTTGAGCCGATCACGGGAGGTTCGCCGGGGTCGAATTCGCACCGAATGGCGAAGACCAGGCTGTCCTTATACCAGCGCCCCATGAAGCGCGTCTGCTCTTTCGGCGAGGCCTTGGAATGGAGTTGCCGCAACGGGCGCGGGTAATTGTAGGCGGACCAGAACTCCTCATCGATCTTGCCGTCCAACTTCAAGGTGTCGTGAACGTCGCGCCACTTGTCCTTGCCCATGTCGATGAGTCGATAGTTGGGAAGACCTTCGGGACGCGGGGTGCTCATTTGCTTGGCGCGGCTGCGAAAGGTGGGCATGAACTCATCGACCATGGCGACACGCTTACCGTAGACCGAGTCGGTGGGAGCGGCGGCCTTGGCCATGTCGAAAAGTTGGATGGCTTTGCCCGCGAGTTCACCATCGGATCCCAGCCGGACATATTCCTTTTCGCAGAATTCAATGAAGGTCTTCATCTCCGCCGCCGCCGGGCCGTAGAAGAGTTGGTAGTATTCGGCCAACAGAACATCTACGTCCTGTTCGACATCCCACCAAAGCCGCGAGATAACCCACGGGTTCAGATGCGCCATCCCGGGAAAGTGAAGGCCGCCTTTTCCACTCGAAAGCCAGACGTCTTCCCGCCAGGTCTCACCAACGGTGGCCGTCAATCCGCGAGCAATCACGTGGGGCCAGTATTGCGGGCGATAGGCGCCGCGATTGGTGAAGGGGGTGTAGTTAAGTGTAACCGAGAGCGGATGACCGGTCTTGGCCTGCCACATTCGCCGAAGCTTGGCGGCTTCTTCGTGCACGGCATCGTCCAGCTCGCGGATCGGGCGGCCGTTCGTGATCTGAACCAGCACGTTGTCCGGAAGCTTTTCGATCTTGAGAGGCGGCAGGCGATAGGTGCTGTAGGCGCCGCAGAATAGTTTGCGCTCGGGATGAGTTTTGGCCAGCTCGACGGCGACGCGCACCACGAAGCCCCACACGTAGTCCGAGGAAATGCCGGAAGGACCGCGTTCGATCGTGGCCTGATCGCGGCACCGGTCGCATTGGCAATGGTTGAAGCCGTCATGCGGCATTACCGAGATGATCGGAACGTCGTAGTGGTCGAACATGAGCCGGGCGAATTCCACGGTTTCCTGAAAAAAGCCCTCGGACGAAAGACAGGCGTTGGCGGTCTTGCTGGCGGTATCGCGTTTCCCGTTCGCCAGCATGGCATAGTATTCGGGATGCGACTTGCGCTGCTCGGGATGTTCGGTCAGGTGACGTTGCCCGTGATGGAGGATGCCGTATTGCTCGCTGGCGCCGATGCGTAGATACCAGAGTGCCGGCTCGAGTTCGTTTGCCGAAATCAGCGGTCGACTGACGCTGCGTATTTTCCAGTTCGGCGTCACCGTGCGGTTCACCGGCGGCAACGCGACGCTCTTCTTTCGTGGAACTACCTCACCCAATTCGCCCGGCATGTACCAACGAACGCCAAGACTGCGCAGGAAGGCATACACCGCATTGAGCGAGCCGCGATGGTCGAGGTTCCAGATGTCGAGGCGCTTGTTGTAGTCGCGATACAGGCTTCGACCGATCGGATTCATCCACGGTTTCTTCGCGATCTTCATCCACTCAGTCTCCTTCTCCCGGGCCCATTGCCCGTGATTGCGCGCCCACGGTTCGCGCGGCTCGAACTCGAGGTCGTTGCCCGCCAAGGCCAGCCAATTCGCGCCGGACACCAGGCGGAAGGCGTCGCGTTCCAATCCTTCGGCGGTAACACCAAATTCGCGACTTGTGGCGCTTTCGCCAACACAGATCTTGAGGGGCTTGTCCGTTGGTTCCGCAACGATCGCCAACCGGCAGCCAGTAATCTTCTCCAGATATTTCTGAAGTTCCTGTGCCCCGAACTCAGCAGCCCGGGCCGGTTTCTCGGCAATGACAATTTACGCCCGTGGCTTCCCGTCCTTGATGAGGAACGGTTCCGCCGCTGATGCCAAGGGACACAGCGCGGCTAGGATAAGGATCAGTTGTCGCATTCTTGTGTTAGCAAGAGAAATACCGCAGTACCTACCGGCCACGCACGGAGAATCCCGATTGAATATACGGACCTCGTGATGCGTAATCTCCGATGTTATTGGCCGTATGAAACGCAGTCTTTCCAAACAATCTCGACGTCGATTTGCCCTGCAGTCACTGGGAGCCTCGCTGGCGTTGCCCTGGCTTCCGTCATTGCGGGCCAACTCTGCCGTTCGGGTTGCGAGGGGCCCGGGAGAAGGCACACGCCGCTTTGTGGCGGTGGGCAACCTCCTGGGCTTTCAGCAGAAGAGCTTCTTTCCCGAGACCGCGGGCAAGGATTATGAGACGACCACCTTGCTGAAACCGTTGGCGGCGAACCGCGAACGCATGACCGTTTACCGCGGACTGGATCATGGCCTGAAGGGCGGACATTTCGCGGTGCATACCTTTCTTTCCGGCGTACTGCATCACGAAGCCCAGGACATGCCGGATGGCAACGTGACAATCGATCAGTTCATGGCCGAGAAAATCGGTCCACAGACGCGCTTTCCCTCGCTGACCGTGGGGTCCGAAGGTGGCATTCATGGTGGCTGTCAGATTGCCTGGACGCGTTCCGGTGTGCGCGTGCCGCCGATAACCGGTCCCGCGGAGTTGTTCGACCGGCTGTTCGTTTCCGATTCGAAAGATCATCAGGCGCAGAAGGTGCGGCAGCATCGTCTGCAAGGATCCATCCTCGATGCCGTGCTGGAGGATGCCAACCGACTGGCCGGCAAGGTAAACAGCGAAGATCGGGCTAAGCTTGACGAGTATTTCACCTCGGTCCGCGATGTGGAGAAGCGGTTGGAACTCCGCGAACGCTGGACCGACCAACCCAAGCCGGAGGCGCCGTTCGATCGCCCGGCCGACAAGAACACGGTGGACGATCTGCCGCTCTTGTATGAATTGATCGCGCTCGCCCTGCAGACCGACTCAACGCGAGTGGCAACCTTGGAGATCGGCGGAAGTTTCCTGCCCCAGCACCTCGGCATCGATCGCGGTTACCACAGCATGTCGCATCACGGCAACAAAGCCGAGACGGTCGCGAATCTCATCAAGCTTGAGACTTACCAAATCGAGCACTTCGGCAAATTCCTCACGCGTCTCGCAACCATCCGCGACGGCGAACGTTCGCTGCTGGATTCCACCTCCGTTCTGTTCGGCAGTGGCATGGGCAACGGAGCCTCGCACACGAACACCGACCTGCCGATCATTCTGGCTGGGGGCGGTTATCGGCATGGCCAATTCAAGCAGGTCGCAAAGAACGGCAAGCGCCGGGTTCCCCTGTGCAATCTCTTCCTGGACCTTGCGCAACGGATGGGGCTGGAGATCGATTCGTTCGGAACGAGCACGGGAACGATTTCCTGAACCAATTACGTTCGTGTTGTTCCGCGGGATCATCATTACGTTTTTGTTGCTGGTCGCCGAGAATGCGCCCGCCGACGTTACCAAGTTCCTCGGTCGTTATTGTTACGACTGCCACGACTCGGATCTGCAGAAAGGAGAACGTGAATTCGAGAGTTTCAACTTGCCCTTGAAGGAGCTGCCCGACCTTGTCATCGCCAAGGAGATCATTGATCAGATCACGCTCAAGGAGATGCCGCCCAAGAAGGCGGATCAGCCTAGCGACGAGGAACGACTGAAAGTGGTCCGGGAACTCCGCACGGCTGTTCAAGCCGCACGTGGGCAGTTCGCCAGCAGCGGCGGCCGCACCGTGATGCGTCGACTGACGATGCGGGAGTATGCGATCACGCTGGAAACCCTCGTCGGTCGGCGCATCGACACATTGGGTCTCACCGAAGAGTTTCCCAAGGAAAAGACCAGTCACCACATGGACAACATCGGTCAGACCTTAGTCACCTCCGGATTTCTACTCGACCAGTACTTCCACGCCGCGGATCGCCTGGTGGAACTGCGCCTCAACCGACCGGCCATGGCGCCGAAGTCGTGGCACTTCAAGGGCAACTTCAGGCAGTACGAGGAACTCACCGGCTCCCATTCATCTGTGTTCAAGTTCCGCTACCTCTGTCTCTACGAACAACCGAACACGGATACGCGCCAGGGTGGCTACGGGCACATAGAAGACTTTCTCGAGGGAGTTCCTTCTTCCGGACTATACGACATTGAAGTGTTGGTTCAAGCCATGCATCGTGACACGCATTACGACTCCAAGATTCTCGGCATGGATTTCTCCGAACCTTTCCTGCTGCAGATCGTTCCGGGTGACGTTCGCAAAGGTCACATTCACTACCCGCAACGGGTCGAACCCCGATTATCGGATCCTGTCCCGGTGCCGGACGACAAACCGGAATGGAAGAAATTCCGGGTGTGGTTGGAAAAGGGACAGACCCCACGGTTCATCTTTCCGAATGGCGCTTACGAATCCCGGCGCTCCGTGATCGACCTCAACAAGCGCTACGCCAAGGAACTGGGTCGAGACAGCAAGCGCAGCAGCGTGAGTCGCAGCGATCTCCTTCGCAAAGGCAAACTCCCGCACATCCGCATCTCCGAAATCAAAGTCCGCGGCCCGATCCAGGAATCGAACGGCGGTCTCGAGGAAAGCAACGTGTTCGGCCCCGAGGGATTTCAGAAATCCGCGGCATTGGAGCAACTGCGCGCTTTTGCTGAACGCGCCTATCGGCGGCCGTTGAACAAGGTTGACAACTCCCGGATCGAAGAGACCTATCAGCAAGGGATCACGGCGAAGGCTTCACCCCGGCAAGCCGCCTTGGACACGATCAAGATGGTTCTCTGCTCACCGTCCTTCCTTTACTTGAGTGAAATCACACCAGAGAACGAATCACGCCTGCGTCCGTATGATCTGGCCGCGCGGCTTTCCTACGCCCTCTGGTCCGCTCCACCAGATGAAACCCTGCTGAAGAACGCCAAGACCGGAACGCTCACTCGCGACAAGACGCTCGAACTCGAAGTAGATCGCTTGCTGGACGACCCGCATTCACACCGTTTCGTCGAAGGATTCCTGGACAGCTGGTTGGCGCTGCGCGAACTCGGCAGTCAACCGCCTTCGCGCCGCGCCGCGCGTTCCTACTACGCGGAAGATCTTCCCACCGCGATGAAGGCGGAAGCCCGTCTTTTCTTCACCCATCTGCTGCGCAGGAACGGCCCGGTCACCGACTTCCTGGATGCCGACTACGCCTTCATCGACAAGAAACTCGCCAAGCTCTACGGCCTGCCGGAGAAGGACAAAATGAGACTCGCCGACGGATTCAAGAAGGTCGCCCTCAAGGGCAACTCCACCCGTGGCGGCGTGCTGGGCATGGCCGGCGTGCTCACCGTCAGCGCCAACGGAGTCGATACCTCGCCCGTCACCCGCGGTGCGTGGATCGCGGAGAACATCCTCGGCACACCCGCGCCACCTCCACCGGATGAAGTCCCGCCGATTCCGCCGGATACCCGCGGTGCCAAAACCATCCGCGAACAACTGGCCATCCATCGCGAATCCAAGACCTGTGCCGAATGTCATCGCCGCATCGATCCCCTGGGTTTCCCGTTGGAGAACTTTGATCCCATCGGCCGCTGGCGCAGCCACTACCCGCGTTCCAACAGCAAAGCCCCAAAACACAGGATCGATCCTGCCGGCGAACTCCCTTCCGGCGAGCGGTTCAGGAACTTCGCCGAATTCCGCAAACTCCTCGTCACTCACCGCGCCGAACCCTTCACGCGCAACCTCATCACGCAGGTCCTCACCTACGCCACCGGCCGCCACATGGAAGCCCTCGACCAATTCGAGATCGACGAGATCCTTGAGAACGTGAAGGTGGAAGGATACGGACTACGCACGCTCATTCGTGCCTGTCTCACAAGCGACATCTTCCGGTCGAGGTGATCCGCCGCGGTCTGCTTCAGGTGTTTGTCCAACCATTCGATCGCCTGCTCCCTTTCCTCTGCCGTTTGCTTGATTCAGAACGCATAACGGCTTGCTCCCACAGCATCGGGGAAGCGTCTACTTTTTCCTAAAGCTGGAGAGAGGTCTTTTCGTTCAAAAGCTTCATTTCTCCGACAGCCTGAAACACGCGGCAGCCGAGGCATTGCGAACAAACAGCAAACCGTTGGCGATGACCGGATGATTCCAGGTCTTACCCTCGATCGCCTTGAACCGGCCCAACTCCACGTCTTCCTCCGGGTCGGCCTTGACAAAGATCACCTCACCGCGTTCCGACAGGATGACGAGCGTATCCTCAACCAGGAGCAATTGTCCGTACCCACAGCGAACACCCTTCCACGCGCGTTCGCCTGTCGCGACATCGATACACGCCAGGATACCTTCATCGATGCCATAGGCGTAGCCGTCGCGGATCACGAAGTCATTGAACTTGGATTTCAGCCGACGACTCATCCAACGCTCGGTGGATTTCCATTTGCCGTCCTTCAATTCCACGTCAATCAGAATTGAGCCTTTGCCATAGCCAAGCGAAAGCAGAACCGAGGTTTCACCGAAGATTCCAGGCTGAGCGACGCAGATCTTCGGACTGGAGGTGAAGGGATGATTCCACAACGGTTTTCCGCTGCCGGGTTCGTGAGCAAAGACGCCGACGCCGTTGAAGATCAGGATTTGGTTCACGCCTCCCAGCCGGGACAATTGCGGCGAACTGTAGGACGCGATCCCGTCTCCCGCGCCCCAGATGCGTTCGCCGTCCGAACAACCGTACGCCATCAAATTCGCACCGTCTGAGCCACCCGGGGAAACGATGACCTGATCCCCAAGCACCAGGGGCGACCCGGACATCGCCCACTGAATGTTGCCCGCCTTCGCGTCCTCCAAGATGTTCACGCTCCAGTGAACGTCACCGGTGTTCGGATTCAGACAGTTAAGGATTCCAGTTGCCCCCAACACAAAAAGCCGGCCGTTCGCATACGTGGGTGTGGCCCGTGGTCCGGGTCCTCCCATGGCTTCATCAAAGCGCGTATCGTCCGCGTGTCGCCAAACCTCAGTTCCCGTAGTCGCCTCCAGGCAGACCGTGACTTCCTTGTCTTCTTCCTGCCATTGCGTGAAGGCCAACGGTCCGACCACACAAAAGGATGACCAACCTTCACCGATGGGTACGCGCCAGAGCATCTCGGCCTTCAACCACGCATCCGAATACTTCGCACCACGCACGATGCCGTCGCGCCGCGGTCCGCGAAACTCCGGCCAGTCTTCGTCCGTCGGTTCATAGTCGGCCGACAGGATCGCCTTTTGCGTATCGGATTTCGTCTCCTCGGCGGCGGGTCGTTCGGCTTTCACCGCCTTTTTCCAACGAGGAACGATGGTCGGCATGAAGTTCCCGGAGAAACCCTGCAGTCGAAACATCGAAGCAACCGCAACGACCCCCACGATCGCACCGAGACGTATCTTCCATGGTGCACGACTCAACAACAGCCACCAGACCGTGAGGGCGATTCCAGCCAACAAGCAGCACGCCGTGAAAGCCGTGCCGATAAAGGTGTCGTCATCCGCCATTTTGCTGCCGATGTAAACCAGCAGGAAAAAGCCGGTGAAAATACCGACAATCCACTTGGCTCCGCCCCAGCGGATCTCGGACGGCAACGTGTCGGCGGGAGTGATCGGAGTCGTTTCGGGCATTGGTGCGGATTCAGAGTCGCTCATGGCTGTTGCTCAGGCTCATCAGGTCTTGTTTCGTTCGTGTCTGAAACACTGTAGGTGCGTTTCTGGGATTCGCCACTGGCGATGGGCGTCAATCCAGTTGCAGATCACGCCAGCCTTTTCTCCGGCCTTGAACCTCCTCGATCCTCTGAAAGACCGCGGCACGAAATTGGATTGCCCATCTGTCGGACTTGTCCCGATTATTTCGTTGAGGAAGCTTCTCGCGAATCAGTCTGGTGAGTCAGAGGTAATGTTCGCTCCGTGAGATTGCCTGTTGCCTGTTGCCTGTTGCCTCATAAAAAATGACACCGATGCGGAAAAGCGGTTGGCGGATGATC
>JAYPXF010000206.1:0-12500 GCA_038154405.1 Verrucomicrobiales bacterium | reverse complement strand
AATGCCTCCCGGTTGCCGTTGATCATTTCCTGTGCCTCCACCCACGGCGTCACCACGTAGCTGAGTTCATCGTCCAAACGCCGGATTTCATCTGCGCTGGACAGCAGGAAATTGCGGTATTCCTCAGGCAAAGAAATGCCCAGTTCCGACTCTACTTGTCCGATGCCGGCAGCGTTCACGGCTTCTCTATACCGTGAGAGCCGACATTTTCAATCGGCACTTTGCAAACTGGCATCGGAGTCCGAATGCGCCATGATCTCGGCATGACATCTATCCGCATTCCGCAGGTAGCGCTGTTGATTCTGATTTCTACCATGATGTCCAGCGCTGCCGATCGCCCCCCCAACGTCATTCTCCTGCTCGCAGACGATCTGGGCTGGTCCAGCCTCGGTTGCTACGGCAACACCTTGCACGAGACCCCGAATCTCGACCGTATGGCAAAACAGGGTATGCGCTTCACGGATGCCTACGCCGCCTGCACCGTCTGCTCCCCCACCCGCGCTTCGTTGATGACCGGCAAATACCCCGCGCGGTTGCATCTCACAGACTTCATTGCCGGACAGAATCGTCCGCATGAAGAGCTGACGATTCCGAATTGGACCAAACATCTGCACCCAAGCGAAACCACCATCGCAGAGGTTCTGAAGAAATCCGGCTACACGACCGCCCACGTCGGCAAGTGGCATCTCGAGGCCAAGGTAGCCGTTGAAGGCTTTGCTGCAGAGGATTTTCGACCGACCGCGCAAGGCTTTGACACAACCGTCGACAAGCCCGCCGGCAGTCGCGGCTATTTCCTACCCAAGAACTTCACCTCGGCTGACGGCAGCCAAGGCGGCTATGTCACCGACTATCTTACCGACGAAGCCGTCAAGGTCATCGAACGCAATCGAAACAAGCCGTTCTTTCTCTACTTCGCCTATCACAATCCGCACACCCCCATTCAGGCGAAGGCGGAACTGACGGCACATTACGAAAAGAAGCTCGCGAAGCGACCGGACATCAAGATCCGCAATGCGACCTATGCCGCGATGATCCACAGCCTTGATGAGAGCGTCGGCCGCATCCAATACAAAGTGGATGAACTCGGCCTCGGCAGGAACACCCTGATCCTGTTCGTGTCCGACAACGGAGGTCTCACCCAGCGCTACAACAAGATCGACACCATCGCCGACAACAGCCCGCTGCGCCGTGGCAAAGGATCCGCCTACGAAGGCGGCGTAAGAGTTCCCATGATCGCGCGTTGGCCGGGCACAGTTCCAACTGCTTCGGAATGCCGCACACCCGTCATGACGATCGATATGTTCCCCACCATCGTCACGGTCACTGGCGGACAGGTTTCCCGTCACGGAAAACTCGATGGCGTCAACATTCTCAACGTGTTGCAAGATCCCGCAGCGCGCCTGAAACGTGAGGCCCTGTTCTGGCATTACCCGCATTACCATGCGGGCGGCGACGCCCCCTACTCCGCCGTCCGTCGTGGTGACTGGCGGCTCATCGATTTTCACGACGACACGCCGGATGCACTGTACAATCTCGCCGACGACCTCGGTGAAACCAGGAACGCCATGGCTGCTGAAACAAAGCAATCCAACCAGCTTCGACGTCTGCTCAACCAATGGCGCGCCCGGGTCGGTGCCCAGATGCCGACCAAGAATCCCAAGCACGATCCCGCCAAGGCCGGGAAAGCAATCAAGCGGCGCCGTCGTTGAAACTCGCGCTTTCCGGGTGATTCCGAAAGACGGATGTATTGATCGTTGGCGGCGGGATTGGAGGCAGTGTACTGGCCGGCCTGCTCGGTCGTGCGGGCAAGAGCGTGACAATACTAGAACGTGGAACAGGGCCGCTTCAGTGGATTCAACCGGAGATCCTCTGGCCTCGTACGGTTGAGACCTTGTCGGAACTGTTGCCCAAGAAACGCCTTGCTGAAGCGATGATTTCGCTACACGGCATCAGCTTCTTTGATGGTGAAGGCTTCTCTCCCGTCGTCAAAGCTGAACACTTCGAATCCGCTTCCGTGCAGCCTTGGTCAACCAATCCGAACCGGACGCGCGAACTGTTGTTGGGGCTGAGTGACTTCGAACTACGGCGCGGAGTGGAGGTCGTTGACCTGATTACCGATCAAGGACGAGTTCGGGGCGCTCGCGCGCGCAGGATCAAAGACGGTCGCGAATTCGAAATCGAAGCGGAATGGACCATCGGGGATGACGGAGGCCGTTCATTTGTTCGACAACGTTGCGGCATAAATCTTAACAGCCGCTTGTTCCCCATCGAATTCTACACCTTCCCGTTTCGATGGCCGCGATCGTTTGCAACCGATCGCGTCCATGTGACATTGAATCGCGACCGCCTGCACGGAGGCATTGCCGCCGTCGCCGGAGTCCCGCTGCCGCACGGTGCAGGATTCGGCATCGTCGGAGTCTAGGGTCGCGAATTCACGGATGCTTCAACCGCATGGGCAAACTGGATGCAACAATATCCGGGCACAGCAGAATTGACCGGCAACCTGAGATTCCCCGAAGACTTCAAACATCTGCAGCGCTACTGGGGGCACGCGCCAAGCTACGGGGTGAACGGCGCGGTCATAATAGGCGATGCGGCACACCCGCCCAGTCCGGCCGGAGGTCAGGGAGCGAACATGTCTATCGCGGACGCCCGCACATTGGCGCGATTGCTCATCGGAAACCACCCCAACCTGGTAACGGAATACGAAAATCTTCGCCGCCCGGCGAATGCGCGCAGCCTGCGGCCGACGCGCATTGCCAACTTCCTTCTGGGTCTGCCAAGAGGTTCGCGAGCGATGTTACCAACTCGAACCGTAGGTGGATTCGTCACTAGAAGCTCATCGGCCATTTGCAGAATCCTTCAATTGCTGTCGACGTCGTTTCAATCGCGCGATGACGGGGTCGTCCCTACGGGACTCTGAAGTGGGCTCGCGGGCGTTACAGACTCCAACCGTCGCGGTAGTGATGCTGAATGAACTCGTCCGCCTCGGGCGCACCGATGGCCTTCAGCTTCACCGGATCCCAGAAGATCTTCTTGCCGGTGCGATGGGCGACCAAGCCCAACAGACCCGCCTCGGTGAGCGGACCGGCATAGCTGAAGTCCGTCCCAGAGAAGCCACCGTTCTTGATCGCGTGAATCCACTCCGCGTGATGCCCTATGGAATCCTTGATCCACGGATCGGGCTCCTTGAAGTCGGCATACTGATCTTCCGGCAACAGCACCCGCCGCGTGTAGTCGGCCAGTATCTTTCCTTTTGTTCCCACGAACAGGACGCCACTCCGGAATTGCTTCAACTGATCGGCGGTCAGCTGATCGGTCGGCCGATACTTGCCCTGATACCAGATAAAATTCACTTCTGGATCTTCGCCACGAGCCGGGTAGAGATACTTCACCTTCATGTCGAGGGTGGTGAACATCGGATGTGGATCCGTGCCTTCCGCCTCGATGGTCGAGGGATACTTCAGATTCAAAGCCCAGTGCGGAAGATCCGCATAGTGACACCAGAAGTCCGCCTGCGTGCCACCGCCGAAGTGCCAGAAGTTGCGCCACTTGAACGGCAGATATTCCGGGCGGTAAGGCGTGTAGGTCACCGGTCCGAGCCAGAGATCGTAGTTCACTTCCGCGGGCGGCTTGCCCGGATTCGGATCCAGTTTCATCGGACCATATGTCGCTGCGGACCAGACATGAACCTCGCTGACCTTGCCGATGGCACCGGACTGCACAAGTTCAACGACGCGGCGATAGTTAGACAGCGGATGCGAATGAATCTGATTGCCCATCTGCGTCTTCAATCCTGTCTTGGCCGCCAGATCGGTCAGCGCACGCGCTTCGGACACAGTATGTGTCAGCGGCTTTTCACAATAAACGTGACGGCCACTCTTCAGCGCGGCGGCGGCGGCCACGGCATGCGTGTGATCCGGCGTGCTCACCACGACCGCATCAAGATCCTTGCGTTCCAGCATCTTCCGAAAGTCGACGTATTCGTCCACCTTCTTGAACTCCTGCTTCACCTTCTTCATGTTGCGACCATCCACGTCGCAGAGCGCCATCACGTTGACCTCTTTCTTCAGCCCGTTGAGATTGGCGCGACCGCGGCCCATCGGACCGACGAAACCCAGGTTCAACTTGCCGCTCGGCGGCGCGCTGATGGCGTTGGGGATGAAGTTGAAAGCTGCGATCCCGGCAGCGGTAGTATTGAGAAACGAACGACGATTCATATTGGTCTTCATGAAATGCAAATGGAGATGCGATGAATACGCCATGAGCCCGGCATTCAGGCAAGCAACAATCCTGAACATTGTCCAAATACCCGACACCCGGAAACCGCAAGTGATCTCGATGACAACGCTTCTGAGAAGCCACGGACGATCAACGGCAATGAATACTGGACGGACCTCCTGCAAAAGTCATGATCGACCGCAATGAACCGCACCGGACTCGCCTGTTTCGTCGCCCTGGTTGCCATATCAATCGCGACCGTGCCAGCAGCCGAAGACCTGTTGGTCGCCGACTTTGAGGGCACGACCTACGGCGACTGGAAGACGGACGGCGAGGCCTTCGGACCGGGACCGGCGAAGGGAACATTACCGCGGCAGATGCGCGTCTCGGGATTCCGGGGCAAGGGTCTGGTGAATTCCTTCTTCAAGGGTGACGGGACGGTCGGCACACTGACCTCACCGCCATTCACGATCCGACGGCCATTCCTCAAGTTCCTGATCGGTGGTGGCGGATACCAAGGGGAGACCTACATGGAACTGCTGGCAGACGGAAAGCAGGTGCGAACGGCCTTGGGTCCGAACACCCGCAGCGGTGGCAGCGAAAGACTGACGCCAATGTCCTTGAATGTCCGGGAGTTCATGGAGCGTGACGTTGTGATCCGAATCGTGGACAAGCGGCGCGGCGGCTGGGGGCATATCAATGTCGATCACATTGTGCAGAGCGACACCGAGGTGAAATCGGTAGATGCACGACGAACGGTCAAGGTGACCCAAAGATTCCTTCACCTGCCAATCAAGACGGGAGCCGCGAAACGCCGGTTGAAGGTGTTGATCAATGACAAGTCCATCCGTGAGATGGATGTCGAACTCGCGGTTGGCGAGAAGCCCGACTTTCTTGCCGCAGTTGATCTCATGAGGTGGATCGGCAAGATCATCACACTCGATGCGGGCAGGATCTACGGGGACGTGAATCCGTTGGATGTGGTGGAACAATCGCACGCCCTGCCCAATCGCGGCGGTATCTACCATGAACGAATTCGACCGCAGTTCCATTTCACTTCGAAGATCGGCTGGCTGAACGACCCCAACGGTCTCGTCTATCACCAAGGCGAGTGGCATCTCTACTACCAGCACAATCCGTATGGGTGGAACTGGGGCAACATGCACTGGGGACACGCAGTCAGTAAGGATCTCTTTCACTGGCGCGAGCTTGGCGATGCGATAATCCCCTGGGCCGACACCAAGGCGATGGCGTTCTCTGGATGTGCGGTCATCGACCATAGAAACACCTCCGGTTTCGGCGGACCGGGTGATCCGCCACTGATCGTTTCACTGACCGACACCGGAGCCGGCGAGATTATCGGCTACAGCATGGACAACGGTCGCACGATCAAACTCTATGACGGCAATCCGGTCATCCAACACAAGGGGCGTGATCCGAAGATCATCTGGCATGAACCAACCAAGCGTTGGGTGATGGCCCTCTACGATGAGTTCGATGGGAAACAATGGATGGCGTTCTATTCATCGCCGAATCTCAAGCAATGGAAACTGCACAGTCGCATCGAAGGCTATTATGAATGCCCGGACCTGTTCGAACTGCCGGTGGACGGCGACAAGTCCAGGACACGCTGGGCAATCTACGGCGCCGATGGCAAATATGCGATCGGTGGCTTCGACGGGAAGGAGTTCACGCCAGATCACGAAGGCAAGCACCAGGTCTGGTTCGGGAATTTCTATGCGGCGCAGACCTATGACAACACACCGAAAGGACGTCGCATTCAAATCGGCTGGGGCCGGGGGATCATCTTCCCCAACATGCCATTCAATCAGCAGATGTGTGTTCCGGTCGAACTCACGCTGCGGTCAACCGAAGAAGGCATCCGCATGTTTGCCGAGCCGGTGAGTGAGTTGGAGAAACTGAAAGGCAAACCCACTCGTCCGGACAAGTTGGACACGGATGCGTTTGCCATCGATGTGCGTTACCGAGTGCGTGACAACCCGGTGGTTCGATTGAAGATTCGTGGTGTGGAGGTCAGCTACGACCGCGACAAGAGCCTGCTTATCTGCGGCAACAAACACGCACCGCTGAAACCGGTCCAAGGGAACGTTCGCCTGTTGATTCTCGGTGACCGGGGTTCACTGGAAGTCTTCGCGAACAATGGACGTGTCGCCCTTTCCCACGGAGTGTTGTTGGATCGGAGCAGGCCCCTGTTCGCGCTCGAAGGTAAACACACGGGTCTCAAGGTTTCCTCCTATCCCATCCGATCGGTCTGGACGAAATAGTTGGAATGGATTCAGTCGCGACTCATTGAGGAGCGCGATCAAGCGGAGACCAGATCAGAGACCGGATTCAAAATGGATTCCCGCGAAGCCCGAGCTGGAAGCGAGGTTAGCAGGACGAATGAACGGTCGGTCTTTGGGGCCGCCCAGCACAAGGTACCGGTCGAACCGCTGTGCCCGAATGATTGCAGGGATAGTGATTTCCCGAGTCCGTCGGGCCCAAGATCGAAACCCAGTCCGCGCCGATTGCTCAGTCCCTGGTTTTGATTCTGAATCATGCTACGGGCGGTTTCTTTGCGGAGCACTCGGCCGGTCGGGTGGAGAAAGCTGCGAAGAAACGAAGTGACGTCGCCGGCCGTCGAATGAGCGCCGCCCCACGGGGCTCCGAAGGCACGCCAGTATCGGCTGTTCCAATCCCATTTCTTTGCTGCCGCAGCACCCGAACCTGATTCCGGTGCTGCCCCCACTATCTGACTCGGCACCACCTCTTCCAGCTTGAAACGACCCAATCCGAGCGCCGTCCGGTGCATGCCAAGTCGCTCGAACACTTCGGCGTCGAGGAAGTCCGCAATGCTGGTCCGCGTGATGCGCTGCACAATTTCCGCCGCCAGGAGAATACCCATGCTCTGGTATTTGTATCGCGTAGCCGGTTTGAACAGCAGCGGAGTATTGATGGCGCCTTTCACGAATTCAGACATCGGAGCGTGTCTTTGGCGCAGCGCGGCATTCTCCGGCAATTGATCCGGCAGTCCGGAACAGTGGGTGAGCAGCTGCCTGATAGTGATGTCCTTGCGATCGCCCTTGCGAAACTCGGGAATGAATTTCATCACCCGGTCGGACAGCTTCAATTCACCGCGATCGGACAACAACATCACACCTGTCGCGGTCATTGGCTTGGTGATTGAGGCGATCAGGAAGATGGCGTCCAAATCCACGCCGTAGGAGCGTTTGAACAACTTGGTTGTTCCCTGTTGCACTTGTAACACGGCTGCTTTCAGCTTCCCGCTCTTGACGTGTTTTAGAATCAATCGGTCAGCCGCCTCCAGATTCGAATTCGACAGCGCAGCAGCGACCCCCTGCGGCAATGCGGCCGCCCCAACTGCCGCGGACTGAAGAAAAAGACGTCGATCAATAACCGTTTTCATTGCCGGCCACCGTAGACCTCCGGCTTCCGCCCCGCCATGCGAATTGTGATTGAATCTCCCACCCGCAATCCGGGTCTTATCTGCCCATTTTTTGACAATTCGGCCAATTGGCGGGCTTTTTGGTTTTCAATCGGCCGGCCAGTTGGTATCCGACCCGACTCCAAATACCCAAGTTAACAATACATGAACAGCAAAACACAACGTCGCACCCTGTTCGCCACCTTGGCATTGCTCACCGCAATGACCCTTTCTTCGGTGGCCAATCCGGTAGTCTACAAGGCCGGCAAATCCGCCAAAGGCAAGAAACTCGTCTTCATTGCGAGTGATCACGAATATCGCTCCGAGGAAACCCTGCCCGCCTTGGCCCGTATTCTGGCCGTGCATCACGGTTTCGATTGTACCGTCCTGTTCGGGCTCGATGAGAACGGCGAGATCAAGGCCGGCGCCTCCAACATTCCCGGACTCGAAGCGTTGAAGGATGCCGACGGCGCCATCATCTTTACCCGCTTCCTCTCCCTGCCGAAGGAGCAGATGAAGCACCTCGACGATTACCTGAACCGAGCCGGTCCGGTCGTCGGTCTACGCACGGCCACCCATGGATTCAAGATCAATTCCGAGGACGATCCCTATTACAAATACTCCTTCCGCTACGACGGCGATGACTACAAGGCCGGCTTTGGACATCAGGTTCTCGGCCAGAGCTGGGTTGGTCACTACGGCCGCAACCACCAGCAAAGCACACGCATCACGATCATCGACAAGAAGAAGAAGCATCCGATTCTCCGTGGGGTGAAAGACGTCCACGTGCAAGCCGGCGGCTACAATGCCGAACCACAGAAGGACTGGGACATTCTCACCATGGCTCAACCGCTCATGACCATGGACTTCGACGGCAAGCCCGACGCCACCAAGCCGCCGATGGCCAGTGAATGGACCCGCCTCTACAACGGCAAGGGCGGCAAGAAGGGCCGCGTCTTCACCTCCCTTTACGGAGCATCCGAGGACATCCTCAACGATGGCTACCGCCGCATGGTGATCAATGGCATCTATTGGACCCTCGGTCTCGAAGACTCGATCAAGGGCGACTCCAAGATCGACTTTGTCGGCCCGTACAAGCCCAACACCTTCCGTGGCGGCGGCAATGAAGCCAAAGGCATCAAGCCCGCCATGTATGCCGACCTGAAAAGCCCCGTGCCGGCGAACAACAACACGGCTCCAATCAAGAAGAAGCGCGAGCCAAAGAAGAAGAGCGCCAAAAAGGACGAATCCAACAAGGACAACAAAAAAAATGCCAAGACCAAGGGCATCGCGTCTGACAAGCCCGCTCAGTTTGTTCGTGTTGAACTGCCCGGCAACAAGCGCATTCTCACCCTCGCCGAAGTCGAGGTGATCAGCGGCGGCAAGAACATCGCCAAGAGCGGGAAGGCCAAGCAGTCGAGCGACGGCGCCGGCGGGGTCGCCAGCCGGGGCATAGACGGAAACAAAGATCCCGTCTATGGCAAAGGTGGCCAGACCCACACCAGCAATTCGGGCTCGTCCAATCCGTGGTGGGAACTCGATCTCGGCAAGGAACAGAAGATCGAAAAGATTCAAATCTGGAACCGCGCCGACGGCCTGGAGTCGCGCTTGGACAACTTCACGCTCAGCCTGCTCGATGCGAAAAAGAAACCGGTCTTCGTCAAGAATGCCGTCCGCGCTCCCGATGGTTCCGTCACCATTGAAACCAAACCCAAGGGCAAGACGACCTACCTGACCCACGCCGGCAAACCGGGCAAGCCCGCCAAGGCCGGATCGAAGAGTTCCAGCAGTTCCTCCAGCAAAGATCCTGAACTCGCTGACGTCCCGGCCGACCACAAGGACAAGCCCTTCAAGTTTCAGAAGGAAGACACCGTCGCCATCCTCGGCAGCGGACTCGCCGATCGCATGCAGCACGATGGATGGACCGAGACCCTTCTCCAGAGCGAGCTGAAGAACAAGGGCGTCACCTTCCGCAACATGTCGATCACCGGTGACCGTCCGAACAAGTATCCGCGCAGCCGTGGGTTCACCCCGATGACCGAGTATCTGCGCATCGTGAAGGCCGACGTAGTCTTCGCCATGTTCGGCTACAACGAGTCTTACGATGCCAAGCCCGATGACTACACCAAGCAGCTCGTCGAGTTCGTCAAGACCACCCGCGGTTCAAAGGCCAACGGCAAGTCCTTCCCGCGCATCGTGCTCTTCAGCCCCATCGCGTTCGAAAATCTGAACAGTCCCAACTTCCCCAACGGCAAGGCCGCCAACAAGAACCTCGCCGCCTACACCAAGGCGACCGCCGCCGCCGCGAAGGCTGCCGGCGTTGCCTTCGTCGACCTCTTCAACCCCTCGATGAAACTCTATGAGGAAAGCGACGAGCCGCTCACCATCAACGGCGTCCACCTCAACGAAGCCGGCAATCGCAAGATCGCCGAAGTCATCGCCAAGGCGCTGCTGAAGAAAGACATCACCGCCAGCGCCTCACTTGAAGCCCTGCGGGAAGCTGTCCTCGACAAAAACTGGCATTGGCACAACCGCTACCGCGCCACCGACGGCAACGATGTCTGGGGCGGCCGTTCCACCCTCAAGTTCGTCGACGACCAGACCAATGCTGAAGTGCTCAAACCCGAGCTCAAGATGATCGACACCATGACCGCCAACCGCGACAAGGTCATCTTCGCCCGCGCCAACGGCAAGAACCTCAAGGTTGACGACAGCAACGTCGCCAAGCCCATCAAGGTCATATCCAACGTCGGAGGTGGCAGCCGCAGTTCCAACGCCACCAAGGAAGGCAGCCTCAAGTACGTCAGCGGTGAACACGGCATCAAGCACATGGCCATTCGCAAGGACTTCAAGGTCAACCTCTTCGCCGATGAAAAGCGCTTCCCGAATCTGGTGAATCCCGTGCAGATGCAGGTCGACGGCAAGGGCCGTCTCTGGGTCGCAGCCTGGCCAACCTATCCGAAGTGGGAACCGCTCAAGAAGATGAATGACTCGCTCATCATCCTTCCCGATGAAGACGGCGACGGCGTGGCCGACAAGGCGATCGAATTCGCCAAGGTCCACAATCCGCTGGGATTCGAATTCTGGAATGGTGGCGTCATCGTCACCCGCATGCCGGACATCCTCTTCCTCAAGGACACCGACGGCGACGACAAGGCCGACGTCCGTGAAGTGCTGTTCCAAGGCATCGGTTCATCCGACACCCACCACGCCGCCAACAACCTGATCTACGGACCTGACGGCGGCATCTATTGGCAGAGCGGCATCTTCCTGCAGAACAACTTCGAGCATCCCTACGGCCCCAGCCTGGCCACCGGCACCTCGGCCATGTTCCGTTTCGATCCGCGCCGCTACACCATCGCCATGCATGGACCGAACAGCCCCAACCCGCACGGCATTGCGTTCGACAAGTGGGGATACCACTACGCGACCGACGGCACGGGTGGTCGCGCCTACCAGATCCGCCCGGAAGGAAAGTCTTGGAAGATGCACCCGCTGCTGACCAAGGAAGTTCGCCCCGTTGCCGCGAGCGAAATCCTATCCAGCGCCAACTTCCCCGATGACATGCAGGACGATTTCCTGATCTGCAACGCCATCGGTTTCCTCGGCATCAAGCAATACAAGCTCCATCGCGACGGCGGTCTGGAGAAAACCCTCACCAAGGGCCGTGGCAAGAACGCCAAGAAGATCACAACCAAGACCAAGCTCGGCGAGGTATGGGGCACGCCCAACGGCGGAGACCTGAAGGTCACCAAGACCATGCCCGACGGTTCCAAGATCGTGGAAGAGTCCAAGGGGCTCATGATGAGCGGCGACAAGAACTTCCGTCCGACCGACGCCATCGTCGGTGAAGACGGTGCCCTCTACATTGCCGACTGGCACAATGCCATCATCGGTCACATGCAGCACAACGTGCGCGACCCGAACCGCGACCACAAGCACGGCCGCATCTACCGCATGGTGCACACCAAGAAGCCGCTGCAGAAGCCCGTCAAGATCGACGGCCAGCCCATCGCCGCCCTGCTCGACAATCTGAAGCACAAGGTCGACGGCGTCCGCCACCGCACCCGCGTCGAACTCAGCGAACGCGACACCAAGGAAGTCATCGCCGCCACCAAGAAGTGGGCCAAACAGTTCGACCCGAAGAAGAAGGAAGATGCCCCCTACCTGCTGGAAGCCCTCTGGCTGCATCAAGCGCACAACACGCGTGACATCAAGCTGCTCAACGACCTGTTGAAGTCACCGGAACCGCACGCGGCCATGGCCGCCCAGACGGTCCAACACCACTGGTTCAATGCCGATCCCGCCGCCGGAGCCATTGGCCCGGAGGTCGTTCATGTCGAGAAGAAGCAGAAGTCCGGCATCATCTCCGACACCAAGGAACTGACCACCATTCGCATTGCGACCGTGGTGGAGAAGATGAAATACGACACCCCGGAACTCACCGTGAAGGCCGGCAAGAAGATCAAGCTGACCTTCGCCAACCCCGACTTCATGCCGCATAACATCGTGCTGGTAAATCCGGGCAAGGCCGACCCCATCGCCATGCAGGCCATGACTCTTGGCGCCAACGGCTTCAAGACCGGCTTCATCCCCGAGAGCAACGACATCCTCTGGTCCAGCAAGCTCCTGGATCATGGCAAGGAGCAGGTGATCGAATTCACCGCCCCATCCAAGCCGGGTGACTACCCCTACGTCTGTACGTTCCCCGGCCACCACCTCCTCATGCGCGGCATGATGCACGTCAAGTAAACCGGACAGACAAGCAAATCGCAAAGCGCCGGCTCTCGCCGGCGCGTTTGTTTTGGGGACACGTGTCAAAGGCAAGTAAACA
>JAYPXF010000205.1:3872-12524 GCA_038154405.1 Verrucomicrobiales bacterium | reverse complement strand
ACGCCAGGTAGTAGTTCCATTTACGGATGAACTCTTCGTCGAATCCGAGATCGCTGACCGCGGCAAGCTGTTCGTTGAACCTCTGCCGCCACAGATTCAGGGTAAGCGAATAGGAATTCCCGATGTCGCGCAGATTATGGAGAAACAGATCGCCGGTCCGGTTGAGTGCCTCCGCCACCCGACTGATGGAGGGAAGGAGGGATCCGGGGAAAATATGCTTCTGAATCCAATCGACGCCGTTCTTCAGCTGGGTGAAGCGAGAATCCGGGCAGGTAATGTACTGCAGCGCCATCAAGCCGTCGGGCAGTAGCAGCTCATGGCACTTTCGGAAGAAGCTGTCATAGAACTCTTCTCCAACCGCCTCCAACATCTCGATGGATACAATGCGGTCGTACCGTCCCTCAATATCCCGATAGTCACATATTTGGAGATCGATCCGATCGGCGATTCCCGCCTCCTCGAAGCGGCGTCGGGCGAAATCGAACTGCTCCTGCGAGATGGTCACGGCGGTCAGGCGCACGCCGTGGTTCCTGACGGCGTGCTCGGCAAAGCCACCCCAACCGCAGCCGATCTCCAGAACGTGAGTATTAGGTGTCAGGTTCAACTGCTGACAGAGCGCGTCATACTTGCCAAACTGGGCTTCCTCCAATGACTGTGGCGGCGATTGCTGGTCAAAGATCGCACTCGAATAACTCATTGTCTGGTCCAGCCACAGTCCGTAGAAATCGTTCCCAAGGTCATAGTGTTCGTGGATGTTTTCGCGACTGCCATCCTTGCTGTTGCGGCGCAGCAGGTGGGCAAAACGGTTCACAAACTTCATCAGGTTCAGTTTCCAAGATGAACCGTTGCCGCCGCTCAGGGTCGGTGTTGTGTCCACATTGAGCAGGAACCATGAGATGACCTTGGGGATGTCGTCGGTATCCCAGTCACCATCGACGTAGGCTTCGCCGAAGCCGATGTCGCCCGATTTGACACAGCGGGCGAAGAAGCGCTCGTTCGCGATGCAGATACGTGCCGGGGGGGCATCGGAGTCCTTGCCAAATACTCGAACGGAACCGTCCGGCAGGGTGACTTCGAGGTGTCCGGCGGACATGTGAGCGAACGCCTCGAACACTGCGTTGCGGCAGAATCGTTCACTGAGCGAGAGGCTCGCTGGCGGGTTGGTTTCGGCGGATTGAGTGATGATGGATGCGGTGGCGTTCATGTGCGGTTGCCTGCGATGGTCGTATGAGGATTCAAGACGTTGGTCTGTCGTTCGGGGCGGTCCGCCTTGGCGAACCAGCGAAAGCCTTTCATCCAGAGGAGCAAGGCCTGCCAGTGGATCAGGAAAATGACTTTTGCCGTCACTGCCGGACAAGAGACCGTCAGTTTGGTGAGCTGGGAAGTGGTCAGCGGTCGACGTTGTCCGGCGAGTGTGCTGAGGAACACCTTTTCACCTCCCTCGTAATCGTCGACGCGAACGTTAAGCTTGTCTGCCGGTGCGGCCATTTCGAATTCGAATTCCACGTCGAGATCGGAAAACGGCGACACGTAGAACCGCTTTGGCACCCGGGCAAAGGCCGCGTCCCGGGAACTCGACTTGCGCGGCAGCAGGTAGAGCTTCTTCTCCCCAAATGTGTTGCCGACCTCGGCAATCCCGCAGAGCAGATTCTCCGCGGCATCGTAGCAGTAGATGAAGGAAACCGGGTTGAAGACGTAACCCAGAAAGCGGGGCAGGGTGACGACGCGAATCCGGCAATCAGCGGGCACCTCAACATTCTGAAGTTTGAGCCATTGGATGATGTCCGTCTTGAGATTGCCCGGACTGGATTGCAGGTGATCCTCCTCGTGGAACGAGTAGAGCGCCCGCCGATTGACGCCAAAGAGTCGGCTTTGACGGTCTACCTCGGACAACTCGTCGAGGTCGATCCAACAGTAGAACACGGAGTATTCGAACGCGTGCCGGGCCGGGGCCAGGCGGGCGTGGGCAACGCGGCTTTGGTAAAGGCAGCTGTTCATTCCCAGATCCTTTCACCCGTCAGTCCCCGACAGCATTCCAAGGCACTGGTGAAGCCATCCTCGTGAAACCCGTATTTGAACCAGGCACCGCAGAAGAAGACGCGATTGACGGCTCCGCGATTGTTCAGGACCTGCAGGCGTTCCTGGGCGCGGATGGCCCCAAGACTGAAGATGGGATGTTCGTAGTCGATCTCACGGATGACTTTCGTAGGATCGATCTCATGTGCTCCGTTGATAGACACGAAGAAGTTGGTCCGATCGGACACCCCCTGGAGCTGGTTCATCCAATAGACGGTCATCGGCTTGATCGCCCCGGATGAATCGAAATCAACGCGGTAATTCCACGAACTCCAGGCAAGCCTGGCCTTGGGCATGAAGTTCTCGTCGGTGTGAAGGGTGGCAACATTATGCTGGTATTTGAATTCACCAATAAGCTCCCGCTCAAGCGGATCCGCATCCTTCAGCATCGACAGGGATTGATCGGCATGGGCGGCCATGATCACGCGGTCGAATCGATGTGCCTCCCCGTCGTCCGTACGAATGGTGACGCCGCTGGAATCCCGGGCAACCGCGATGACCTTGCGCTGCAGCCGGACGGGATTCTTCAGGCGCTTGGTGATCTGTTTGACATAGGTGCGCGCCCCGCCGTCCAACGTCAACCATTGATGTTGGGTGTTGAGCCCGAGAAAACCGTGGTTGTGAAAGAAACGGAGCAGGGTAGCCGCTGGAAACTCCATCATCAGTTCAGGCGGTGTCGACCATACGGCTGAACTCATGGGCACGAGATAAAGGTCCATGAAGTCGCGACCATATTTGCGGGATTCGACGAACTCGCTGAGGGTGAGACTGGCGGCGCTTCCATCCGCCAGCGCTGCCACGGCTTCGTTGTTGAAGCGGTTGATCTGCATGAGCATGCGCCAATGGCGGGGTCGAAAGAGGTTCCGCCTCTGCGCAAACAGGTGGTTCAGGCTGCTGCCGGCAAACTCCGTTCCGGTCGGCAGATGCTGAACGCTGAACGACATGTCGGTGTTCTTCGGTTGCACACGAAGCTCCCTGAACAGTCGGCAAAGATTCGGATACGTCTCGCGATTGAAGACCATGAACCCGGTGTCCACCGGGGCCGGCCGACCGCCATCGTTCACGTCCACCGTGTTGGAGTGGCCCCCTGTGTAGTTGTTCTGTTCAAACAACGTCAGCTCGTAACGCGGATTCAGGAAGTAGGCGCAACCAAGTCCGGCTATGCCTGTTCCGATGATGGCGATGCGTTCCATCGTGCGATTCCTTCTGAAGGGGGCTATGGGTACAGGTTCAACGTGAAGCCTGCGCCAAAGGCCGGGCGCCGTTGCTCCAGTCGTAGACGGTCAATCTGTCGAGTTCCCGGACGAACAGCTGTCCCTTGGAAACCGCGAGGTGAGCCCAGGTATTCTCTGCGATGCGACGGGAGTCGAGCGCTTCAAACTCGCTATGGTTCGGCTTGAGCAGATGCAGCTTACCGTTCTCGTCGAGACCGAGGATCTTGCGACCGTTGCTGACCATGCTCCAGTATTTGCCGAAGCGACTCGACTTGTCCCAAAGCTCCGCACCGTTGGAGACATTCAGGGCGTGCAGGCGTTGGTTGCGCAGGTGATTGTAGATTACACCATCGATCACGAGGGGGGAGGACATGTAGCCCTGATGTTTGGTGCTCCACTTTTCCGTGAAGGTGAGTTTGCCCCCCGTTTCACTGACCGCGAAGAGGTGACTGCGACCGCCATAGGCACTGGTGAAGATCGAGTCGCCAATCACTGTCGGCGTGAGGATATTCATGCCGCGGAAAGCTTTGACCGGCTGACTGGCTTCGAGCTTACCTGATTGCGCATTGATCAACTGCAGATCGGTGCGGGATTGAACGACGAAGAGATCCCTTCCGGTAATGTTCGCCCTGACGGGGGAGGAGAAGGCGCTGCCGAACATTCCTCCTTTGTCCGTCGCCGTGCGCCAGATCAGCTTGCCGCTGGCTTTGTCCAACTTGCAGAAACCTGCCCCGGCCTGCACGTAGACCGCGTCCGTGTCCAACAGCGGCGAGCAGACCATTCCGAATGAAGGCAGCGGCGTCTTCAACTCCTTGGAGAAATCGAAGCGCCAATTCTCCTTGCCGGTCTTCACATCAAGGGAAACCAGCACATCGCGAATGCCGGCCACGAGCAGCGACGAGCCATCAGTGGCGGGAGTGGCGCGAATCCAACTGCCGTTGCGAGCCGCAAAGAACGGCACCTTCATGGCGCCTTCCCACTCGGCCTCCCAGGCCTTCTCACCGGTGTTCCGGTTGAATGCGGTGACCCGTTCGGATTGCTTGTCGATGGTCTCAGTCGCGATGACGAGATCTCCCAGCACAATCGGTCCGCTGTAACTCGGGCCCAGATCGAAAGACCATTTCTTCTTAAGCGACGACTCACCCAGGCTGTCGGGCCAGATGTCTTCGGTGGAAACCTTTCCATCACGGGTGGGCCCGCGCCATTGTGGCCAGTCGGTAGGCAGGAGCTCAGCGGCTGAAATGCTGACGGCGCAGAGACCAAGAAGGAATGTAAGAGATGTTTTCATAATGGATTTTCGGAATCTGGTGTTGTTGCTGGGGCGAGCTGCTGCTCGTCCACGGCCGCCACTCAGCGCGGCCCTAGAGGTATGAGTTCAGGCGGCTTCGGCGGCGGGTTCGTTGTCCAACCGGGCGAGGAAGGATCGGAGTCGTTCTAGGGCTTGGTTCTGGAGTTGACGGATGCGTTCCCGGGTGACGCCCATTTCGGCGCCGATCTCGGAGAGCGTCAGCGGCTCACCTCCGCTGAGTCCGAAACGGAGATTCAGAATCTTGAGCTCCCGCTCGCTCAGTTCCCCCAATAGCTTTCTGACAACACCCACCGAGTTCTTCGTGGCCAGCAGGTCGAGCGGGTTGTCGGCATTCTCATCGGCGATCATTTCCGAACGTTCGCTCGTCGCTTCATCGCCGAGCTTGGCGTCCAGGGAAGTCGGCCGGACACTGGTTTCCAGCATCGCCGCGATCTTCTTGCGACTGTATCCGGTTTCTTCCGACAACTCTTCGACCGTCGCTTCGCGCCCTTCTTCCTGCTGGATCCGGTCGGAGATATTTCGCAGCTGCCAGACCTTTTCGACCGCGTGCGCAGGGAGACGGATGGTCTTGGCTTGATTGGTGATTGCCCGACGCATCTGCTGTTTGATCCACCAGGAGCTGTATGTTGAGAGCTTCCCGCCCTTGGCCGGATCAAACTTGTCCACGGCCCGCATCAGACCGATGTTGCCCTCACTGATCAGATCCAGCAGGGGCAGGCCCATTCCTTCATAGTCGCGGGCGATTTTGACCACGAATCGCAGGTTAGCCTTGATCATCCTCTCCCGCGCCGTCTCATCGCCATCCTTGATTCGCGCCGCGAGTTCGATCTCGTCCTGTACGGTCAGCAAGGGTTCCTGACACGCCTCATTCAAATACAACCGGAGATTCGACTGCCCTGCCGAGCGGTCTACATTGGCAAAGCCCGACTTTTCCGGGCTCGACTTCTTCTGCTCGACATCGTCCAGGAGGAAGAAGGGTCGGGCGAGCGGTTTCGCCGATTCCTGATACGCAATGAATCGCGAACCCGGACGACGTGAGCTTAGATTCTCTCTCGCTACAGGCTCTAGCGAGATTTGTGCGGGAACTAGAACCGCCTCGCTCAAACTTGAATTGGTGGCATTGGTTGTTTGGTGCATGTCTCAATTTTGTCTCATTTAATTGGTTTGTCAAATTTTCGTGGAACTTTCGTAGATGTTCTATTATTTCGCCTGAAATAAGCGAAAATTTGTATCTTATCGAATAATAACCTAAAATGGCCGCATAGCTTTGCTATTTGTTTAATTTGTGTCTAACTTAAACCGAGATGTCAGAAGTCACTTACTCCGTCAAAGCAGCGTCGCAAAAGACCGGACTCAGTTCGCATGTGATCCGGATCTGGGAAAAGCGCTACGGAGCGGTCCGCCCACATCGGACGGGAACCAATCGGCGCACCTATTCGGAGAGCGAAATCGAACGGCTGACCATGCTGCGGGCCGCCACCACTGCCGGCCATAGCATCGGTCAGATCGCGGACTTGGATGACACTCAATTGAAGGCGTTGGCCGGCCCGATGCTCGCGACCTCAATCCCTGCTGTCATCCCAGCGCCACCAGCAGAATCCCCGGATGATCTCGTTAAACAAACAATCGAGGCTGTCCGGAAACTGAATGCGGCCGCCTTGGAGGAGGTGTTGAACGAGGCGGCCAAGCAGCTTGGCATGCAAGGACTCCTCCAAAGGGTCATCGTCCCCCTCACCCATCGAATTGGGGAGCTATGGGAAAGTGGCGATGTTACCGCGGCCGAAGAACATTTTGCGAGTTCGCACCTGCGGACGTTTCTCGGGAACCTTTCGCGTCCTTACGTCGAGGACCCGAATGCGCCACTGCTGGTCACCGGCACACCGCTTGGGCAGCACCACGAGATGGGCGCTCTTATTGTTGGCGCAGCTGCATCAGGAATGGGATGGAGGGTGGCCAACCTGAGTTCCAGTCTCCCGGCGGTCGAAATCGCCTCAGCCGTCACCCGCGGGGCGGCCCGTGCGGTGGCACTCAGTGTGGTTTATCCGGGAGACGATCCGAATCTTCCCGGCGAGATGCGGATGTTGCGCAAGCTGCTCCCGCCTCCAACGGAAATCTTGATCGGCGGCCGCGCGGCGCCGGACTACCAGGACGTCATCGAGGAGATCAGCGCGCGACTGTGTCGCAGCTGCGAGCAGGTTTGCGCTGAACTGTCAAATGTTCGAGCGAGCTGAAACGGACGATGCAGCTACGAGGGTGAGCACGTAGATGTAAGAATACCATCACCGCCTGCCCGCTCACGCTCATAGCTACAATTCTCGTCTCGAAACGGTGCTACCGCTACCGCTTCCGATACAGCCAGTCCACACTGAAGCTGGTAATCTGGGTTGTATTGAGGCCTCCAACGCGACGGTCGCCCGCGCAGTGACCCAACAGGACGCGATCGCCGACGAAATCCATGGCTGTATAGCAGTACCAGCCGTTGGGATCGTCCTCGAGGATATGGCTCTGCTGCCAAGTCTTCCCATCGTCCTTGGAAATGGCGACGGCGAGCGGTGTTCGCTTTCCACGCAGGTCAAGGGAGATGTCAGCGTGATCGTTCCAAGCCATCAGCAGATCACCTGTTCCGGGGATACGTTCGATCGTTGCGGGCGATACGGGCGACTTGATTTCGCTGGGCTGCGGCGTCGACCACATGTTGCCGCCGTCCTTCGACCAGGTCAGATACTGACTACCCTCCCCGGTGCGGATGAACATCATCACGTTCCCGTCCTTCAGTTCCACAATGCCCGGTTCCTGGAAGGTGATGCGTTTGCCGTTCGGTTGCTCTCCGCGTAATACCGACTTGCTTCGCTGCCAGGTCTTGCCGAGATCGTCGGAAAAGTAACACATGAGCTGCCCGGCCCAATCGGGTTTGTCATAGTCCGGAGCGTTGTGCAAAGCGACCGGACATACCAGGCGACCGGACCTGAGCTGAATCGCGCGATCGTTGTTGTGGACGTAGTACCCGATCTCGTCCGTGATCACTTCCACCGGCTCACTCCAGGTTCTTGCTTCGTCGTCCGAGAAACGAAGCAGCGGCCGGCAGTCCGTAAGTGAGTTCTTGCGGAGATAGAAGAAAGCGATGCGTCCGTCCTGCAGTCGCAGCAAGGAGACCGACATCACATTGTAGCCGCCTTCATTTCGAACGATGGTCTGATCGGCTTCGGACCACGTGCGGCCTCGGTCGTTTGAGAAACGCGCCGCCAGATGTGCCGCCGCGTGGTCACTGGTGCCAGAGGTGAAGTGCGTGTAGACAAACATCAAACGGCCGTCTTCCAACTCGATAAAATCACCTTCGCTGTTGCGAGGATTCCCCTGCCCGGGCGGCAGTAAGACCACCTTGTCGACACCCTTTACGGATTTCATGCGATACGCTTCGGATGGCGGAATGTAGTTTAGATATTTCGCCGTAAAATCGCCAGTCACTTTCAGTTCCTTGACCGCGATCACCGCGCGGGAAGGCGCAAGACTGAACCGCCCGAGCGGTTCGTCGGTGACTGCGCTTTCATGCACGGTTTTCCCGTCGATGGAAAAACGCATGCGTTTCCCTTTGCGAACGACCGCGAAATCGAACGGCCGTCCATCCTTTAGAAAGTCATCCGGTTCACCGATCGGCAGACCGCGCGCTCCATCGAACAACTTGCCCGTGATGAACATCTTTCCATGCGCACCTTCGAAGCCGAAGAAGCTGCGGCGCAATGACAGTCCGCAGGCACTGCGATCCAGTTTCGTGATCCGCAAGCGCAACGTGATGCGGAAGTCGCCCGATCCGATGCCGATCTTCGGTATCAGTCCGTCGCGCTTGCCCGCTCGGCTGACCAGGTATCCACCTTCGGTTTGCCAATCGGTCGGGAGAATGAATTCCTCATTCGGAACACCATCTTTCACCAACTGAATTTCCGCCGCGTGCGTGTAGACGCTGAGAAGCGCCACGCCGATCAGGGAAGCCGCCATCGGGTTCATGGGGCGACGATGCACCAACCACGGGAGAGGTCAATCAAAGCGACCGCTTCA
>JAYPXF010000205.1:0-3862 GCA_038154405.1 Verrucomicrobiales bacterium | reverse complement strand
CCACTCTCGATCAATTCAAAGCCGCTATCGCCAAAGCCCAACCCGGCAAACCCGATGAGCCCAATCGTCTCGTGGCCTCGGATTTGTTTATAAGACACCCCCACGGGAGAGGTCAATCAAAGCGACCGCTTCAGATCATCGGCCAGACCTTGGCCAAGATCATCGTGATGATGAGTCCGACGATTCCCATCACGCTGAGCAACGGAGTGAAGGACTGCAGGGTCTCCTTCTCTGTGAAACCGCTCATCTTGCAGATGACCCAGAAACCGCTGTCGTTGAACCACGGCAACATCTTGGATCCGCATCCGATGGCGATCGCGATGTAAACTGGATGGTAACCGAGGTTGCCGGCATCGGCCATGCCACCGACGATGCCAACCGCGGTGATCATGGCCACCGTCGCGGAACCTTGCGCCACGCGAACAACGGCGGTGATGAACCAGGCCAGGGGCAGCAGACCGATCGCCATGCCGCCGGTCACCTCCTGCAGGCGTGGACCAATGCCGGTCTGTTGCAGGATGCCGCCAAAGGCGCCGCCGGCCGAGGTGATCAGGATGATCAGACCTGCGTCCTTCAAGGCGGGAGGGATGCTGTCCATCGTGTCCTTGAGTGACTGCGCTTTCTGTCGGATCAGGATGACCATTGCGATCGCGGCCCCAAACGCGAGTGCGACGATCTTGTCTCCGAGGGTGCGGATGGTGTCGAGAATCACGGGATGCCATTCGGCAGTGAAGGTCTTGTCGGCAGACGAATTCACCAGCGTGCCGACAGCGACAAACAGGATCGGCAACAGAATCGGGCACATGGAAATGAACAGCCCGGGAAGATCCTTGGTGTCACGATCAGCCAGCTTCTTGAGTTCATCCAGCTGCCCTGTCTCGGTTTCACGAACGCCGATGTTAAAGCGTTTGTCGAACCAGACGGCATAGATGTATCCGCTCGCCGAAACAAAGATGCCGATCACGATGCCCACCATGATCATGCGGCCGATGTCGACACCGAGCTCTCCGGCCACCAACAAGGGCCCGGGCGTCGGTGGCACCAGCGAATGACTGATGCTGCCGCCGGCAATGATCGCGAGGATGTAGAGGCAATAGTGTTTGCCCGTGCGCAGCGCGAGGCTCTTCGCCAGCGGAATCATCAGAAAGAACACCGTGTCGAAGAACACCGGTATCCCGAGCAGGAATCCGCTCAAGCCGAACGCAAGTCCCGCGCGAGCTTCTCCGAAAGCGCTGATAAAACCGCGCACAATACGATCAGCCGCACCGGATTCGAGCAGGCATTTGCCGATGATCGCGGCCAAGGCGATGAGAATGCCGACCTTGGCGGCGGTGGATCCGAGGGCATTGGCCACCCGTCTGCCGATGGTTTCACCAACCAGTTTGTCGGTGGCTTCCGCCGACATTCTCTTGGTCGCTGCATAACTGCGCAGGCCGGTTTCCGGAGTGAGCGTGGCCACCAACAACCCGGCGGCAACCAGGGCGAGAAAGGGATGCAGTTTAAGGACAAGAATCCCACCCAACACAGCGGCCAATCCAAGGGCGAGAAGTATCAGGGGGTCCATGGCTGCCGATGGCGGAAGAATCTATTGTTCTTCTCCCAGATCTTCCTTGCGGAGATAGAGCGTCTGTTGTGTCTCCATTGATTCCGGAACGGGACTGACCGGCATCGGTTTGCCGGTGATGCGGCTCTCCAGCATCTTGTTGGCTAACTCGGTCTTGTCGTCCTGGCAGCCGGGGCACTTGAGCTCCATCGGCAGCTTCATTTTCTTGGGCTGGCAGTCGATCTTGAACTTGAGACTGCATTGGCAGTTGATCTTGAGCGCGATCATCGCCTCGCCGTTGGGGTGTCCCTCGGTCTCCAGCGGGATCTTCTGGGAGACGAGCAGGGCGTTGGCGGCCGCAGATCCGTTGGCATCACAGCTGGGACACTTCACGCCTTGGGGCACCTTGCCGTCTTCAAGATCGATGTCGAAGCGATAGGGAGTACCGCATTTGCAGATGACTTTGAATTCCATATGACAAGTTGGGCGTCGTCGCGACGCGATTGCGGGTTAATTGGGGAACCTCCCAAGCCTATGGCGACACCCTTGGAATGGAAACGAAAATCTCTTCACTGTGATCGCTGTGATGCGCCCAAAAGCTGCGTGACGGTGCGGTTGGCGTTCGCTACGGTTCGCCGCCTATGAAGACGCCTTTGCGAGTGCTCGTGGTGGAGGACTCCGAGTTCGATGCCCGGATGCTGATCCGGTTGTTGAACCGCGGCGGCTATGAGACGGATTTCATCCGCGTCGAGACGGCCAAGCAACTGGAGGAGGCTTTTGAGCAGGAATGGGATCTCGTGCTCTCGGATTACAACATGCCCGGCTTCAATGCACCGCAGGCATTGGAGATCTACCAGAATCACAAGCTGGACATTCCGTTCATCATCATCTCCGGCGGCATTGGAGAAGACATCGCGGTGGCCGCCATGAAGGCGGGGGCGCACGACTATTTGATGAAGGGCAATCTCGCCCGCCTCGTTCCGGCGGTGGAACGCGAACTCCGCGAATCCCAGGTCCGCCAGGCCCGCCGCCGCGCGGTGTCCGAATTGCGGACGAGTGAGGAACGCTACCGCCTGCTGTGGGAGACTGCGACGGACGCCATCCTGCTGATGGACACCGACAGCGTGATCACCTATGCGAATCCGGCCGTGGAAGCCGTGTTCGGCTACACCCCGGACGAAGTGCTGGGCGAAAACCTCACTTTGCTTCTGCCCAGCGAAGGTGAGGTGGAAGACGGCGTCATGCTCTTCAAGAACCTGTCCATTCAGGATCAGAAGGGCGGACGACGGCTGGTCGAAACCGTCGGCAAACGCAAGGGTCAGAAGCAGGTGCTGATAGAGGTCGTGTACAACGACATGGAACTCGACGGCAAGAAATCCTACGTCGCGTTCATTCGCGACATCACCGATCGCAAACGCGCGGAACGCGAACTGATGGAACACGAGGAACAGTTCCGGGTGGCGCGTGAAATCCAACAGCATCTATTTCCCAAGAAATCTCCTTCCGTGCCGTGTTACGACATCGCGGGGGCGTCCTTCCCGGCAGAGGCGGCCGGCGGGGACTATTTCGATTACCTGGAAATGGCGGAAGACGGTCTCGGCCTGGTGGTCGGTGACGTCACCGGGCACGGCATCGGTCCCGCATTGTTGATGGCCGAGACCCGGGCCTACGTCCGCATCGTGGCGCTCAATCGCAGTGATGTCGGTCGCGTGCTCACCCGCGCCAATGTCGCGCTCAGTGAAGACATCGGCGAGGAGCGTTATGTCACCATGTTCCTCTGCCGCCTCGAAGCCGGGGCGAAAAAGCTCGCCTACTCCAGTGCTGGTCATCCACCGGCGTTGATCATCGGCGCCGACGGTGAAGTTCGCCAGAAGCTTCGCCGCACCGGCGTCCCACTGGGCATGAAGCCGGACACCGATTACCAGCAGATTTCCGACGTGGAATTGCAGGCCGGAGACATCGTGGTATTGCTCACCGATGGCGCCGAAGAAGCCATGGATGCGAACGGACAATTCCTCGGACTGGCCGGGATTGCCCGAATTGTTCAGGAAAACCGCCATCTTTCGGCCGAGGAAATTGTCCAGACCGTCTACCGGGAGGTTGTTGCATTCAGCGAAGATCCCAAGGATCTCGACGACGTCACTGCCATTGTGGTGAAGGTGGCGAACTGATCCGGTCGCCCGCAAAAAGTCGCTTGCGCGACAGCCGCGCTCAGGTATGGTCCACCCGCGCTTGTGGAAAGTGAGCCCTTCCGACCCGCTCACTGCGGGGGGGGGGGGGGGGGGGGGGGGGGGGGGGGGGGGGGGGGGGGGGGGGGGG
>JAYPXF010000204.1:4988-12567 GCA_038154405.1 Verrucomicrobiales bacterium | reverse complement strand
GATTTTGCGTTTGCGAGAGCGGGTTGACGGAATCACCACACGCATGCGCCGTTTCCTGATCGCTGCTCTCAGATGGTTGGCGTCGTATCCTTTGTCGGCGATGACGGCTTTGGATTTGATGCCCGCCAGCAACGCGTGGGCGTAATTGATATCGTGGACTTGCCCCGCGCTGAGCAGCAGTCGCAAAGGCCGACCCAAGGCATCGACCAACAGATGGATCTTGGTCGTCAATCCTCCTCGACTTCGCCCCACAGCCTGATCGGAGCGCCCCCTTTTCCGGTGACCGCCTGCTGATGGGCTTTCACCAAGGACGAATCGATCATGACATAAGTATTGTCGCGATCACGCGTGAGAACCTCAAACACACGCTCCCAGACTTCGGCCTTGGCCCAACGAGTGAATCGTTTGTGAACCGTCTTCCATTTGCCATAGCGATCGGGCAAATCCTGCCACCGAGCTCCGTTTCGCAAGATCCACAACAACCCGTTGACGAAGTTGCGGTTGTCGCTGCCCGTGCGCCCGGGCTCACTCGCCTTGCCCGGCAACAAGGTTCGAATCTTTCCCCACTGTTCGTCACTCAGTTCATATCGCTTGGCCATTCCAAACTTTGTACATATTCACCGGTTTTGTACAATTCTGAATGTCGATTCAGCCTAGTTCACAAGACGTCCGGTAATTCCCTGACGAAGCCATTGGACTGACCTGATCATTTCGCTAATCTTCCGCGATCTCATCATGGCAAAGACACTTCGCATCGGAATGATCGGCTACAAGTTCATGGGCAAGGCCCATTCGAACGCCTGGCGACAAGTGAACCGCTTCTTCCCGGACCTGCCGGCCAAGGTCGAGCTGAACACGATCTGTGGCCGCAATGCCAAGGCGGTCGAACAGGCGCGGGAAACACTCGGCTGGCAGAAGTCGGCCACCGACTGGCGGATGCTGTTGGCGGATCCGACCATCGATGTCGTCGACATCAACACACCCAACGACACGCACTGCGAAATCGCGGTTGCGGCAGCCAAGGCCGGAAAGGCGATCCTCTGCGAAAAGCCGCTCGCTCGCAGTGTCGAGGAAGGCAGACAGATGGTCGACGCGGTGAAGAAGGCCAAGGTCGTGAACATGATCTGCCACAACTACCGCCGCATCCCCGCGGTTACGCTGGCGAAGCAGATGATCGAGAGCGGCGAACTCGGAGATCGCATCTATCACTTTCGCGCCCGCTACGCCCAGGAGTGGTTGGCCAATCCGGAATTCCCACTCGTGTGGCGATTGCAGAAGAAGATCGCCGGCTCCGGTGCGCACGGCGACATCGATGCGCACATCATCGACCTCGGTCGATACCTGATCGGAGAGCTGAAAGAGGTTTGCGGAACCATGGAGACGTTCACCAAGAAACGTCCGCTTTGGGAGGAAGGCACCGCGCCACCACAACCGACCAAGGATGGCAAACAGGGTAAGGTCACCGTCGACGATGCCGTAAGCTGGATCGGACGATTCAAAAACGGCGCCCTGGCCAACCTCGAAGCCACCCGCTTCGCCTGGGGGCGCAAGAACAACATCACCTTCGAGATCAATGGCAGCGGCGGCAGCCTGTTCTTCGATTTCGAGGACATGAACCGGTTGAAGTATTTCAACGCCAACGATCCCCAGCACCGCCGTGGATTCACCGACATCATCGTCACCGATCGCATGAAGCATCCCTACGTCGGCAACTGGTGGCCGCCCGGACACGTCATCGGCTACGAACACACCTTTGTGCATACCATCGCCGACTTCGTCCGCGCAGTGGCCAAGGGCAAGAACGTTCATCCTACCTTTGCCGACGGACTGAAGAACGAACGCGTCCTGGCCGCGGTGGAAGAGAGCTCCAACTCACGCTCATGGGTGAAGGTATAAGACAGCTGAAAACCGAGCGACTGCGGATCCGCGCCTTGCGGGAGAACGATGTGGATGCCGTATTCTCGTTCTTCGGCAACGCGGCCAACCTGGAACATTTCCCGGCACCTTTCACCCGCGAAGAAGTGAGCGATTTCGTCTCCAAGAATGGTGATCTCACCCGGGGGTGCGGACTCGGCTTCCAAGCCGTGGTCCTGAAATCAACCGGTGAACTGATCGGCGACTGCGGCATCACGATTCAGAACATCGATGGCATCGATGAGCATGAGATCGGCTACTACTTTCACATGGCCCACTGGGGTAACGGCTATGCCACCGAAGCTGCCCAGTGCCTGAAGGAATTCGGATTTGAAACACTGGGGTTGAAGCGTCTCTGCAGCTACATGGCCGAGGATCACCATCCATCACGTCGCGTTGCCGAACGCAATGGCATGAAGCTGGGGAAAACCTTCAACAATCCGAACAACCGAAATCTGCCGACGACTGTTTATGCAGTCACCCATGACCAATCCTGACGCCAGCAATCCGATCCCCGGTGGGAATTGCACACCTGCAGTCTGTCCGGAGTGCTTGGCGGCTGGCGCTGAAAAGAATCTCAAATTTCTTCATCACGCCTCACGTCTGACTGAACCGATTCGAAAATGACCAAAAAACTGAAACTGTCCCTAACACTGGCCATCGTGACCCTGTCACAGCACGCCAACGCCGCCCCCGCCAAACTCAAGGCCCTTCTGGTCGCCGGCGGTTGTTGTCACGACTACGCCAATCAGCACAAAGTCCTCTCTGATGGCATCCAGGCGCTCGCCAACGTGCAGGTCGACGTGTGGTGGACCGACGACAAAAGCGTCAATCCGCCGCTCGACATCTACAACGATCCCAATTGGGCCAAGGGTTACGACGTCGTCATTCACGACGAATGCGCTGCCGGCAACCGTGACCTGAAACTCTTCCAACGCGTCCTCGATGCTCATAAGACAATTCCCGCCGTCCATCTCCATTGCGCGATGCACAGCTTCCGCAACGGCACGGACAAGTGGTTCAAGCACCTCGGTCTGCAATCCACCCGCCACGGTCCGCACGTGCCCGTTGAGATCAAGTTCACCACTCAGCACCCCATCACCGAAGGCTTGAAGGGTTGGACCACCGGCAGGGAGGAACTCTACAACCACGTGAAGACCTGGGACATCACCTCGCTCGCCATCGGCCGTCAGGTCTACGAGCGCGGGGGCAAGGAACATGATGAGACTTACACCGTCGTGTGGACCCATGAAGTCGATGGCGTTCGCAGTTTCAGCACCACACTTGGTCACTACACCGAGACTGTCGAAGACCCGCGCTATATGAACCTCGTCACCCGGGGACTGCTGTGGGCATGCGATCAGCTGAACGACTCCGTTCTCGGCAAACCGTTCAACGGCAAGAACAAGATCACCTTCGTCAAAAGCAAACCCAAGCCGGCAAAGCCCGCCACCAAGAAACCAAATCTCGCCAAGGCACCAAAGGGCGCCACCTTGGTCAAGTTGACCGCCAGCAGTGTCCAGAATGGGCGCGATCCCTGGATGGCGATCGACGGCAACAAGTCTACTCGCTGGTGCGCCTCGAACGGCAGCAAACCTCAGTGGCTGCAACTCGAGTTTCCGAAGGTCGAGGAACTGACCGGTGTGGACATCGTCTGGGAGAGCCAGAACAACACTTACTCACACAAGCTCGAGGGATCTCTGGACGGAAAGAAATGGAACCTGCTGCATGACGCCACCAAGGGCGGCAAGCCGGGCAACACCTCCACGCGCTTTCCTGCCACCAAACTGAAATTCCTGCGAGTCACCGGTACTGCCACCAGCGCCGGCGGTTGGATCAGCCTGTGGGAACTCACCGTCCGCGGCAAAGGCATCAAGTCGATTTTCCCAATGCTTGATGAAAAGACCGTCGCCAAGATGGAACGAGAAGCGAACGATCCTTACAAGAACGGCGGCAACATCACGCCGAAGATCGTGAAGCTGACCGAGAAGGAAGAAGCCGACATCCTCAAGGACGTCAAAGTGCCTGAGGGTTTTGAAGCCACCCTGTTCGCCCCCTGGCAGACCGCCAACTACCCCGTTTACGTCGGAGCGGCACCGGACGGAACACTCTACGTTTCCAGCGACGGCAACGGCTCACTCGGACGCAATCCAAACCGCGGCCGCATCCTCCGCCTGCGCGATCGCGACGGTGACGGCCGAGCCGACGAGGTGAAGGAGTTTGTGAAGAACATCGATTCCCCGCGCGGCATCATCTGGGACCATGACCGCCTCTATGTTCTTCACCCCCCGCACATCACCGTCTATTTCGACCGTGACGGAGACGGCATCGCCGAAAGTTCCAAACGCCTGATCACCGGGATCGCGTTCGGTTTCGACAAACGTCCACCCGACCATACCACCAACGGACTCGAACTCGGCGCCGATGGCTGGATCTACATCGCGGGTGGGGATTTCGGATTCATGGAAGCGGTCGGCACAGACGGCCGACGCCTCCAACACCGCGCCGGCGGCGTCATACGCTTCCGTCCCGACGGCAGCGGACTTGAAATCTTCGCCACCGGCACCCGTAACATCCTCGGCACACCGATGAGCCCGCTGCTCGACCTGTTTGCCCGTGACAACACCAATGACGGTGGCGGCTGGGACGTTCGCTTTCACCATTTCAGCGGACTCGAAGACCACGGCTATCCGCGCATGTACAAGAATTTTCCCGAGGAACACATTCACCCGCTCGCCGACTATGGCGGTGGTTCCGGTTGTGGTAGCGTCTACATCCACGAACCCGGCTTCCCGGCCGAATGGGCCAATGCACCGTTCACTTGTGACTGGGGGCGTGCCGGACTTTTCCGCCACAGCGTCAAACGCAACGGTGCCGGTTTCATTGAAACCGAAACGCCCAAGAACTTCGTCAAGGTCACCCGTCCAACCGACGCCGATGTCGACGGCATGAGCCGCGTTTACCAGGCCAGCTGGAAAGGCCCCGCCACCTTCAATTGGGCCGGAGCCGAGCACGGCTACATCACCTGTGTCACACCCCAGGGATACACACCCGAACCGTTGCCAGACTTCGACAAGCTCGAAGACACCCAGCTCATCAAACTGCTCGAATCCCCCAGCCACATTCGCGCACTCACCGCCCAGCGCACGCTGCTGCGTCGGAAAGCTTCCGACGCTACGACCAAATCGTTGGTCAAACTGGCCGCCAATGAGTCCAAAGAACTTCGCGCCCGTGTCATGGCGCTTTATGCGATCTCCCAACGCGGCATTCACAGCAGCGCGAGCACTGGGGTCATCAAGGCCATCTCTCCACTTGCGAAATCGGAATCCCTGCAACCTTTCGTGCTTCGCGCGCTGGGTGACATGGGCATCGATCTCATCACCAAGGGCAAACAAGGGGCGGCACCGACAAATCTCCTGATCGCAGGCGCCAAGAGCGACGATCCTCGCACGCGCGTGGAAGCCATCATCGCCGGTGCCCGCCAGAAGAATCGCGCCGTTGCCGACACCATTGCGCAAAGTCTGGGACACCAGGATCCGGTGATCGCTCACACCGCATTTCAGGCGCTGGCAAAACTCGTGGCACCGGGCCCCGCCCTGGACATCCTTGATACGGCCGGCAGCACCGATGCCCAGCGCCTCGGTGCCTCTCACGCGCTCATGCGCATGCATTTCAAGGATGTGATTGAGGCCCTGAACAAACGGCTCTCCACTGCGCCAAAGGAATCCAAGCCGTACATTCTATCGGCTCTTTGCCGCCTCTATCATCGCGAAGCCGATTGGACCGGAGACTCATGGGGAACCCGTCCGGACACTCGCGGCCCCTACTACCAACTCACGACCTGGAGCCAGTCTGAGAACATTCTGGACGTCTTGAAATCCGAGCTCGGCAAAGCCAGCCCCGCTGAAGCTGCTTCATTGATCAAGGAAATGAACCGCAATCGCATTCAGGACAATGACGCCCTGAATCGCATCATCGAGGTTGCATCGAAAGACGACGCCCACATCGTCACCGCCGTCACGCAACTCGCCGCCGCGAGCGACATCCCAGCCAATGCCATTCCACTTCTACACAAAGCCGCTCGCGCGGACAGCACCCCGCCGATGGCCCTCGCTCAGACCGTTGAATGTCTCGCCAAAACAAATGACAAGGACGCCCTGGATTCAATGCTGGTCGCCCTTTCCACACTCGAAAAAGCAAAGGGCGAGAACAAGGCACAGGGCGCTGCCAAGAACGCGTTTCTGAAAAACCGCAAACTCGACAACCATCATCAGGCATTGGCAGAGATTGCATCCGGCGACATAGGGGCACCTCAGTACCGCTGGGCTCATGAGGGAATCCTGGAGCTTGCCTCAAACAAGAAGGCCGGACCGGAAGCCCAGTCCCATGCCCGGAACGAAATCGATCTCGCCTGGCAGAATCCCGACCGCCGGATCCTCCTCATCAAGCTCGCGGCGGATCAACGGAACCACTTCCTCGATGCCCGCATTGCCGCCTCCCTCACCGATTTCAACAAGGATGTTGCCAAAGCCGCGCAAGGCGCCGCCCGCCGTTTGCGCATTCAGCCGCCCGGCGCCGACAAGACACCCAAGATTGGAACCCTTAATATCGAAGAGGCGCTGGCCCAGGCGATCGCCATGAAGGGCGATCCCACCTTGGGAGAAGCGGTGTTCATCAAGGCCGCCTGTGCCACCTGCCACACCACCAGCCAGAGCGAACCACAGAAAGGCCCCTACCTCGGCAATATCGCCAACACCTACCGTCGCAAGGATCTCGCCGAATCCATCCTGAATCCCAACAAGACCATCGCCCAGGGCTTCGCCACCAAGGTCATCGTCACCAAGGACGAATTCGAATACACCGGATTCATCACAAAGCAAGCCGCCGATCAGGTCACACTCCGTGACGTCACCGCGCGCGAACACACCATCAAGAAAAGCGACATCGACGAACGCAAGACCCTCACCACCTCCATCATGCCCCCCGACCTGATGAAGGCGTTCACCGTCAAGGAACTCGCCTCCCTGCTCGACTATCTCGAAGCGCTGTCGAAGAATTGACGCGCCATGGATGAAACGACTCTGTTGCTGATTGGAGGCTGCAACGGTGCGGGCAAGTCAACTCTTGTCCGTAAGCTGCTGCCGGAATATGGAATCACGCGTTTTCTGAATGCTGACGAAATCGCGCGTGGCTTGTCGCCACTTGATTCAACCGCCACCGCGCTGAAGGCCGGACGATTGCTGATCAATGAGGCGAGGGAATTGATCGATGGGAAATCGAGCTTTGCCTTGGAATCCACCCTGAGCGGCAAAGGGCATGCCCGCTTGTTGGAGTCAGCCAAAGCCGCCGGTTTCCGTATCGTTCTGCACTACGTCTCCATTGAGTCGGCGGATCAGGCTATCGAGCGCGTGCGACTGCGGGTCGGACTTGGTGGGCATCAGGTTCCACCCGAAGATATCAGGCGCCGATTTACCCGAAGTCGCGAATTGCTGTTCGAACTCTACCTACCGCTTGCGAACGAATGGGGCGCGTGGAAGAATGCTATTCCACCAGCACGTAGAATTGCCGAAAACGAGAACTGCAACTTGGAAGAACTACGAAGAATGTTCGAATCAACAAATCTGATGGAATCTGCTGAACCCAAGCTTTCCGTTCACTCTGAAAG
>JAYPXF010000204.1:1999-4978 GCA_038154405.1 Verrucomicrobiales bacterium | reverse complement strand
CCTCAAAGACATGCTTGAATCATCTGATCTGATGGAGACCGGCGACGCTTACCAACCCGACATCGTCAAGAAGGGACTCAAAGCCAGCCGCGAGGCGACGGAGGAAATGCTCGAATACTATCGGCGCATGGGCGTAAAGGTCACCCCGCAGATGACGCTCGCCGACGACCAAGGGAAACTCAACCTACCCCGTGGTGTGCTCTGATCAGGAGCGGAGTTCCCGCATCAGTTCTCCGGCAACGGAGACCGCTTCCGGATAGTTCGGCACATCGATCTCCGCTCTCCAAGAATTCACAGACCGAGTTCCAACTTGAGTTCGTCGCTGTAGATGGCCGTCTCCCAACCTTGAGTCTGCCGGAGTTGATCGGCAGTTATCCGCGCCCCTTCAAAGGTGCAGTTGGTGATGACCATCCCTTCAAGCAGCGCGTCGTCAAAGAAGGCATGCTTGAATTTGCAGCCATCAAAAACAGTATTCTGAATCTCAGATTTCCGAAAATCGGCGCCGGCAAAATTGCAGTCAATGAAGCGGCAGTTGAAGAACTGCGATCCGTCAAACCGCGAACCGGAAAAATCGCATTGCCGGAATTCGACGGACTTGATGCGCAATGCGCCCAGATCCAGCCGATCGAGCACCATGCCCACTTCCAGCGGTTGATATCGTTCCGGATTTTGAATCAGCCGATGAAAGGCCTCGACCTGGTCCCAGGAGGCGTTGCTGACCAGCATCCGATGGACCCACTTCTGATCCGCGCTGCGAACCCATACAAATGTCCCGACCAGCAACAATAGAGTGACGACGAGGATGGCATTCCGCTTGGCCGGCGAAATCATCGGTTCGGTTGGCGGGACCGTCTCAACGGTCTCAATTGCTGCCTCATCCTTCGGATCGGCGTCCTGTTTTTCTTTTTCACTCATGGAAAAGACGAATTCCGTTTGCTCGTCGCCGGAGCTTGGCACGAAGAGTCGGAATCGATCAAGACGCCAAGCCACGCCCGATTGTTCAGGTGCGATCACTCCAGCACAGCTCGGCAAACCCCACTTGACGGAGCACAGGCGATCACTTTCCACGCACGGTGGATTGTGAGACCACGCGGGTCAGATTGCCACCGACATCGGTGACGTAGGCCTCCAGACGGAACAGCCCCGAAGTGGGTTTACGTAGCGGCAATGTCAACTTGAGCGATGTGCCGGTTCCCTTGAGTTCACTGCCGCCAATGACACCATCCTGATTGAACGCAAACACCAGCACCGAACTCAGCCCGCGTTGTCCCGAAGTTTGAGATTCACCGTCACAGATATACTTTCAGTGGACAACGACCCTTCGATTTTCATCTCTGCGCTCGGACGTCGTAAATCGAAAAGCTCAACATTCCCGGTCAGAAAACGTGAACGCCCCAGTATGCGACCGTTCTCCACCGAAAAGGTCGGCTTGTGCTCTTCAGTGATGTCCCGCGCATACAACCGTTGAAAGTTCCGGAATCCGTCCCCCATGAAATACAGATCGCTTCGGCGCGCATCGTGCGGCAGGCCCAAGGCGTGTCCCACCTCGTGCACCACGGCCCCAAAACCGTCCTCAATGAACTCGAAGCGGGGCGAATCACCATGCGGGCACCCCAGAGCCTTGCGGCCACGGATGGGCGTGTCATCAAAGAGAAGTTTCTGTTGTTCATCGAAGGTGGTGGCACAGAATTCGTCGCGCAGAATCTAGTCAGAAAACACCGCTGCGCCACCGAACGAACCAAAGCTACCGCCCAAGGCGATGCCTCCCGGCCACTCAAACTTGGCGGACCCCGGATCATATGTCTCCGTAAACACCACCACCTGATCGTCCGCGCGATGACGGGCAATCGTTTCCGGCACTTCGGCCATCACGCGTTGCCACTGCTGGTTCCGGTCATAACCCGGGCGTCCATTGTAGTAGGCCGCGTTCCTCTTTCCTCGAATCAGATGCACCTTCGGCTTTCCGTTTTCCTCCTGAAACAGCAGCCCGCGGTCATCATGCCCCAGCCTCGCCATGCTCTGGCGAATCGCCCGGTTCACGCAATCCATGATGACCCGAATCTTGTCCGCGTGTTGATTCACCGGCTTGCGGTCAGCCGCGACAAAACAGATCAGCCTTACCCGGTAGTCATAGGTGGGGTCCAACGACAAAATCTCATCCTTGGAAACCCATTCGCCGGAAACCAGGTTGTTCCAATTCTCTTGATCAGCAGATTTCCATTGGGCCAGGTCCTTCAACAGGCGAACACCTATGCCGCGAGATGAATCGAGCAGTTCGATGTGCTCCTCTGTGCGCTCCTTCTCGTCAAACATGAAACGGTTCCCACCGTCGTTGATCTCCATCCAGGTTGATTCTCCATCCTGAACAAAGTATCCCGGCTTTTCCGCCGAACCATACAGCCAGACGGAACGCGGGTCAGCTGGCGTGGCAGCAGCAGCCGGTTTCGCCAAGCTGCCATCAGTTACAAACTCTGACTTGGCCGATTCGGCCGGCTTCGGTTGCTCAACCGTGTCCGTGCCGGTCTCGTCAGGTTTCTCTCCATCCTTGCAGCCGGTGCCCAATGTGATGATCAATGGAAGTGATGCGACGCAACCCGTCCGACTGAAACCCATCATCGTTCGCATGGACCGAGCTTGTAGGCAGGCCAACCTCGCCAAACAAGACAATTGGTGTCCTTCCCACCAACAACACCAGTTCGTTCGCCGAACTCAGGCTATCGTCTCGATGAACCGCCCGTGTGCGCGATGATCGGGCTGCGGATTCTCCTCTTCCACCTGCGCGTGGGGATTCAGACAATGGCTCAGCTTGCGGTAGCAATATAACGAATGTGAAATGTAGTTGCTCATTTCCACCAACTCGCCATTGAAACCATCCTTGAACTCATTGATGTGCTGCATGTGTTCGTCGGTGGTGTTCAACGCGTAGCCGCCGAGGTCGAGCGACTCCATGCCACGCTCCTTCAGATACAGCATGTCCAG
>JAYPXF010000204.1:0-1941 GCA_038154405.1 Verrucomicrobiales bacterium | reverse complement strand
ATAATGAAGATACCGATTGGCGTGCCCGATCAGGTTCCGGATCCGTCGGTCGTTTCAACGGCGTCTATGTCGTGGACGGCATGGAACATCTCCACGTCGTGATGGGAGCCACCGGCAATCCGGTCTACACGGACACCACCATGTATATCGGTTCCGCCAACTATATCGGCAAGACCATCATCGGCCAGGGCAACAACCTTGCGGTCGGCACGGGTTCTTCAGCCTATCTCCTGATGCCGTGATGGAAGACTGAACCAACAAAAGACCAGCACCCAAGGGGAGGCAAGAGCCTCCCCTTCTTGTTTGCGAAATAGACTTCGACGTCATAGCTCGACCCTGAAGGTAGCCGCTCCGTCGGTTCCACTTCTCATCTGACGGCGTCTATGGAGCGCCCCCTTCAAGTGGCATTTAGGAATCGGCATTCTTGGTCGCGAATGCTGAAATTCTGCCCATGATCAAATTTGAAGACTTCGTGCCGGAGCTTGAGGACGAAGGCGGGCTGTTTCGCAAGATGGCCTTCGAGGCATTCCAGACCGTCTTGGACCGCGCGAACAAATGGATCGATGACAACAACATCGACGTCGTAAACATCGAAACGGTCGTTCTGCCGAACATCCATTCCAAGTTCGAGGAAGGCTCTACCGACGTGCAGCTCAAGGCCTCCAGTGGCGCCGGCACCGACTGGCACCAGTTCATCCGGATCTGGTATCGGAGCAGGTGAATCGACTCACTTCTTCATCTTCACCAAGACCTTGAGTCGCGCGGATTCGTAAGTGGCGGCGTTCCGTGAAAAGGTCCAGTCCCGCGTCTGCCCCTCACTGTTGCCGATGCCGAGATCGGCACCGCCCCCCGACTTCCAACTGTTCACGGCCAGCACCGTTTGGCGGGATTCGGAATTGTGGATTTGCAGACAGCCGTAGCCGTCCACCGGCGGAGAAGGTTGATCGCCGAAATCGTATAGCGCATTCGAAGCCCCAGGGACTTTGGCTCCGTTGTTGGGTTGGTAGTTGTTCGGCCAGAATTCAATATTGCCCTTGGCCTGCTCAACGGCCTTCACCCCATCCACATTCGAGATCACCCGCAGATTCTCCACCGTCCGTTGAAAGTGAGCCTTGGTCCGCGCACCGGGAATGCCCATTTTGCCGACAGCCTGGCTGAAGGCATCCATGGACGCGTAGGCAAACGAAACTCGTTCACCCGGTTTCTTGAGCTCGATGAAGTAGGCAACGCGCTCGATCTCCCCGTCTATTTCATTGGAGCGATCGACGGTGTATTGGTAATCCCGGCTCAGCTTCTTGAGGTCGAGTTCATATACCAGTTCCAACTCCTTCGACTCCGGCACTTTCAAGGCGAGATAGTCATACTCCGGAATCTCACCGGCCCGAAAGGCCGCTGCCGGCAGTCCGGCACCGTTCTGCAGGTTCGGTTCCGCCAGTTTGTGCCACGCAAACCGCATCGCCACCGGAGCTTTTACGTCGGCCGCAGAAAGCAGAACGGAGTTTCCGTCGATGTGCGCCTCGGCTTTCACGAACTCAGCCTGCTCGCCGATGATTTCAAAGTGCGTCAGCGGCTTGCCGTCGCGCGATCGCAATCCGACACCGTTGGCAAAACGGACGCGCAGTTTGTCGCCTTCGATCACCATCGATTCAAACACGGGACCGGACACCACGAGATCCTCGCGACCGTAATCATTCTTCAGCGCGAGCAAAGCCAGTCGCTTCCCGACGTCCTGCTTGTTCTTGGGATGAATGTCATTCACGTTGCCGATGTCGCTGGTCACGACCATCCCGGTGTTGGGAATCTCCAACGACGTCGCCTGAGCCACCCAAAAGCGGGCGAGTATCTTCGGATCCTCATTGCCATATCGGAACGGCGCAATCTGCACGAAGTAGAACGGAAAGTTGCCCAGCCCCCAGAGTTTGCGCCACCCGTTCACCAACG
>JAYPXF010000203.1:9248-12591 GCA_038154405.1 Verrucomicrobiales bacterium | reverse complement strand
ACCTGCCTGGACGCGTCGTCAAAGATGATCGAGATCAATCGCGCCAAACAGAATACCCGACGCGTCTCGTTTCACCAGATCGACCTATTCGCCTGGGAACCGACCATCCAATACGATCTGGTCTTCACCGGCTTCTGGCTAAGCCACGTTCCGGGCGAACAATCGGATCAGTGCCTAAAAAAGATCGCCGCCGCCATGAAACCCGATGGCCTCTTCTATTTTATCGATTCCCGACTGGCTCGCACTTCACGCGCAAAAGATCACGAAGCACCCGAGGTCGACACCGGAATCAGCAACCGCAAACTCGATGACGGCCGCGAATTCCAGATCATCAAGATCTTCCACGACCCCGAAGAACTTGTCGCCCGCATGCTGAACGCCGGCCTCAAAGCGGACATCAAAATCACCGACAATTATTTCCTCTACGGAGCAGCCCACGGCTGCTAGAACCGCCATCGATCCCATGAAGCACACCGCGCTATTCACGTCGTTGTTCGCCCTCGCAATCGTGGCTTCCGCAAACGAACAACCCCTTCCCACCGACAAGGCCCTCAAAGCCTTCCAAATCGAAAGAGGCGTCGAGATCCAATTGATTGCCGCCGAACCTGTGGTATTCGATCCGGTTGCCGTTTGCTGGGATGCTGCAGGTCGGATGTTCGTGGTGGAAAACCGCGGCTATCCCAACGGCCCCGAACACGGTTCCATCGCCTTGCTGGAAGACACTGACGCCGACGGTCAAATGGACAAGCGCACTGAGTTTGCCAGGGACATCCCCTACCCCAACGGCATCATGCCCTGGCGCGATGGCTTCTTCGTGACCTCCGCCCCGGATGTCTATTACCTGAAGGACACCGACGGCGACAATCGCGCCGATGTCCGCAAGGTCGTGCTCACCGGTTACATGACCAACAGCACGACCCAGCTCCGCGTCGCTCATCCGACTCTCGGACTCGACGGATTCGTTCATGTCACTGCGGGGCTTACCGGCGGCAAACTCACCAGCCCGCTCCATCCGGATCGCAAGCCCGTCGAATTCAAGAAGAGTGATTCCCGTTTCAACCCCGACACTTACGAAGTGGAGGAATGGCCGGGCATCGGCCAGTTTGGTCTCTGCTTCGACGACTTTGGCCGGAAGTTCAACGTCTCCAACCGCAACCCGTTGAAGCACGTTGTTGTTCATCCCCGCTACCTCAAACGCAATCCTTACTTCGCCTTCTCCAAAGTGGAACACGACACGGCTCCAAGCGGCACGGCCGCCATCTGCTGGCCCATCAGCGAGGACACGACTACGGCCGGCTTCCATCCCCGCCTTATGGCCACGCCGCATGCCGGCACTTTCACCAGCGCCTGCGGACCATCCATCTACCGTGGCAACGCCCTGCCGAATGGATTCTACGGATCCGCCATCTGCTGTGAACCTGCCCAGAATCTGGTTCAACGCCAGATCCTGACTCCCGACGGCGGCACCTTGAAAGGCCGCCCCGCCACCGAAGGCAAGGAGTTCATCGCCAGTCCTGACACCTGGTTTCGTCCCGTCTTCAGCGCCAACGGCCCCGACGGTGCCGCCTACATTTGCGACATGTATCGCAAGATCCTCGATCACCCCCGATACCTCCCCGAGCACATCCGTGACAAGCTCGACTACAACGCCGGCAAGACCATGGGCCGCATTTACCGGTTGGTGAAAAAGTCTGCACGCACCAATCCGACAAACCTCGACGGCTCCGATACCAAGGAACTGGTAAATGCCTTGGATTCCCCCAACGCTTGGTCCCGCGAAACCGCGACTCGCCTGCTCTCCCAATCCGACCAGGGTTCAGACGTCGCAGCCGCGATTCGTACCGTCCGGCTGTCACGTCCGGCCGCCCGGGTCGCCGCCTATCGCCTGTTGCACAACGCCGGAGAGCTGACGGTCATTGAGATCTTGGAGATGCTCAAGGATGGCAGTCCACGTGTCCGCGAACATGGTATTCAGATTGCTGAAGGCAAACTGTCCAACAAACAGATCGCCATCCGCCTCCGACAACTTGCCACGGACCGCGACGCGATGGTGCGATTCCAAGCCGCGTTGGTTCTAGGAGCCGATGATCCCGCGTTCAAGACGACCGCACTGGCCATCATCGCCGGCATGGTGGGTGACGACCAATGGAGCGCTGCCGCCGTCATGAGCAGCCTCGACAAGGATGGCATCGAATACGTCGCGCGCCATCTCCTCGCCACCGGCCAAGGCGGCAAAGCGTCAGCACTCATGCCCGCTCTCGGTCAGGCCGCCGGTCGGGCATTGACCGACACCCAGGCGGCAAAGTTGGTTCAATTCGTGTCGGCGACCCAGAAACCATCTGACATCGAATGGAAGACCGCGTTCGTTGACGGCTTCACCAAAGGCCTTCGTGCCCGCGGTCTTGGCAAAGGCAAATCACCGTTTGCCGATCTCGCCGCCCGCACCAAGACCACCCACACCGTTGACTGGCTTTTCAATCAAGCTGCCGAACAGGCCACCAATGCCGAAGCCAAAGAGGCAACCCGGGTAACCGCCATTCATTTCCTCGCCAACAACGCAACCGAGCAATCCACCAAGGCACTGCAATCCCTCCTCAATCCGAAGGAGTCCGTCGCGATTCAGAGTGCAGCCATCGCCACGCTCGGCAAGTTCGGCAATGTCGACGTCGGCAAATGGCTCATCGCCCCGGCTCGTTGGCACGCCTATTCCCCGAACGTCCGCAATGCCTTGGTTTCCGCCATGCTAAGCCATTCACGCCTGATTCCCCTGCTCCTCGATTCCATCGAAGCGCAGCAGATCCCCGCATGGGCCGTTCCCGAGCCGCGTCGTCGCGGGCTCATGCGACAGGCCAAATACAAGGAGCAGGCCACAAAACTGTTCGGCGCCATGGGTGGAGCCGACCGCAAGAAGGTCTACGACGATCTGAAGCCGCTCACCGAAAAGAAAGGTGACATCGCCAAGGGCAAGCTCGCCTTCGTCAAAGCCTGCGCCATGTGCCACAAATTCAAAGGCGAGGGCCATCACGTCGGTCCCGACCTCACCGGCGTTCGCAATCAACCCAAAGATGCCTTGCTACTTCACATCATCGTTCCCAACGCCGAGATTTATCCCGGTTTCACCGCTTATGAAGTGGAAACCAAAGACGACCGCACCCTCAGCGGCATCATGACCAGTGAGACGGACACCAGCATCACCATCCGTGCGGCCCAAGGAATCGAGGAAACTTTCCTTCGCACCGACATCGCGAACGTCCGCGCCGGATCGTCGAGCCTCATGCCGAACGAACTGGAGAAGACGATGACCCAACAGGAACTCGTCGACCTGCTTGAATTCCTCAAGAGC
>JAYPXF010000203.1:0-9238 GCA_038154405.1 Verrucomicrobiales bacterium | reverse complement strand
ATCATGCGCATCTTGCTCCTCCTGATAGCGGTCGGACTGTCTGGCAATGCAGCCGAATTCGAGCATCGCAAGTTGATCGTCGCCGGCGGCGGGAAACTGCCCCCGGTAATTTGGCGGACATTCGTCAAACTCGCCGGCGGTCCAACAAAACGATTTCTTGCCGTTCCGCAGGCGTCTGGCCGTGCGTCAGCTGGACCAGCAATCGCGGATACGCTCGAGGAACACGGAGCGAACAAGGTCGAGATCCTCGACCTCACTGATGCAATGAAGGCCAAATCGCAAATCCAGAGTGCAGATGCAATCTGGTTTGGCGGTGGTCAGCAGAGTCGGCTCATGGATGCACTCGAAGCAGCGAACGTCGCCACCGTCATCCGGGCTCGTCTAAATGACGCCATTGCCTTCGGCGGCAGCAGCGCTGGAGCCGCCGTTCAGAGCGACCTCATGATCGCCGGTGACAGCCTCCCGATAGACCGCGGTCTCAGCCTCTGGCCCGAAGTCATCGTCGATCAACACTTCGTCGCCCGCAAGCGCTTCAACCGATTGCTTCGAACGATCATGTCGCATCCCGAAAAACTCGGTGTGGGGATCGGCGAAGGCACCGCCGCGGTGGTCGGCGAAAACAGTTTCCGCGTGATCGGTTCGGGAACGGTTACTGTCATCGATGTCCGCGATGCGATCCAGACCGGGAATGCCCGCGGCCAGACGAATTCCTGGAAGAATATCCGCACCCACTGGCTCCACAGCGGCGACGCTTTTCAATTCGCCAAAGCCGAAGCCGCACCGGGAACCGCCATTGTCATACACGGCGGAGCCGGACGCATCTCGCCCGATTCTCTGAAGAAATTCGGAGAACACGCCTACCGCCGTTCGCTCAGCAATTCTCTGAAGTCCGCGCACGGTATTCTTGAGCGAGGAGGCACTGCCATGGATGCCATCGAGTCCGCGATCGCTATTCTCGAGGATTCTCCCCTGTTCAACGCGGGCAAAGGCGCCGTGTTCACGAGCGCCGGGGAGAACGAACTCGACGCCTCGATCATGAATGGCAGGACCATGAAGGCCGGTGCTGTCGGCGGCGTCACCATCGTAAAGAATCCGATCAAGGCCGCACGAGCCGTGATGGAACAGACTCCGCACGTGCTCCTATCCGGCGATGGCGCCGACGATTTTGCCAAGTCCGCAAAACTCGAAATCGTAGATCGCAAATACTTCCATACCGACCATCGATGGCAATCATGGCAGAAGCGACGCAACCAAAAACCGACCATCAAACCCAATGAGAAAAAGAAGAGATCATCCCGCAACCATGATCACAAGTATGGCACGGTGGGTGCGGTCGCCCTCGACCGCCAAGGGAATATAGCCGCCGGCACCTCTACCGGCGGCATGACCAACAAACGATTCGGTCGCATCGGAGATTCCCCGATCATCGCCGCCGGCACTTATGCCGACAACCGCTTCGGCGGCATCTCGTGCACCGGCCACGGAGAGTTCTTTATTCGCCACGCCGTCGCCTATGACATAATCGCCCGGACCCGATATCTCAAGACCTCCCTCCAAGAGTCTGCCGACAAGGTGGTAAAGGATGAACTCGTCAAAATCGGCGGTGGCGGCGGAATCATCGGGCTCGATCCCGATGGCAACATCGTCACCAGTTTCAACACCCCAAGCATGTTCCGCGGTTGGATCGACACCCAAGGCAACATCACCGTTCAAATCTATGGCAACTAGACTCACGTTTCTACTCGCATCCCTCCTCTTTCCCTGTATTGCCGGAGCGGCGAAACCACGATCCTTCACCTACGTTCTCCAAGCCGACGCCAAATTCAATCCCAAGTCCAAGGCAATCCAGACACTCCGCAAATGCGATCGTGACTGGATCGTCCTGGACGCGACCTACGACGGCAATCGCTGGACGCGCCACGATTTGGACTCCATTCGCGCCGGCAAACCGGGGCGCAAGATCGTCAGTTACGTCTCCATCGGAGAAGCGGAAACCTACCGCCCCTATTGGCGCAAGAATTGGGATGCCAATAATGATGGCAAACCCGATCGCTCTGCTCCTCCTTGGCTGAACATTGAAAACCCCGATTGGGAAGGTAACTACAAAGTTCGCTACTGGATGCCCGGTTGGCAGAATATCATCCTCCCTGAAATCGGTCGTGTCATGGACCAAGGATTCGACGGAATCTACCTTGACATCGTCGACGCCTTCGAATTCTACGAACTGGATGGTGATGATTACATCGACAAACGCCCCAACCCCGCCACCGGCAACACCTATCGGCAAGACATGGCCAAGTGGGTTCAAACCATCTCCCAACGCGCAGTCAAATCGCGGCGAGACGCACTGATCATCCCTCAAAATGCCGCCCAACTCCTGGCAATCCCTGCCTATCGGGAGACCATTTCAGGGATCGGAATCGAAGACCTCTTCAACAACGGCAAGAAGAAACAACCGAACGATGAATTCAGCCACACACTCGAGTTCCTCTTCAAACTCAGACCCAGCGGCAAACCCATCCTCATAGTCGATTACTCGAAGAAAAGATCTCTCACCAGCCTCGCTCGTTCAGCTGCCCACAAATACGGCTTCCTATTCCTGAATACCGACCGCCCACTCAAGACGCTCGGTAGACCGTAGATTTTACAATTCGTAAATCTGAATTCGTAAATCGCGCCCAAGTTCCCTAAAAACTCCCGCGTGCGTGAGCGTTACCTCAAAGACGCCAGCCTGATCGTGGTGAAATTTGGCACGGGCATTCTCACGGATGCCGCCAAGTCTCCCGACCCGGCTCAGATGAAGCAGCTGGTTTCCCAACTCGCCGACCAGATCAAGGCGGGCAGGGAAATCGTGCTCGTTTCGTCCGGTGCAGTTGGGGCCGGCATGGGCGCGCTCAAGTTCGACAAACGCCCCAACGATCTCGCGGATTTGCAGGCTTGCGCAGCCATCGGTCAGTCCAAGCTGATGGCCACCTACCAGCAGCTCTTCGCTGGGTTCGGCCTAACGGCTGCGCAGGTCCTTCTCACTCACGACGACCTGCGAGATCGAGACCGACATCTCAACGCCCGTAATTCGCTGAACAATCTGCTGGAGCACGGCATCATCCCCATCGTGAACGAGAACGATGCGGTCTCTTACACCGAACTGAAATTTGGCGACAACGACCGTCTATCCGCCATGGTTGCCAGTCTTATTCACGCCGATCTACATGTCATTCTCACGACGGCCGACGGCGTCATCCGCGATTTCGGCCAACCTGATGCCGAACTAATCCCCACGATCGAAACCATTACGCCCGAAATCGAACAACTTGCCAGCGGCACAAACAGTGTAACGGCAGTCGGCGGCATGATCACCAAGATCGATGCCGCCCGTATCGCCACCCGCTCCGGCATCCCCAGCATCATCGCCAACGGCTGCGACGAATCCGTTCTCGCAAATCTCGAGTCCGCCGGCACCTTCTTCGTCCCCCAGGAAGGAAAACTCAAGGGCCGCAAGCGCTGGATCGCCTTCTTCCATCATCCGCAAGGCCACATCCATGTCGATGCCGGCGCCAAAATCGCTCTGCGCGAAAAAGGCAAGAGTCTACTCCAAGTAGGCATCACCAAATGCCTCGGCAATTTCGCCAAGGACGAAGTCATCCGCATCTGTGATGAAGACGGCACTGAATTCGCGCGAGGCATCGCCCAATTCGCCGCCAAGGACATCCAGCCCAAATCCCCTCGCGAGGACGAAGTAGTTCACCGCGACGACCTGGTAATTCTCTGACCATGCCAAAGCCACTCAAACGAACGCGTTCCCCCATCAAGAATCTCTTGGAAGTCATGCGCCGTCTTCGTGCTCCGGACGGCTGCCCATGGGATCAGGAACAGGATCACGCATCCATCCGCTTTCACGCCGTCGAGGAAGTCTATGAGATGATCGACGCCATTGAGGCGAACGATGACCATGAACTCGAAGAAGAACTCGGTGATCTGCTCCTTCAAGTCGTTTTCCACTGCCAGCTCGGCAATGAACGCGGTGCCTTCAATTTCGACGCGGTTGCAAAGCGCATCACCGACAAACTGGTTCATCGCCACCCGCACGTCTTCGGCGACACCAAGGTGAAGAACGTGGATGAAGTCTGGGCGAATTGGGAGCAACTGAAGAACAAGGAAAAGGAAGGCACTCACCTCGAACGCCCCAGCGCCTTGGACGGAATTCCCCGCCACCTCCCCGCTCTTCAACGCACCCAGAAGCTCGTCAAGAAAGCCGCCAAAGCCAATCTCTTCAAACTGCCGAAGAACGTGAACTGCGAGCGACTGACAAGAACGCAACTTCGTTCCCAACTTTTCGAACTCGCCGCCTACGCTCAGTCACGAGGTTGGAATGCCGAAGACCTTCTTCGCACCGAAGCGGACAAGAACGAGAAACGCCTACGCAAGCAGGAAGCCAAGTCTTGAGCGTTCCGCTCAGTGATCGGGATTTCAGGGATTGACCGGAGGAACATCAACGCCGATGAATCGACAGTAGACCTCGCCCCCCGGGCGGCATCGTCCACGATACCGTTGATGTATTCGGACGGAGCCACCGGTTCCACGTCCTGCCAACCGTTGGGTTCGAGATTGCGCTGCGTTGAAGTTCAAAGTATGGCGCATCTCCCGACCAGTTGATCCCCCGGGTGCCCGCAATCATTGCTATACCGCTGATGATCGCATTCGCGCAAGTGGAACCTCGCTGGCATACGAAGTCCCGCAGCAAATCATGCTCAGTCCACGACGAAGCAAACCGGTCTTCAAATCCGTTCAGATCAATTCACCACCCCGTCGCCTGCCCGCGCGAGCCACGCAGTCCGACCAACCCGACTCCCGTCAGATGATTCCAGATCATCGGTGCCCATCCCAAAGGATTCACGTCAGGATAGGCATTCGCATTGCCGGTCTGGATATCAATATTGACGCTGGTTTGGGCGAAGATTGACGGCGATGCAGACGCCAGAAAGATGAAGAGTATTACCGCACCCGCGCGGCAAGATCCCTGATTGAGCATGTCTCGGAAATAACACCAATCAGCCCAGATCTCAAGATTCGCCCCAACGCGCCTATCGCCTTGTCTCCCGATCCCTCATTCCTCTAACCTCACCCAAATCATGAGCGACCCACGTTACCAGAAACTTGCCGAACTTCTCATCGGATACTCCACCGCCATCAAGAAAGGCGAAAGAGTCCAGCTCAACATGATCGATGTGCCCGACGGGATGACCATCGAACTCATCCGCGCGATTCGCAAGCGCAAGGCGATCCCTTACGTCCAGCTCAACCACGGGCGGGTCACCAGCGAAATCCTCAAGGGCACGAACCAGGAGCACGCTGATTTCATGAAGTCGATCGAGTTCGCCAACATGAAGAAGATCGACGCCTATGTGGCGATTCGTGGGGCCTACAACGCCAACGAAAACGCTGATGTTCCGTCGGACAAGATGGCCCTCTACACCAAGACCCTTCGCCCCGTCCAGAACCACCGTGTCAACAAGACCAAATGGGTCGTCCTCCGTTGGCCGACGCCGAGCATGGCGCAGGCAGCCAACATGAGTACCGAGGCGTTCGAAGACTTCTACTTTGATGTCTGCACGATGAACTACGCCAAGATGAAGAAGGCCTCCGCCCCCTTGGCCAAGCTCATGACCAAGACCGACAAGGTTCACATCAAGGGCCCCGGTACGGATCTCACGTTCTCCATCAAGGGCCTGCCCGGCATCGTCTGTGCCGGCGACCGCAACGTACCCGATGGTGAAGTTTTCTCCTGCCCGGTGAAAGACAGTGTCAATGGCACGATCCAGTACAATACCCCCACCCTCTACTCCGGCACCCGCTTCGAAAACGTGAAGCTCACGTTGGAGAACGGCAAAATCATCGATGCGACCAGCAGCGATACGAAGCGCCTGAACGAGATCTTGGACACCGATCCCGGTGCCCGCTACATCGGTGAGTTCTCCTTGGGCTTCAATCCTTATATCAAGCATCCGATGACCGACATTCTCTTCGATGAAAAGACTGCCGGCTCCATGCACTTCACCCCGGGGCAGGCCTATGAGGTTTGTGACAATGGCAACAAGTCAGCCGTCCACTGGGACATGGTCCTCATTCAACGCACCGATTATGGTGGCGGCGAAATCTGGTTCGACGACAAGCTCATCCGCAAGAACGGCAAGTTCCTTCCCAAGAACCTGCAGGGTCTGAACCCCGAGAACCTGAAATAGTCTGTCCGAGCCGTCTGATCCGACAAATCTGACTGAAATGGAATACGAACCCGTCATCGGCCTCGAAACGCACGTTCAGCTCAAGACCAAGTCCAAGATGTGGTGCGGTTGTCCGAACCAATACGGCTCAGATCCCAACACCAATGTCTGCCCGGTCTGCCTAGGCATGCCTGGCTCCTTGCCCGTGCCGAACGAGGAAGCCCTCAAACAGACGGCCTTGGCCGGCATGCTCCTCAACTGCGACATCCCCGCCCGCGCCAAGTTCGACCGGAAGAACTACTTCTATCCCGATGCAGCGAAGGACTACCAGATCTCCCAATACGATCTGCCCAGCAATGTCGGTGGCCATGTTGATTTCGAATTCGAAGGCGAGATTGCCCGAGTCGAACTGAACCGCGCACACCTAGAGGAAGACGTCGGCAAGAGCTTTCATTTCGACAAGTTCAGCGGCGTCGATTTCAACCGTGCCGGCGTCCCCTTGCTCGAGATCGTCACCGAAGCCTGCATCACCAGTCCGGACATGGCCTACGCCTATCTCAACGCCCTCAAGGACATCCTCATCCACGGCGGCGTCAGTGAATGCGACATGGAAAAGGGAATGGTGCGTTGCGACGTGAACATCTCCGTCCGCCCCAAGGGCAGCACCGAACTCGGCGGCAAGATCGAGATCAAGAACATGAACACCTTCAGCGGCGCCCGCAAAGCCCTGGAGCACGAAATCGAACGCCAGGTCGACGTCGTCAGCAATGGCGGCACCATCCCGCAATCCACCCGCCGCTGGGATGACGTAGCCGAGATCACCGAAGAGATGCGGAGCAAGGAAGACGCTCACGACTACCGCTATTTCCCCTGCCCCGACCTGATGCCACTGGAACCATCGACCGAATTCCGCGCCGAGGTGAAGTCGCGCATGGTCGAACTTCCCCTCGCCCGAAAGCAACGCTTCATAGCCGACTACAAGCTCCCGGAAGGCGACGCCGAAACATTCAAAAACGATCTCCCGCTGGGCGACTACTTCGAGTCCATCGCGAAGGACAGCAAGAATCCCAAAGCGGTCGCCAACTGGGTCCTGAACAATCTCCGAGCCAAGCTCACGGAAACCGAAAGCTCGCTTGGCGATCTCAAGTTCGAACCCGCGAATCTCCAGCAACTTGTCGATCTCGTCGACAGCGGCAAGATCAGCAGCAAGATCGCGCAGGATACATTTCTGGAAATGTTCGGCAGTGGCAATGCCCCGCAAGCCATCGTTGAGGAGAAAGGCTGGATCCAGGAAAGTGATACCGACGCCTTGGGAGCCTGGTGCGACGAAGCCATCGCCGCCAACCCCGGCCCCGCCGAAGACTACCGCAACGGCAAGAAAGCCGCCATCAACCGCATCATGGGCAACGTCATGAAGCTTTCAAAAGGCAAGGCAAACCCGGGCGCTGTGGTCAAGATGTTGGAAGAAAAACTGACGCAATAGCTCAATTCAGTCTTTCAATGCTTCTGCTACAAGGCCACGGACCAATTGTAGTTGAAAGGAGCGCGAAGCCGGGTTTCCTTGTTCACCGAAACAATCATGAACAACAAACCTGCCAAAACAGCCACACTCGCCGATCGTATCTTCGGTGTATTGGCCAAAGTCAGCATCTCCAGCGGCATTGGCATCATCATTTGCCTGCTCTTGGCAGCACCGGAACCCGCGGTCAGGCGCTATGTGTCATGATTATTACCGGTGCCTTCTCGGGATTCCACTTTGGCATCAACGCCGGACTGGCCGAACAGGATTGACCCACCCATATGGACATTTTCATCGACTCCCACCAATACCATCAGACCAATCGCGCGCAGGCGGACGTTGCGAAGACCCAAAACAAGGTTCAGCGACAGGACGACGAAATCCAGAAACTGCACAAGCAGGTCGACAAGATCTCCCTCGCCAATCAGGCCATGTGGGAACTCTTGCGCGAACGCAACGGACTTACCGATGAAGATATCATCGGAAAAATGGAGGAGATCGACCTGCGCGATGGCAGCATTGATGGCAAGATCGGCGTACAGGTTTTGGACTGTCCGAAATGCGGCCGAAAAACCAATTCGAGGCGTAGAACGTGTGTGTTCTGCGGAACAGTCACGGAAGGCGGCGGAGACCACGTCTTCGATTGAACTATCCCCTCTCAGCAGAAATGGAACAATCTCAACCCCTCCAAGGTCAGGTTCTGATCGATCGTGGAAATCTCCGGAATATCTTTCGCAATCAGCTCCGCGCAACCACCCGTGGCAACGATCCTGAGTTCGTAAACGTCAAGCTCGGTCTTCAGTCGCTCCAGCAGCTCCCTAACCAGCCCACGATAACCGTAGACTGCTCCGGACAGCATTGCCTCATGCGTGCTCTTACCCACGACTCTTGTCGGTTCTTCGATCTCAACACGCGGAAGTAATGCTGTCTTTTCGTGCAGATAATCTGTCATCGCCGAGATGCCCGGCGCAATGATGCCGCCGGTGTATTTGCCGCTACCGTCCACAACGTCAAAAGTCACGGCCGTGCCAAAATCCACCACCACGGAAGGCGTTCCATGATGAGCCTTGGCGGCGATCGCATTCGCCAGTCGATCTGGTCCAATCGTTTCCGGTTTCGGATAGTCGATCCCGACACCTTTCACCGTGGAATGATTCAATTCTGTGGCGAACAGATCGAATCCCTGCCGTAGGGCCACCTGCATGGAAGAGGTCTTTTCAGGCACCACGCTGCTAACGACCGCGGCAGTCGGTTTTCCATCGCACAGTTTGCGCAGCGCGTCCGTCTGTTCTGCGACGGTTGCATCGTGGGTGGAGATCTCTCCGTGTGCGAACACCGAGTTTTCATCTCCCACGCCAATGTGCGTGTGCGTGTTTCCAATGTCGATCAGCAGAATCATTTTTCCAAACTCACGTCGCCTCCGATGATCCGCTCCAACTGACCAAATCGCGTCCTCACCATCAACGCGCCGTCTTCATCGAGTGACTCCGCCCTTCCCTCG
>JAYPXF010000202.1:0-12598 GCA_038154405.1 Verrucomicrobiales bacterium | reverse complement strand
TCCTTGAACACGCTTCGAAGGATCGCAAATGGGGAGTGCTCGCGTTCGGATTGCAGAACTTCGTGCAAGGCGTGGACGTGATGGAGGACGATTTCACCGAGATATCCCGTCGCGATCTTTATGGCACGGGCATGCGGGTCACCTACTATCCGTCGGATTCGATGACGCTGGCTTTCGATTATCTCTACACCTACGAAGATCGGCGTGGTGGCGAAGATGACGGCGCGTTCGACATCGCGGCGAATGAAGCGTTCATCACGGAGGAACTGAAGAGCACGCGGCACGTGGGAATCACCACCCTCAAACACACGGTGTCGGAGAAGTTTGATTACCAGGCGGGTTTGTCGTTTTCGCATACCTCACGCGACAGCTATTACGGTGGTGTCGGAGTATTCGGCCATCCGAACGCGGCGGTGAATGCGCGTTTGGCCGCCCGGTTTCCGGGTGTGACGATCACGGCGCCGGTCGCGGGCTGGACGACCGGGCTCGGCTTTGGCGTGACGGACAACCTGTTGACCACCTTGGACCTCAGCGCCAACAGCTACGTGACCGACAGCCATACGTTGACCTATGGATTTCAGACCCGGCTCGACTCCATCGAGGACGCCAGCGGTCTGGGGCGCACGGTGGATGATCAGTATGACAATTTCGGACTCTACGCCCAGCACAGCTGGATCATGGATGAACAATGGGAGCTGGTCTGGGGACTGCGCGGGGACAAGCACTCCAAGGTGTCTGATCCGATTGTCTCCCCGCGCGCGGCGCTGAAGTTCAGTCCGAGTGAAAACGTCGACTGGCGGTTTTCGGCATCCACCGGTTTTCGGGCACCGGAAGTGTTCGATGAAGATTTGCACATCGCCAACGTGGGCGGTGAAGTCGAGGTTGTGACGCTGAGCCCGACGCTTCGTGAAGAGCGTTCGTATTCATTCTCCTTCGGGCCCAACTGGCGGATCTATGAGAAATGGACCTTCGATGGCAGCCTGTTCTACACCCGGTTGAACGACACCTTCGTCAACGATCCTTCGACCGATCTGGCGGCCACGCCCGGGATCATCGAGTCCACCAAGATCAATTCCGGTTCCGCGCGGATCTATGGCATGGAACTGAACCTGTCGTATTCCTTCGGCAACTACGCGGCTGAGATCGGTTACATCGAACAACGTTCGGAATACGGTTCGCCTCAATTGCTGATCGGCGAACCCGGCAATGCCGTCGACAATCCGATCTTTTCCGACCGGTTCGAACGAACCCCAAATCGTTACGGCGTGTTGAAACTGAGTTATGACGACAGCACGTATGCGGGTTACATCGCGGGCAAGTTGACGGGTCGGATGACGGCCCCGCACGTGAACAGCGATCCGCTGACCGGGGCACAGATCAACAACAGCCTGGACATTTCTCCCAACTTCTTTGTGGTCGATGTCGGCATCAGTCGAACGTGGGTGTTGGGCGATCACACGGACCTGACCGCAAGCCTCGCGATCAAGAATCTCTTCAACGATTTTCAGGGCGACCTGGACAACGGACCGTATCGTGACCCGGCTTACGTGATGGGGCCGCGTTTTCCCCGCACCTACTTTGCCGGTCTGACACTGGAGTTCTGATGAAAACCGGATTCGCTGCTTTCACCTTGTGCATTTTGCTCCTGATCGGAGTGACTACGGATGCGGCGGACGCAAAGAAGCGGCCCAGCCTGCCCAACGCATCCGTGAAGACGTTGGATGGAAGAACTTGGAGCATCGCCGGGCAAGGCGATCGCGTATGCGTGCTACACTTTTGGTCGCTCAATTGCCGTCCTTGTCTGGAGGTCGTTCCGCGTTTGCGCCGATTGAACGGAAGTTGGAAGGAGCGCAATGATGTCGTCCTCGTCAGCCTGCCTACAGATGAAGACCTCATTCAGGTCCGTCGCCACGTGAAACGCCATCGCATGTCCTGGACCCACCTCGTGACCGAGAAAGGCAGTGCCTTGTCGGTGTTGGCCGGGCCGTTGGGTGTTCAACGGATGCCGACTCCGTATTTCTGGATTGTGGACGGAAACGGAGAAATCCGGGGAGCAACAGGAAATCCGGAAGAAGCCAGAAAGGTGGCTGAAAGATTGGCCAGCGGTTTGGAATCCGTTGTCGGCAAACCCTGACCGGATCGAGGGCGGAAGTCAGCATAATCGTGGAAATTGGCAAGTATCCGACAGAATTTCGCAACCAAACAACAGCGGATTCTTTAACCGACAGCGACGACTCTCCCGTGATACGTCAAAAGGCGGTTCGTTCGACAAACGTGAACGGGGACCAGAGAAATTCAGTAGATTTCCATTGCAATTGAGACTCAGTCTCATTAACAACCTTTCCCCGTCGAATTGTCGGCGACCGAGTATGAATTTCATGAAAACTGACTGGCGACGAGCGGTGATGGTGGTCATGGCTGCCTTGGGACTGTGCCGAGCCGAGGCCGATGACCGTTTGGCTGACGCTCGCGCGGCCGTCTCGAAATGGGTGGACGTGGAGCGCACGATTTCGCGCGAAGCTCTGGCTTGGGAGGACAAGAAGACCCTGCTCAACGATCTCGTCGCGGTGGCCCGAACGGAGATCCGGACGCTGCAACAAAACATCGCTGAAGCCGACAAGGCGACCGGGGTGGCGGAGGCGCGTCGGGCCGAACTCGTCGAGAAACGAGACAGCAATGCCGAGTTGGCGAAGAAGATTGAAACGTTCCTAGTTGGAATTGAAGGCCGGTTGCGGGGATTGACGCCGCGTCTGCCGAAGCCCTTGGCGGACAAACTGGCACCTTTGATTCAGCGGTTTCCGTCGAAGTCGGAAGACACCGAAATCGGCATTGCGGTGCGGATGCAGACCGTGATTGGTTACATCGCTGAGGTGCAGCGGTTCGACACCTTGGTGACGGTGAGTTCCGAACTCTTGCCATCGGCCGGCGGCGAGAGCCGGGAGGTGCGGACCATTCATTTCGGGTTGGGAGCCGCCTACTACGTGACGGTTGATGAATCGGATGCCGGTGTCGGAGGCGGCACGAAGGAAGGTTGGTCATGGCGATCACAGCCCGACCTGGCAGCCGCGGTGCGGGAAGCCATTGCCACAGCGGAGGGCAAACAGCGCGAGGCACGTTTTCTTTCCCTGCCGGTCAGCACGAAGGAGGCAGACAAGTGACATTGAAGCGTAGCAAATCCGTCGGGCTGAAGGTGACCGGGATTTTGATGCTCGCAATTCTGTGCGGCCTTTCTCCATGCGGAACAGCCCAGCAGATTGACAAGCTCGGTGACCGGCAGCAGGCCAAGCTGGAGGATGCGGTGCGGCGGTTGAACGAGCAGCGGAAGAAGATCCATGACGCTCAGATCCCGCTCTCCAAGACCTTGAGCGAGCTGCGGGTGGAATCGAAGGATCTCGAATCGCAGTTGGCGGACCGGCGTCGGGTGCGGGACAGCGCGAGTCTGAGTCTGGAACAGTTGCAGACCCGGGTGACCGAGGGCCGACGTGAGTACGAATACATCTCCGGTGCCTTGTTCGCGGAATTTGTTTCCGCCTTCAAGTCATCGCTGTCGCCCGCGGAGATGGCGACGTACGGGGAGACGATCCGCAAACATGGCTTGCAGCTGGAACAGGCCGAGGTGAGCGAGAGCGACAAACTGCAGGCTTCACTCGCCCTGTTGGACGAATCGCTGAATCGGTTGGAAGGCGTGGTCGGCGGCAAGACCTTTCCCGGCAAGGCGCTGACCGCCAATGGCAGTCTGAAGAACGGTCGATTCGTCCAGGTGGGGCCGCTGCTCTACTTCGCGGCAACTTCCGGCGAGGAAGCCGGATGGGTTGAAGAGACCAAGACGATGCAACCGCGGATCCGTCCCGTGGCAGAAGAGGAGACGGCCCAGATCAAGGCCGTGGTGAGCGCCGGTGGCGGCATGTTGCCCATTGATCCCAGCCTGGGCGATGCGGTGGCTTTGGCCGAAACCGAGGAGACGGTGCAGGAGCACCTGAAGAAGGGTGGCATCTGGGTCTATCCGATTGTCGGGTTCGCGGTGATTGCGACGATCGTGGCGATCTTCAAGTTCCTGCAGATCTTTCTCATCCGTCAGCCCGAGCCCAAGGTCGTGCATGAGATCATTCGTCTGTTGCGGGACGGCAAGAAGGACGCCGCGATGATCCTCGCCGATGCCCAGCCGAAACCGGCGAGCGAGATGTTGGTGGCGGCGGTGGAACATTCGGAGGAGTCCGTGGAGCTGGTGGAAGAGGTGATGTACGAATCCATGCTCAGCACGCAGCCGTGTTTGGAGCGGTTTCTCAATCTCATAGCCGTGACCGCGGCGACGGCACCTCTGCTTGGCCTGTTGGGAACGGTGACGGGCATCATCAAGACGTTCAAGTTGATGGAGGTGTTTGGGGCGGGGGATCCCAAGCCTTTGATTTCCGGCATTTCCGAAGCGCTGATCACCACCGAGCTCGGACTGGTGCTCGCCATCCCGGCGCTGATCGCGCACGCGCTGCTCTCACGCCGGGTGGCTGGTGTGTTGGCGCGGTTGGAGAAACTTTCGATTGCGTTCGTCAACGGTCTTTCACGCAAGCCGGTGGGGACGGTTCATCTCAATAAATCAAAAGCGGCGAATGCAGACTGACTTCAACCAGCTCTACGCGGAGGCGATGCGGATCTGGGTCAGCGGCGGCTGGCTCATGGTTCCGCTGCTGGTGTTGACCCTTTTCATCTACTACACGGCCTTGGATCTGTTCATCCGGCTGCAGACGCATTTCCTGATTCGCAGCGGCGTTCATGAGATGTCGGACAACGAGATCGCGGCGCGTTCCCGGTCGGACCAGACCGTGCTGCGTCGGGTGCTGCTGGAGGACGCGACCAATGCCGACGAGGTGAAACGTCACTTTGTGGAAGTGAGCAATGAATACCTGCCGATCGTGAACCGGCGGATCAAGTACCTTGCCATCATCATCACCATCGGTCCGTTGATGGGATTGCTCGGAACGGTGACGGGGATGTTGTCGACGTTCAAGGGATTGCTGCTGGGACATGGAGACAAGTTCCAGAACGTGGTGCACGGGATTTCGGAAGCTCTCATCACCACCCAGACCGGGTTGGTGATCTCGATCCCGGCGATGGTGATTCTTTCATTGATCATTCAACGTAGAAACCTGCTGCAACGCTGCATCGCGCGGCTGGAGCGCTACAACACCTGCCTCGTGTTGAAGGTCGGTTGTCCGATTCCAAAATTCCGAATTCCGGCCGTTGGCACCGCGCCACAGCCGGCTACGACCTGAGTGCGATGAAGGAACGCAAACTCATATTTGCCGACCAGACCGGCCGCGATGAAATCAACGTGTCGCCGTTGATCGACATCGTGTTCATCCTGCTGATCTTCTTCATCGTCACCACCGTCTTCGTGGAAGAAACCGGAGTGGAGGTGCAACGGCCGCAGGCCGCCTCGGCCACCCATCTGGAGAAACATTCCATTCTTATCGCCATCACGGCGGACGGAAAGGTGGTTTACGGCGGCAACGAAATCGGCGTGCGCGGGGTGAGAGGCGTGGTCAAACGCCTGCTCAAGCAAAAAGACCAGCCGGTCATTGTTCAGGCGGACAAGGATGCCCCGGTGGATCTTTATGCCCGGGTGCACGACGAAGCTGCCCTGGCAGGGGCGAAACAGATCAACCTGGCCACACGAAACTGATGCCTGAATCACTGCCCCAACCCAACTCCGGCTGGCCGAGCGCGTTCGCGTTCCTTGGAGCGGTGGTGTTGGCCGCGGTCCTGTTCATGATCATCCCGTTGACGCAGGCCCTGAACTACGTCAATCCCGATCTGGTCACCTACCGCGAGACGGTTTTGGCAGCGCCCCCGCCCCCGCCGAAGATGCCGCCGCCGCCGGAAGAACTGACCTCGCATGAAGTCACGGTGGAAGCCGAGCCGCCCCAGATGGAACAGCAGGTGGAGGATGTTCCCATCCAACAGATCTCATTGGATCTGAGTCCGGGCATGGGAGTGGGGTTGAACATGGGCATGCCAAGCATGCCCACGGTCGCGAAGGTCGACATGGTCGCGGAGATTGAGAAGATCTTCAATTTCGACGAACTGGCGCAGCCGCCGAGCATCATAAACAGCCGGATGATTCGCATCGAATATCCGCGTGCGCTCACCCGGCGCGGCATCAAGGAAGTGAAGGTTGAGCTCGAGATTCTGATCGACAAGACCGGTCGGGTGAAAGTCGAGAAGATGATTTCGACAACTTACGAACACGAGTTGATCTGGACGGCAGCCCGGCGGGCGGCGGAACAGGCCCGCTTCACCATCACGAAAATCGACGGACGCGCGGTTGTTGTGCGCGGGAGGTTTCCGCTCACCCTGCAGGCGCCCCACTAGAAATCCCATGAATCGATTCCTTTCCCTCCTCTTGTTGAGTTGCGCGTCGGTCCTCCCGGCGGCGGCACCGTTCGAGCCCTCCGATTCGGATCCCAACAGTGCGGAGTTCCGCCGTCGATTCCTGGCCAATCATGGAGTCAACGAAGCCATCGAGCCGAAACTGACCGTGGATGAGCGTCCCCTGCAGGAAGCAATTCTTCCGCACTTGCGCGACAATCCACGGGAAGCGATCCGACTCATCGAGCAGGCGATCACGCCCGAGACCAATCCCGCGTTTCTCAGTATTCTCGGTAATCTCTACTACCAGATCGATGACTTCGCCAACTCCGAGCGGTACCTTCGCCAGACTTTGGAGAAGTTTCCCTCGCTGCGACGTTCGTGGCGAACGTTGGCGCTTTGTTATGTTCAACGGGACATGTTCAAAGCCTCCGTCGCGCCTTTGCTCAAGGTGATCGAATTGGGTGGGGGAGACGCCCAGTCTTATGGATTGTTGGCGTACAGCCACCTCCTGAATGAGAAATACGAATCGGCGTTGGCGGCGTATCGCATGGCGCGCATGTTCAAACCGGACAGTCTGGATTTTCGCCGGGGACAGGCGCAGTGCCTGTTGATGACCCATCAACATCTGGCGGCGGTCGCGCTCTTTGATGAACTGATCGCGGAGTACCCGGCGGAGACGAGCTTTTGGCTGGCCCAGGCCAATTCCTATCTCGCCCTGGATCGCCAGGAGGAAGCCATTGCAAATCTGGAGATCGTTGCGGATGCCGGTAAGTCGACCTGGACGAGTTTGGTGATGTTGGGAGATCTTTACCTGAATCAGGATGTTCCGCATCTCGCCTTGGCGGCCTACACCCGTGCCGTGAGGGAAAAGACTCCAGATGATTGGGCGACGGCGCTCCGACCATTAAGTTATCTGCTGGGGCGTCGGCTTTTTGAGGAGGCCAATGACTATCTGGACCTGATTCGTGGTCGGGTGAGCGGCGATCTCGATCCCAAATCTGATCGGGAGATCCGCGTCGCCCAGGCGCGTATCGAGATGGCAATTGGAGACGCGGGCAAGGCCTTTGTGATTCTCAAGAAGGCGGTTGAAGAGGATCCCCTGGACGGACCTTGCCTGATTCTGTTGGGGGAATATCACCAAGGCACGCCGGATTACGAAAAGGCGGAGTATTATTTCGAGCGGGCCACCTCCGTGCGCGAGCACGCGGCAGAGGCCCACGTGGCGCTGGGACGTCTGGCAGTCGAGCGTGGTGTTCTTCGAGCGGCATTGGCTCCGTTGCGTCGGGCCCAGCAACTTCGTTCGAGCCCGAACGTCCAGCGCTATATCGAGTCGATCGAGCGAGCGATCGACGCCGGGCGTTGACCGCTTTGGCAGGATGCCATCCGAAGGGAGCGAGGGGAGTGGCGATATTTCCGCAAGTTGTTGATAGCCAGTGCATAACCGGTGCATTCAAGCGATTCGTGAGCGGGTCTCCAAAGCCGTTTGCTGCTTGCGAAAACGTTGAAGTTCGGCATTAATTTGCAGGGCATGGCCATTCCGTTCCTCTCAGGATTTCGCAAAAAGCGTGATCAAGTCATTGTTGTCGATCTCGGCAACAAGATGACCAAGGCCGTGCAGATGGCCAAGCGAGGGGATGTGTATGTGCTCGAGCGGTATGCGATGATCGAGGTGCCGGGCGAGAATCCGGCCCATTACGTCGATATTTTTGCGGATCACCTGAAACTGGTGACGGATTTGCTGAACACCCGCTGCAAGCAGGTCTGCATTGCGATCGGGGTGGCGGATTCGATGCTGCGCCACGCGGAAATGCCGTTGGTGCCATCCCACGACATGCGCACCATGCTGCGCTACAGCAGCAAGAATTACCTTCAGCAGGACCTTTCCGACTGCACCTTCGACTGCCACATACTGCCGCCTCGGTCCGGTGCGGGTGCCGCGGATGCGGCCGGTGGTGTGGCCAAGCCGGGCTCGAAGTGCCGGGTTTTGGTCGGAGGAGCGAAACGGGCGTTGGTGAACGATCTGCAGGCCGGCGCCAAGAAGGCCGGTCTGCAGGCCGTTCACGTCGTCCCGAATTTCGTCGGACCGGCCAACGCGTTTGAGAAGGCGCAACCCGAGCCGTTTGCCAATCAGTCGGTCGCCTTGGTGGAACTCGGACAGAAGAGCACGACGATCACGATTCTGTATGAAGGCGAACTGGGGCTTAGTCGCGTTGTGAATTTTGGCAGCGAGCGGCTCACCCAAGGGATTGCCGAGGCCATGGGCATTTCCGAAGAGGAAGCCGAGGGTGCCAAGATCACCATGCCGACCGACGTGGAGAGTTATCTGAACGCGTTGCTCATGCCGTTGGGGCGGGAATTGCGCGCGTCGATCGATTTCTTCGACCATCAGCACGACAAATCGGTCAGTCAGGCGTTTTTCAGCGGCGGCTCGGCGCGTAGCTCGAAGATTGTTGAAAATCTGCAGGTGGAAATGCTGTTGGAATGCCACCAATGGGATCCTCTGGCCTCGCTGCAATTGGATCTGCCGCCGGAGCAGATGGGTGAAGTGGAGCAGATCGCGCCGCAGTTGGCGGTGGCGGTGGGGGCGGGATTGGCCGCACTTGATTGAGCCATGCCGATTCGCATCAACCTTCTGGCCGAGCAACTGCACGAGGCGGATCTTCGTCGTCGTGACCCGGTCAAGCGCGCCATCGTCGGCGCGATCGTGATCGGTATCGGGGTGGTGGGGTGGTATGCGTCGCTGCTTACTCAGAAGGTGGTGCTCGGCCGCAAGCTCACGAAGAACAAGGAAGCCATGGTGGCGATCGAGGCCGATGCGAACTCTGCGCGGGAAGCCCTGGAGGGCGTGAAGGAGCTGGAAGAGCGGATTCATGGTCTCAACAGTCTAGCGACCAATCGGGTTCTCTGGGGTGGGCTTCTGAACGCCCTTCAGGAAGTCGCCCTGCCGGATGTCCCGATCAATGAACTGCGGGTGATTCAGGCTTATCGGGTGGAACGTCCGCCGTCGCAGGGGGCGTTGCCGATGCCGGCGACCTCGACGGAACTGATTTCGGTGGTGATCAAGGCGCGGGACTATGGTGGTTCCCAAGCCCAGCTGTTCAACAAGTTTGGCGAAGCCCTGCGGGCGAACGAATGGATCGGGTCCCGGCTCGACTTGGAAGACGCCAACAAGGGGATCTCTTTTGACAGTTTCGGTGCGCCGACGCCGGATCGGGACGACCCCAACCGCTCGTTCATTCCCTTCACCGTGAAGATCAACTTCGAGAAAGTGCAACGCCGCTGATCCGATTCCATGAAGCTGACCAAAGAACAACGCGACCATCTGCTCGTCACCTTCCTGATGACGTTGATGGTGGTGGTGGCCATGTGGGTGTTGTTGATCGGACCGACGCGGACCTCGCTCAAGCGCGTGAAGGACGAAGTGCAGGGTTCGGCCGACGCATTGGCGGAGGCGCAGGGATTGGTGTCCCGGGTCAAGCAGATCGACATGGAAGTGCAGGCGGTCGGAAAATTCCTCGGCAAGATGGAGGCGGAAATGGTGGATGGGGACCCGAACCTCTGGATGCGCCTCAAGATGGCTGAGTTCCAGCAACGCAAGGAATACAATGTCACCATTCCGACCATCGGTTCCTACTATGAGAGCGATATCGGGTTGTTGCCGGACTTTCCCTACAAGAGCGTAGTGTTTGCCGTTTCCGGGTTCGCCTTTTACCACGACCTGGGCCGGTTCATAGCGGATTTCGAGAATGCTTTTCCGCTCATCCGGGTGCAGGATGTGATTCTGCAGCCCGATGCGACCGCCGGTGAGTTCGGCCCGGAGCGGGAGCGGCTGTCGTTTAGTTTTGAACTCGTTGTGCCATTGAAACCGCCGCAAAAGAAGAAAGAGTGATGCTGACCCGACGCCACATCCGGAATGGTATGATCACGATCGTCTCGATCGCGGTCGTGTCACTTTTGGCTGGAAGATTGCCGGCCGCCGATGACGCTCCGGCAACCGAACCGGTCAAGGCTCCGTCATCCGGCCCCGTATCCGCCAATGTCCTCACCAACGCGGCGTTGCAGAAGATGGAGTATCCGCAGTCGGCCTTCGTCTTTCAGCCCGGGCACGGTCGCGATCCGTTCTATCCGCAGAGCACGCGCCGCACGACGCCGATTGTGACGGCCGAACTGGTCAAGACGACGGAACCCAAACCCGAGCCGCCTCCGGCGATCATTCCCCCCGAGACGGCGGCAACTCCGAGCACGATGCAGAAGGTGGATGCCGACGAAGGGACCTCGTTCTTTTCGCTCAAGGGAATTCTGGCAACCCGGACACGACGTCTGGTGACGCTGAACACGACGGTGAAGAGTTATATTTTTCAGACCGGGGACGAAATGATGATCCGCGTGCCGGATGGCAAGATGCGGGTTCGCTGCCTCGAGATTCGCAGCCGATCGGCGGTGTTCCAACTGGAAGGCAAACTGGAACCGGTGGTATTCAATCTGCGGGATGGTTTGTAACGGAAGCGGTGGTGATCCCGCCATCGGCGGGAGACAGCGGCAAACATTGAGACAAGATGAAACATAGCATGACACTTCTCGTGTGTGGCGGCCTGCTGGCCGGCATCGGCACGGGGGCGGCCCAGGGCACGGCCGATGGCGAAGGCGGTTTGGTGACACCGACGGCGCCGATCAATTCCGCGCCTTCGAGGATTCAAATGACGCCGGTGACGACCAATGTCGCGGCGAAGCCGACGGTGGGTGTCAACACCGCGCAGCCGACGCCGACCAACCAGCGCCCAGCTGTCGCACCCGCGCCAGTGATGAAGCCGGTCACCAATGCTTCATCAGCCCCCGCACCGACCGTTTCCGTGACGCCGACCAACAACAACGTGGCAGCGGTACCCAGGCCTGCCACCGCGCCGGTTGTTGCACCGACCGTGACCCCGACCAATGCTTCGACCGCTATGGCGGTGGCTCAGCCTAAGCCGGTCACTCAACCGCCGGTCACCGCCACTCCGGCAGTCACCACGACGCCCGCGGTTGCTGCCGCACCCGTGACTGCTCCGCCGATTCCGAGCGTGGCCCCCACCCCGGCTCCGACTGCCATGCCGGTGCAGCCCGTGATTCCTGGTTTTGATCCTACTCCGTTGTTGGAAGCGGAGAAGAACATGGTGGAGACCATTACGAACACCGCACCGGAGGACGAGGTGATTCTGGAGCTGAAGTTCGATGACGTGGAACTGCTGGATCTGATTAAGAGTCTCGCGTTGCAGGCCGACCTGAACATCCTGTTCGATCCGGGCATGGTGAATCAGGTCGGACCGGATGGATCCCCACTCCCGCAACCGATCGTTCCGGCCTTCAGCATGTCAAACGTGACCGCCAAGCAGGCCTTGGAAGCAGTGTTGTCCAACTACAAGAAGCAGATGATCCACGATCCCAAGACCAACACCTATCGCGTGACCGAAGCCTCGGCTGCGGCTGAACCGCCGCTGATCACTCGCATCGTCAAACTCAAATTCACGACTCCGACGAATCTTCAGGAGGTGCTGACGGCGGTGGTTGAACCGCGAGGGAAGGTGACGGCATACGCACGTACGCAGCAGTTGATCATCAAGGCCACGGAGGATCAGTGGGAGATGGTCAACCAGTTGCTTGACGAATTGGACACGCCGCTCAAACAGGTGCTGATCGAGGCCAATATTCTCGAAACCGCGCACAATCCGGAGACGATCCAAGGGATTGACTGGACCGGTACATTGGCGGCTCAAAACTTCGGATTCGGGAACGGCAATGTCTCCGGTACGGTCACCCAGACGCGACCGGGTGCAACTTCGACCACAACGCAGACACTGCCGAGCGGGCGGACGCTCACGACTTCCACCACGCAGCCGTCCACATTGACAGAAACCCTCACGGGCGTGGTTGGCGGTGGCGTTGCCGGGTTGGCATTGAACACTCGTGACGGCTTTTATCCCGCATTTGGTCTATTGAACGCGGACGGTGTGCGCGGTGTGCTGTCGTTCCTCAATTCGGATTCTTCCACCGACGTGATTGCCACCCCGCGTGCGGTCATGCTCGACGGCGACACGGCACGATTGGAAGTGACACGCGCGTTTCCGATCTTCGAAATCACCCCCGGCAGTGCGCAGTCACCTGCCGGTGCCTCCATTACCTACACGAACGTGGGGACCATCCTCGAGGTGACTCCCACGGTGCAGGCGAACGAGTTCGTGGGACTGCACGTGAT
>JAYPXF010000201.1:0-12607 GCA_038154405.1 Verrucomicrobiales bacterium | reverse complement strand
CGCATACTCCTTCAACGAGGCCGTCTTTCCAATCAGCGATTCCCCGAAAACCATCGCGATGGTGTTGCACAGCAAGGTCTCGACGCAGACCTTTGAGATTCTTGGGGAATAGGCAGGCAGAAAAACGCCAACCAAAATCAAGCAGGTTCGCAACGCCTATTCTCTAAAAAAGGGACAATAAGCTATCGGATTCGACCTGATTTGGGGTGATTCAGCCGGAGGTGACTTTGTTGCAAGCCTGATTAGATTCCTTGTTACTCGATCTCCGGCTGTTGAGATTCGCTTACCGGGGTGGATTTTCGAAATTATTTTGGACCTTTTGCAGGCCCAAATTCGCATTGTCTTAGGAAGGTTTATCTTATGCTTGGAAAAATAGTCGAAAAAAATCAACCAACCCAAGTTGGTATCCTTTTTTTCCTAATGCTGTTTGTTGGTGATGCTGGGGCACAGTGGAAAACCCAACAATTTCTCCTTAAACCCGGTTGGACAGCGATTTACCTTAATGTCGACGCCTCGCACGAGACGCTCGGGACTCTAATCGGAAATGATCCGGGCAACCCGATCGACGAGGTTTGGATGTGGCAGCCGTCCCCTTCGACCCTGCAATTTATCGATGACCCGCAAATCCCAACAGGAACCGGTGCGCAGTGGGCGAGCTGGAAACGCCCACTTGGCCCCACTTCCGTGCTTCAGCGCCTCGTTCCCAATGCTGCCTTTTTGGTGAATAACACCAACAGCACCGATTTTGTCTGGTCGATCAAGGGAAAACCCGTAATCCCGGTCAATGACTGGACCAGCGAGGGAATCAACTTCATTGGATTCCCCACGCCGGAGGTCAATCCACCGGTTTTTGCCAACTTTTTCGGGCCGGCTCCCAACCTCCTGACTGCCGAGGTATACCACTATCCCGGTGGCGCGTTGGATGGTTCCAATCCCATGCAATTGTTCACCCAGAACACCAGCCCTGTCACCCGAGGGCAGGCCTATTGGGTGCGCTCCGGTCAGAATTTTAATCGCTATTTCGGGCCTTTCGAGCTCTCGGCTCCCGACAACGACGGTGTCAACTTCGGCCCCGGCGACAAGCAGGTCCTGCTTCGGCTCAAGAACATCACCTCTGCAACCCGCACGGTCACCATCAGCCTGCTGGCCTCCGAGGCTGCTCCCACGAACCATGCCGCTATTGTTGGTGCGGTTCCGGTCCTGCTTCGGGGTGATCTGAACACCGCCACGCTCGCCTACGACTACCACAACCTCAGCGATGGATCGCAACACATCGTCCTGCAGCCGGCAGGACAAGTCGGGTCCGAAGCTGAAGTCATCATCGGTGTGAATCGCACCCTGCTGACCGGAGCTCCCGGCGATGTCTACGCTGGTATTTTACGCTTCACGGATGACCAAGGCCTGCAGCAGGTAGACCTTTCAGTCTCCGCAACGGTTCAGGACACACGTGGTCTCTGGGTGGGTGGCGCCGCGGTCAATCAGGTTCGGGCATACCTCAAATCCTTTCAGAAAGATTCCGAGGGAGCCTTGATTACGTCGACCAACTCTACGAATTACGGTGCGTATGTCGTCACCAGCGTGAACACCAACCTCGGCGGTGTGGTTGAGCCCTTTCCGCTCCGTATGATCATACACAACAACGCGGCTGGAAACGCCGTCCTGATGCAGCGCGTCTTCTATGGGCTGCGTCAGGCGACCAACCAAGTGCTCACCACCGAGCAATCGGTGCTGGACCAGGACCGGTTGGATGTCGCCCGTCGGATCAGCGCTGCCCACTTGCCCTTCCAGGCGCAAAACACTCCTTGGGCGTTCACCGGGCAAATGACCCCAGGCATGAATCTCACTACGACGGTATCTCTCGCCTACGACGACCAGGCTGCATACCTACCATCCGGACCACGACAATCTTGACGCCAGCGCTTCCAACAAGCTGGCCCAGGGCGCGGAGTCCTACCGGGTGGATCGCAAGATTGTGCTTTCTTTCCAGTCGCCGACCGACGACTTCGCCAGCCTCGCCGCCGGCAACCAAGAGCTCGGTGGGAACTACGCCGAGGAAGTGACGCTTTACGGAACGGCAGGCGAGAGCCGGAAGTATGAAGTCTCCGGAGCGTTCGAACTCAAACGTGTCAGTCCCATCGACACACTCACACTACCCGAATGAGGAATTCCCGATGAAGCATTTGCAAAACGAAAAACGATTTACGCGCCGCCAACACGTCGCCCAGCCTAACATGAAACCTGATTACCGCCTCACCGCCCCTCTGGGGATTCTTGCTCTAGTTTTGACCTGGATCTTTGCCGCGCCGGCCGCCCGTGGCGCCGCTGCCACAGCACATCCGCCCGAGCGTATGACCTATCAGGGCTATTTGGTGGACGCCAATGGCGCTCCGCTGGGCAGTAGCGAACCGATTAACACCAGCATCATCTTCCGCATCTGGAGGGTTGCCACTGGTTCCATCGCCTCCAATCGCATGTGGACAGAGCAACAAACGGTGACCATAGACAATGGCTACTTCAGCGTGGTTCTTGGAGATGGCAACCAGTTCGAAGAGGAAGCTCACGGGAATCTGTCGGCCGTATTCTCTGGCTTTGACGCTTCGGACCGTTTCCTTGGTCTCACCATTCCGGACATCATGGGAGCCAATGAACTGCTGCCTCGTATCACGCTCGTCCCGTCACCCTACGCTTTCCTTGCGCGCTACGCTAACGGCATCGCCGACGATGCCAATGGCGAGTTCGCACTCACGAATAGCGCTTCCGCGCTGCGAATCTCGAAAACCATTCAGACGATGAGTGGGAATGTCAGGGGAACCAATGCTGTCGACCTGCAAGTTGGAACCAATGATACGGCAGTCGCAAGCGGTGATTTTAGTGTGATTTCTGGTGGGTCTGAAAACACCGCATCGGGCAACTACAGCTCTATTCCCGGGGGGGATTTGAATATCGCCGCGGGGGACTACAGCTTCGCGGCAGGCCGGCGCGCTGAGGCGAACCACAATGGCGTATTTGTCTGGTCTGACAGTATCAATTCGAACTTTGGTTCGACCGCTGATAACCAGTTTCTGGTTCAGGCGAACAATGGCGTCGGAATCAATACGTCCGATCTAGCCTTGATGGCTGGCAATGCACTCACAGTGAATGGCAGCGCGAAACTTACGGGCACACTTGAAGCTGGCATTATCAAGGGTGCATTCGACCCTGACGGCATAGCGGCCGGCGCGATCACCACCACGAAACTTGCTGATGATGCAGTGACGTCCGCAAAGATTGCCAACAACTCCGTGACCTCGGCGAACATCGTGAACGAGTCGATTGTCTCCGCGGATATCGATGACGGAACCATCACGGCCGCGGACCTGGCAGCTGACTCTGTCGGAGCTTCTGAAATCCAAACCGACGCAGTGCGGGCGGCTGAGATTCAGACGGGGGCGGTTGGCACGTCGGAGGTGGCTGACAACTCGCTCAAGGAGCAGGATTTGGCCGCGGGTTCGGTATCTGCGTCCGAGCTTGCCACAGGCGCGGTTACCTCAACTGATATACTGAAAGGAACCTTTAAACCCGAGGACTTGATCGCAGGCCTTAGTAACTTGAGAAACAACGGCGGAAAACTGGGAATCAATCATGCATGGTCAAACTGGACGCTGAACATTCGATCGGCAAATACTACCGATGGCCTCTTACGGATTGAGGACAGCACTGGTCGAAAAATGCTGACCCACGATGCCACTGGCAAACTGCAGCTTGTTGCTGACACCGCTATCATCGGCGCCACCGGCAACTCCGGGTCAGGGAGTCTTAACATACAACAACGGGGGGACGTTGGCGGCACGATGACCGATATCGCCCGCATGGGGATTGATGGCAGCGGCATTCAAACATGGACCAACAATGGCTCCGGTGGCTGGAAAATCAACGACGCAGACAACGTCCTCAGGCTCCAACCTTACGGCGGCCTCGTAGGAATTGGGACAGACTCCCCCTCTGCTGCAGTGCATATCGTGCAGAAGGATACCGCATCCGCGATTTTCAAAGCCGATAACTCCGCCGGAACGGGATACATACGCCTCAATAAGAACGGTCGATTCGGTTACAACAGAACCGCGACCGGTGTCAGTTTCTTGGTCAAGGAGCACACCGGCGACACCACGATCTTCCGAGTCGAAAACGACGCCAACACCGCATTGTTCCGAGTTATGGCCAACGGGGACGTCTTCAAGAGCGGAGGAACTGTTGTGAATTCCGACCGGCGCCTCAAGAAGGACATCGAATCGCTGGCAGATGTCCTGCCTCGCGTTATGAACCTGCGGCCAACGAACTACCGTTACAACACAGAGAGTTCGAACTCTCCAACGCGGATTGGTTTCATCGCCCAGGAAGTTGAGACGGAATTCCCGACTCTGATCAACAGGAGCGACAGCCATCTTGCCCTGAATTATGAGGCCTTCGGCGTCATCGCCATCAAGGCGATCCAGGAGCAGCAGGCGCTGATTGAAGCTAAGGATGCCCGGATCAGCGATTTGGAGAGGCGTCTTTTGAAACAGGAGCAGGCAGAGGCAGCCCGAGAGGCACGCCTCAGCAAGCTTGAGCAGCGCTTGCAGAGACTCGTCGCTTCCGCAGAGGACGGCTCCAAGAAGGCTCAAAAGGTCTCGAACCTGACAGTAGCACAAGCGGTTCGGTAAAGCCGACTCATCCTTGCCTGCACCCCCTTTCATTCAATTTCACAACCAGAAACATTCAAAGCGACGATGCAAACTTTCTGTCCGCAGGGAAACTTCCTGGTGATTTAGGAAAACCTTTGTGAAACCGACTGGTTCCTTATGGACTTAACTCGAAATTGCCAAGGGACGGCGCGTGCTGTCTCGCCACATCTTGACCGGCTTATGCGCTCACTTAAGGCAGCCCTCCTGCTCTCGCTCCTTGCGAGCCTCATGCCCACCTTGAAGGTGGGCGCGCAGGTGCCTGCGCTACCCATCGAGCTGCGTGCCAACCCCGTGCCCTACAACTACCGCGGCCAGAGCGGTGTGCCCCTTTCCCACACGGCAGGCACGCCTGAGGGGTCCGACGGGCGAGCGCCGGCTTCCCCTCCTCCAACTCCCGGGCAGTTTGGAGCGGTCTTTTCAACTGGTGGCGTCATACCCAGTGGCGGAAATTGGAACCCTGTGAATTCCTATCTGGCCAACGCCGAGGCAAACGGTCTTCCCAAGACCAACACCCTGTCGGGCGGCCACGTCATACTTCGCAGCGGCTCCGTCGGCGCGCCTTATGTGCTGCAGGGAGTCTCCTTCCTCTTTGGCGAGATCATATCGCCGCCCGAAGTTAACGAAAATGGGACACCGCTGGCTGATCTTCCAACCCCCATCCGTCCGGAGGACTACTGGCTGGCCGAACCGCGCTCGAGCGACAACCACACGAACGCAACCTACTACTACAGTCCGCATGCCAAGGCGGTTTTCGCCAACCAGGCCGGGCCGGTTTCAGTGGTCTGGATCAAGGCCCAGCCCGCCACCACGGAGCCTCCCGGCATTCCGGGCGTGACGAACTACCTCGACAACGGTTTCTGGTACACTGCCATGACCAACCGCGTGGTAGTTTCCGGGCGGCCATTCAAGGGGGTCCGCAGGATGTATTGGACAGAAGGGAATTTCCGATTGACCGGCAAGGCCGTCAACGTGCCCGCCGCCCGGGTCGGGAACGTCGTTATCGCCTACAATGATCGCTTGTTTCCTGATCGCGTCGACGAAACCTACGTCGACCCCGGTCAGGTCGGAGTCACCACCAACGCAACGCTGCAGGAGACCCGGACGCTCTGGTATGACAAACAACTGGGGCAGATTTACGCCTACAACCATCAAGGCCGCGCATTCTTGGAACTGCTCGGCGACACTCGTGAAGACGGCACTCGGCAACATCTTGGCTACGAAATTGTGGATGTCCGTAAGGAACCCGTGAAATATGATGTCACGACCGAACTCGGCGACCGGGTCAATGCTTATCAGGACGGGCGCGACGACACCCACTTGTTTCCGGATCCAATTCTCAATCCCGCGGGAACACAATTCGGCTACCGGCACAACACGTCGTTCGACGGACGAACACAGTATTTTGCTGAGATCGAGACGCAGTATGAGAACGATTACCTGATTCATTGGATGGAAGCCGGCGAGCAAGGCTTGCTTTGGCCTTTGCGCTTGGTCCGCAACAAGTTCATCTGGCCGCCGAGCGCGGAACGCTACAATCACTACGTCCGGCCCGAGGTCGCGACCGAGCGGCAGGCCAAGGAGACAGCGGTGCCACTGTCGCCCCAGAATGTTCCTGTCATCGCCTATCAGGACCCGCTGGACAGGCCTCGCGCAAGTCTGACGGAACAATTCGCCTTCTACTCCTTCCTTGAGCCGGAACAACCTGCGAATCGGGCCCTGCTCAGATTCACTGTCGGTCAACACCTGAAGTACGAGCGCGTCTTCTCCTGGCTGGCCCCGAACTTGGACATTACCACCACCCAATTCACGGGAACGGTCGCCACCAACCTGGCGACTTGGAACCCGACCAACCAGGTCTTCGATTGGCCGGACCAGTCGATCGTCCCGCGTGTCGTCAACGAAATCGTCAACGTCGGACAGCGCATCCTTCCCCCATCCGGAGAAATCGGCGCTGAAGACGACTACCTCGCGGGTTACATTCTTGAGTCGCAAGGAACGTCCTACCACGTGAACTACCTCGACCCGTTCGCCGTCGGCTTCGAGGAAGCCAACAAGACCGCGATCATCCCGGTCAATGTCATCCCCGGCGACAACAATCTTGAGGTGTGGTGGTTCCGCGAAACTCCGGAGGATTTCTCGAGGGGGTTCAAGGCCATCCATTGGCCTTCCGCCATCGGCCGCTACACCATCCAATGGCCGACCAACCCGCAGGAGATCGTTCTCGCGAGCAACGCCGGTTCAGGCGGTTTGGGCGGACTGGAAGCCAAGGGATTAATCTACAACCAACCTGATCCCGCACTCCCCGGCTACAATCCTAACGAGGAGCACGCACTGATGCTGGGCGGCCAAGTCTACGCGCTTCGCGACGACCTGAATCTCACTGGCGTCGCCGAACCGGCCTCATTGGGCACAAGCTATTCCTCGGACCCCTGGGTTTTGTTGCAATACACCGACGCTGACGGCCGGATCTCCGTCACTCCGTTCCAGGTCTTCCGCGAGAAACCGGATGAAGGCATCCTGTTTGACTACGTGACCGAGGCCGGAAGCCTACTGCAGGCTCCCATGCCACTGCCGCTCCTACCCGCCCCTGTGGCGACCGTCCAAGAATACGATCCCAATTCTGACATGACGCTCGAGTCGCCCAAAAATTTTAACCAAGAAGTGGCTGCAGCCAATGGCGACCTGCCGACAAATTGGAACCCGGTAACCGACCCCGATGGATCGTTTGGCCACTACGGCGCCTTCACCTACGAAGACCGCAAGAATTCCCACTGGGTCTATCGCGGTCTGCACGCCGGGAGGCCTGACCTCGCCGCGGGATCCTATAATGAAACCAACAAGGTCTTCGACGCGTTGCCAAACGCCACGGCGGTAGTGAACGAGCCTTTCTCGTATCACATCCACGTGTCCCGGCGCATCAACACGCTTACCCTGTCCTCGATGGGCGGCGCCGCGCTCCCGGCAGGATTGGAATTTGCGCCGGACGGCCTTTACCTGACCGGGACGCCCACCGCGGAAGGAGCAAATACCGTCAATCTTGTCATCACCGATACCAGCGATGGCAGCGCCGTCAATCTGACGCTCATGCTTGATGTCGTGGCTTCCGGCGGAACGTCCGTCACCCAAGGGCCGTTGGCCATCACCAGCCAGAATGACTACGCCGGGCAAGCTGTCACCTACACAGGTCGCCCGCCTTACCTCGCATTGTCGCCCAAAGCGACCAACAGCTTCACCATGCGCTTCTACTACAAGACCTTGGAAGGCTTTGAATGGCCCGGCATCAACAACCCGCCAGCTGTCGGAACCGTCGTGCCTTATCTCCGCAAACCTGACGGGGCCAATGGCTACATTGGCGCGCCGCATGACAAGGCCACGGAGTCACTCGAAATCGTCTACCGTCCCGCGTGGCCGGCCGTCACGCCCACGCTGCAATTCGGCGAGACGCTATTGGGAGCCAAGAACGGTCTGCCCGCCGTCCGAGGCCAGAGCAGCGTGCAGGTTCTCTACCAGCAGTCCATCTCCTCCGACATCACCGCGGCCGACGCCAGCGTCACCCTCCACGATCCCACCCGCGAAAAGACCAGCGACCTCGTCGCAGCCGGATTGGACGCCCTGCCCGCCGGATTAAGGACAGAACTCAATCAGGGGTTCGTCTACTTCCCCAACCTGCCGCCGCATCTCATCGAAAGGCTCTTCTTTGATCCCAATCGCGGTGAAAAGGGTCAACTGGTCTTCCGTGGTGAATATAAGGATGAGATCTTGGGAGAGAAATACGTTCTGCTCAACGTGCTGGGAGACACCGATCTTGAAACGGTGAAGGACCTCGTCCCCGCGACGGACACGGATTACTCAAAATGGGATGATCTTGTTCTCGCCCTTGCGACACCCATGGAACCGTTCATCGAAAACCCGGCTGTGCTCGGCACATACATTCCTGATGAGGACAACACCACAACTCCCGGAATAAGCGCCTTGGCCGAAGTTCTCGACGACGATGTGGCCGTGGACTCTTACGCCTTGAGCGCCGGCGGCCCCGGCATGGGCTATGTGACCTTCATTACCGGCAATGGCGAGGCCTTCACGCCTGCCGAGGAACCGGTATCGATCCACGTCATCCGCGTTGGCGGCGGACTCTACCCCGGCGAAATGAAGGTCCTTACCTCACCTAATCCGCTCAGCGAACTCATTACCTTCCAACACACCGCGGATCTTGCCGGCCAGTTCCAGGATTATGAATACGAGTGGAAGATCGCCCCGCCCGTCGACGGCCTGCCACCACAGGACCTGCCCGGCGGCTACCAGGATCTCACCTCCGGAAATGACATCCCGCGCTACACCTTGGGCGGCGCCGGTATCGAGGTGCTGGTGGACAATTACCTGATCATGCGCTACCGCCCGACGGACGACGCACATCCCCTCTACAACCAATGGTCGGACTGGACTGAGCCCCGCCTCGCGGAGGGCTGGATCAAGCGCGTTCTCGCGGGCATCAACCCCTTCAATCAACGTATCACCGATCTGTTCAACAACTCGGTGAACACCGACGTCAGCCTGATCACCCAGGCCGGAACCCGTTGGGAGGGCGACGTCGCCTTGAGCCTGAACTCCATCAATGAGCCAGGACTCATCGAGATTTACGAGACCGTCCTCAACCGGGGCAAGAACCTGAGCATTGATGCGGGCATCAACTTCGGCGGCGCGAACGACGCGTTGTTGCTCGCAGCAGGTTACATCAACGACCTCTACATGATGCTCGGCAACGAGGCCTGGGCCGATGCTCAGAACCCGACCATTGGGATCGGGACGACCGATCAAAACCTTGGCGACATCTCCACGGCCTTGTTCGCCTTCAAGGGACAAACCGCCTCCCTTCTCGAGGAGGAACTTGCGCTGATCCGGGGACGCGACGACTTCCTGCAACCCGGCGTTGGCGTCGCCCCGGTCTACAATCGACTCATCTGGAACTACACCCGCGGCATCGATTCCGGTGAGGTTGTCTACGCCTTGAACTACAACATTCAGGAGAATCCGAACGAAGATCCCGATGGCATCGTGAACGCCGAGGACGCCGCCTATCTCTATCCCCAAGGGCATGGCGATGCCTACGGTCACTATCTCACCGCCCTGAAGGGTTACTACAAGCTTCTGGTCGACAACGATTTCGACTGGGTGCCCCGCATCGAGACGGTGAATATTCTGGGCGTGCCGGTGTCCGTCGATTACCTCGACGAGCGCAAATTCGCCGCCGCCGCTGCCGCAACTGCGAACGCCGGACGCCGGGCTGTCGAACTTACCTGGCGCCAGAGCTATCAACACGGCAGCGACATCGGGTGGGAACACCTGAGCCAGACCAGGACCAATTCCACCCGCACCTACAACGACGTGGGGCAGGACGTCAACCCCGTCCGCCACTGGGGGGTGGACCACTGGGCAACTCGCTCGAGCCAGGGCGCCTACTTCAACTGGATTGTGGGCAACGCCATCCTGCCCGAAATCGATCCGGATCCGAACCACGAGGGCATTCAGAAAATCGACCGCACAACCGTCACCGAACTCCGCGAACTGGTGCTCACGGCAAGTAAGATCCAGACGACATTGGACAATGCCGAAGGCCGGCTCTCCCCCCTCGGCCTCCCGCAGGACTCCCTCGCTTTCGACACCAATCCTTCACAAATTGTCGGGGCCGACGCCAATACCCACTTTGAACAGATCTATCAGCGTGCGCTGCAAGCGCTCAGCAATGCGGTCACCGCTTTCGACGACGCCAAGGATGTGACCGCCCGGCTGCGTTCCGAACAGAATTCACTTTTGGATCTACAGGCGCAAGTGGTCAGCCAAGAACTCGCATTCAAGCATCAATTGATCGAAATCTACGGCACTCCTTACCCGGATGATATCGGACCAGGCAGAACCTATGTGACCGGCTACGACGGTCCCGACCTTATTCACTACAGCTACGTGGAGACACCGGAAATGAGTTTTGGCGGGCTCATCCCCACAACGGAAACGGAGATCTACCAAGTTGACATCCAGCAATACCCAGAGCATTGGGCTACGAGTCTCTTCACTAAAAATGACTTCCACACACCCGCTAACTCGGATGACTACATCCTTAACGAAGACTACGTCGTGTTCGAAGTCGGTCCCCATGGCTTTTTCGACAAGCCCGATGCGTGGACCGGCAGCAGAAAAAGTCCCGGCCGCATCCAGCAGGCAATTTCAGCCTACATTAAGGCGCATTTCCAACTGCAGACCATCATCGATGTATCCGCTGACCTGAAGGCTGATCTCGATCAGGCCGACGTGTCCTTCAATGCCCGGGTCGGTGAGATCTACGAATCACGCGATCTGCGACGCGACATCCTGATCGCACGGGACACGCAGGAATCGGTTGCGTTCGCAAACGACGTTCTGAAGCAGTCCTTGGAGTTCTATGCCGAATCGATCAAGGAAGGGACTGAGATCGTGTTAAAGTTCCTGCCGGACAGCTTAATCGCCGGAACCGCGGTGGGCGGCGACCTGTCCTATGCTGCTGGCGGTGCCGCACGCGCCGCTGGTTGGTTGTCGGAGAATGCTGTGAAAGGGACGATTCTGGCCGCTTCGGTCGTATCAGGTTCCTTGAAACTTTCCACCGACCTCGCCGAACGCCGCATCAAGTTCGATCAACTCGAACCTTTGATGATCGATCACGAAACAAGACAGGCGGTCACCGCAATGGTCGGTATTCTTGGTAAGATCAACGATTCCGTCGCCACCATTAATCTTCGGTTGCGCGAACTCGACGAGGCAAAACGTCAATTGGCGGCAGAGATAGCCGCTGGCGACAGAGTTCAACAGGAACGGGAGATCTATCGCAAGAAAGTCTCGTCGCTCATTCAGGGCTACCGAACTCGGGACGCCGGCTTCCGGATCTTCCGCAATGAGAAACTCGAACGCTATCAGACGCTGTTCGATCTCGCTTCCCGCTACACACTCATTGCGGCCAATGCCTACGACTACGAGACCGGCCTTCTGAACACGGCACGCGGGCGGGATTTTGTCTCCCGCATCGTGGGCTCCCGGGCCTTGGGAGTCGTGGTTAATGGAACTCCAGCCTACGCCGGCAGCAACACAGGCGACCCGGGGCTGTCCAGCGTGCTGGCAGAAATGAAGGCGGACTGGGACGTGCTCGAGGGCCGTCTCGGGTTCAACAATCCCGATGCCTACGGCACGACGGTCTCCCTGCGAACGGAACTTTTCCGCATCCTGCCCGATTCCGAAGGCGATCTCGTGTGGCGGGACGTGCTCGAGAACGGGCGCGTTGATGATTTGCTCGCCGATCCAGACATCCGCCGCCATTGCATGCAGATTGACAATGGCAGCGGCCTTTCCTTGCCCGGCATCGTGTTGGATTTCAACACTGTCATTGCGGACGGCGTCAATCTCTTCGGTAACCCGCTCGCGGCTGGCGACCACACCTTCAGCCCCAGTTCGTTCGCAACCAAGATCCACGCAGCCGGCATCGCCTTGGAGGGTTACCAGGGCATGGATGATCCGGATGCTAACGCTGCGGTATCAGAGTCCTCTCCCTCCGATCCCGATCTCGCATTCTTGGATCCCAAGGGCCTCTCCGCGACGCCATACATCTACCTGATTCCAGTCGGTGTCGACTCAATGCGCAGTCCCCCCCTGGGCGACCAGAGCGCCGTCCGCACTTGGGCGGTCAATGATGTCACCATCCCCTTGCCCTTCAATATCGGCGGCTCGGACTTCTCCTCTCGCGCTCTGTACCAGTCATCGGATTCTCTCAGCGAGCCGTTGTTCGGCGTGCGCAAGCATCAGGCGTTTCGCCCGGTTTCGTCTTCCTCAGCCTTCTCCTCAGAAATATATGGAGATGCTGGAGAGATCGCATTATCCCAATTCACGAA
>JAYPXF010000200.1:9497-12748 GCA_038154405.1 Verrucomicrobiales bacterium | reverse complement strand
TGTTGGTGGCATCCGTGGTGAATCTGGTGGCCCGCAACCTCTTGCTCAATATGGTCAAGAAGCTCGTCGCGAAGACCAAAGGCCAATGGGATGACGCGTTGGTGCAGCAGAAGTTCTTTGACCGTCTCGCGCAGGTAGCACCGGCCATCGTGATCTATCTGCTCATCCCGGACACGCTCGGGAAGTATGAACTGGCCGCCGGAATTACGGAGAAGGCCGCCATTCTCTACATGCTCTTCGTGGCAACAATGGCAGTGGATTCGCTTCTCAACGCCGCCCAACAGGTCTATCGAACCTTGGCCATTTCAAAGTCGATGCCGATCACCAGTTTTCTCCAGGTGATCAAGGTCACGGTCTATGCCCTCACCCTGATTCTGGCGATCGCCGTGATATTGGGTAAATCGCCCGGCGGCATTCTGGCCGGCTTGGGTGCAATGTCGGCGGTGACCATGTTGGTGTTCAAGGACGCTATCCTTGGGTTCGTGGCGGGCCTTCAGCTTTCAGCCAATCGCATGGTAGCGGCCGGAGATTGGATCGAAGTGCCTTCCCGGGGTATTGACGGCGATGTGATCGAGGTGGGTTTGACCACGGTGAAGATCCGTAATTTCGACAACACTATATCTACGATTCCGACACATTCCTTGATCACCAACACCTGCAAGAACTGGCGCGGGATGAGCGAAAGCGGCGGTCGCCGGATCAAACGCTCCATCAGTCTCGACATGAACAGTGTGAAATTCTGCGACGAAGCGATGTTGGCAAGATTCGAGAAGATCACGATCCTGAAGGATTACCTGCAGCAGAAGAAAGACGACATCGGGAAACACAATTCGGATCTATCCTGCGATCGATCCACCTTGGTCAATGGCCGCCACCTTACGAACTTGGGCACTTTTCGCGCCTATATGGAGGCCTACCTCCGCAATCATTCGGAAATCAGCAAGGATCTCACTTTCCTCGTGCGACAACTGGCCCCGACGGAAACCGGAGTACCGATCGAGATTTATGTTTTCAGCACGGACAAACGTTGGGTGCAGTATGAGGCCATTCAGGCGGACATCTTTGATCATCTGCTCGCCGTCGCGCCCGAATTTGATCTGCGTGTTTTCCAGTCACCAACCGGGAATGATTGGCGTGCCGCGACCTCCAATCCACAAAACTAAATAGAAACCATGAACAAACATCTCTTTACACTCTTCTTTGCCACCCTCCAGATCGCGGCGATTGGTTGTGGATCGTCGTCACAGTCCAAAGGCGACACCAACGGTGTGAAAGACGCGGAAGCCCTGACCGCTGCCACCTTCAAGACCAAGATTCTGGATGCCACCAACAGCGTCGCTTTGGTTGATTTCTGGGCCACCTGGTGTGGTCCCTGCCAGATGATTGCGCCCGCGGTTGAATCCGTCGCAGAGAAATACAAGGGCAAGGCGTTGGTCGGCAAGGTGGACGTGGACCAGGAAAATGCCTTGGCGCAGAAGTATGAGATCCGCAGCCTCCCCTGCCTCATCGTCTTCAAAAACGGCAAACCGGTGGGACGTGTTGAAGGCCTTGTCGACGAAAATGAGATCAGCAAGATGATTGAGAAGCATCTCTGATGGTATCCATCGTTCGATTTCCCGTTGCGAACTGTCGACGACAACTGCTTTGATTGCCGCACCTGAAACCGCCACATGTCGACTCCAAAGAATCCTCACGCACTCAAACAATTCGTCATCGCCCTGACCATCGTCCTGGTCGGCGTGTCCTTTGGTTCCTGGCTCGCGCTCAAGAAGGCGGATCAGGACATGCGCCGCCGTCATCAACCCGCCCGTGGTCTGGGACACGATTATCCGTCCCGGTCAAAAGATGTTGCCGAGGCAAAGAAATCGCATGACGAAATCCAGCCCAAGGAGACCGCCGCGGTGGATGACTTTTCTTGGACGAATGAGATGGTCTGGATTCCGGCCGGCCAGTTCATGATGGGTTCGACCAACGGCCAGGTCGACGAGGTGCCCGTCCATGACGTTGAAGTCAGCGGCTTCTGGATGGACAAGTATGAGATCACGAATCGCAAGTACCAGGAGTTCGTGCAAGCCACCAACTACGAGACGATTCCCGAGAAGACGCCGCGGGCCGAAGATTTCCCCGGCGTGCCGCAGGAGAATCTGAAGCCGGGTTCGATCGTGTTCAATCCGCCCGGTTTCGATATACCGCTGAACAACCACATGATCTGGTGGAAATACGAACCTTACGCGAGTTGGAAACAGCCGGAGGGTTCCAGTTCCTCAATTGATTCGCGCATGGATCATCCCGTTGTGCACGTATGCTGGTTTGATGCTATGGCCTATTGCAAATGGGTCGGCAAGCGGCTCCCGACCGAAGCCGAGTGGGAATATGCCGCCCGTGGCGGGTCTCGGAATCTGCCATATGTCTGGGGCACGGAGAAAACCCCGGACGGCAAATGGCCCTGCAACATCTTTCAAGGGAGCTTTCCCAACAACAACTCGGTCGCCGACGGCTACAAAGGCACAGCACCGGTCGGCAAATTCGCCGCCAATGTCTTCGGTCTCTACGACATGGCCGGAAACGTATGGGAATGGTGCAGCGATTGGTATCTGCCGGATTACTACAAGAAGAGTCCCAAGAAAGATCCCAAGGGTCCGGATGAGAGTTACGATCCGAACGAGCCCGGCGCCTGGAAGCGGGTCAACCGCGGCGGATCTTTCTTGGATCATGACTCGTATTCGCCGGGCTATCGCCCAACCATGCGCATGAAGGCCACTTCAGATTCCGCGATTTCACACACCGGATTCCGGTGTGTGAAGGACGGCCCTTCTCCTCAGGAAATCACCAAGATTCTTACGCAAAGAGCCGGCAAGAAAGACGCCTAAGTTTCGGAGAGACGAATAAATCGTAGCGCCAGCGCTCTACGTAGCGAGGACGTCCACGTCAACATTGAAGGCAAATCCGTCAAAAGATTTGCCCCTTCTCCCCGGCGAATAAAAGCAACCATTACGGAGCCGGCAGTGAAACCGGTTTCTTTTCGGACACATCGCACGCACGCAACAAGGTTTCGTGCACGATCAGATCCATCTCAGGACTGATTGGGAGCCCCTTTTTTGCCCGAATCGCTTCCGCCAATTCAATGAAGTCACCGACATAGCGTCGGAATGGTGGGAACTCGACTGCCTGAAGCCCCTTCTTGTACGGGCCGGCCGCTTCCGTCAGCTCCAGTTCGAGAACCGGACGATCCAAGGGTTTCACCAAAGCCG
>JAYPXF010000200.1:5577-9487 GCA_038154405.1 Verrucomicrobiales bacterium | reverse complement strand
CCATAAATGTGAAGATGCCGATGTCTGCCTCCCGCGGAATGCAAAACGGAACTGCCGATGACAGCAGTGGCGGTCGGATAGTCAAAAACGGCGATCGTGTTGTCCTTGATACCATCTTCGAACGGTCCGGACGTCTTTAGGTATGTGTCCACCTTGTCGGGACGCCCGAGCAACCGAACCACCGGGTCAATGACGTGACAGCCCAGTTCGAACATCGTTCCGCCAGGGAAACTGTTGTTGGCCACCCGCGCCTCGGCGTTCTGCAGTTTGTTGATCTCCGCCTTCACCAGATAGATGTTCCCCAGCCATCCCTCACGCGCCGCCTTCAGCGCGGCGTTGATCCCGGGATTGTAGCGCCACATGTAACCCATCTGCACGATGAGCTTCTTGGAGAGTGCGATCGCGACAAGTTCCTGAAACTCCTCCAGGTTCATTGTGGGAGGTTTCTCCAGGTGGCAATGCTTGCCGGATTCCAGCACGAGCTTGCCGTGCTTGTAATGATCCTTCGGGTCGGATTCGACGGCGATCACGTCGGCCGTGGCGAGCAACTCCTCCTCATCGATCTCCTTGATCCCGAGTTTTTCATATTTCGCCCGAACCTCCTCTGATTCCTCGACGATGCCGATGACGTTCCAAGTCTCCGGACTTTCGAGGCAGACCTTGGCCTTGCCCAAGCCGTGACTATGTGAACCGCCCAGGAACCCGATCCGAATCCGCTGATCAGAGTCCGTTGCCGGCGGCGCATCCTGCCCCAAGGCAGAAATCGACGGGAGCATGGAGGCAGCCAAGGTGGATGTGAAAAACTCGCGACGATTCATACCGAGGTGATTATTTGGACGCACCGGTATTCGATCGCAATTCTAATCAATGGGTTCAGGCAATTTTGTCGAATTTTGCCGTTCCCAAAATCTTCTACCTTTGGACAGTTGAACGTCCGTATCCCCCGGATAAGGTGATTCTTCGTAACGTCAGAACGGGCCTAAATTGATTGACCGGCAATGGCCGTTGGCTACATTTGCCGACCTTTAACCCGCAAATTCAGAATCTCATCATGAGCAGCGAAAACAAATCCTCCGAAAGCTCGACCACGCGTCGAGGCTTCATCAAGAAATCCGGCGCCGCGGCGGCAGCCGTCACCGCGACCGGCATCGTCAAGGCGCCGATCTATGGCCAGAACATCGCTCCTTCAGCCAACGTCAAAGGCGCGAACGACCGCATCTTGGTCGGTCACATCGGCGTCGGCGGCCAAGGCGGTCGCCATGTTCGCGACACCCAGACGCATCGCCAGCGCAACAACGTCCAGTCCATCGCCGTGTGCGACGTCTCGAAGTTCCGCATGAACATGTATGCGAACAAGATCAAGAAGGACGGACAGAATCCCAACGTGAAACAATATGGCGACTATCGCGAATTGCTGGAGAAGGAAAAGGATCTCGACGCGGTGTTCGTCGCCACGGTCGACCATTGGCACACCAAGTGTTCCATCGCCGCTCTCGAGGCCGGCAATCACGTCTACTGCGAAAAGCCGATGACCCGTTACCTGGGCGAAGCCTTTGAGATCTACGACAAGGTCAAGCAGACCGGAAAGAAATTCCAGGTCGGCGCCCAAGGCAGCTCGGACATGAAGTGGCACGAAGCCGCCCGAATGGTGAAGGACGGCGAGATCGGCAAGTGCGTGATGCTCCAGGGTTCCTACATGCGCAATCAGCCCAAGGGTGGTTGGAACTACGACATCAAGACCTGGGCCACCAAGGAAGACATCGATTGGGATACCTGGATCAAGCCAGTTCACAACAAAGTTCCGTTCGACACGGATCACTACTTCCGCTGGCGCAAGTATCAGCCGTACTGCAGCGGATTGCTCGGAGATCTGATGCCGCACAAGCTGCATCCTTACATGATCGCCACCGGCAACCCCGAATTTCCGAAGCGCGTTGCCTGCATCGGATCCATTCCCTGCAACACGGACAAGAACACGCCGGGCACCTACCCTCGCGACGTGCCGGAAATCACCCAGCTCATCGCTGAGTTCCCGAGCGGCACGGTGATGCACATCACGAGCTCCACGGTGAACGAAGTCGGAACGCAGGAGATGATCCGCGGCCAGGAAGCCACCCTGCAAATGGGCGGCAACGTGGTGGAACTCACCCCGACGAAGCCTTTCGCTGACGAGATCGACGCATATCGTAGCAAGCCGTTCCCGCCGGAAGACGTGCCTCCGCATCACACGGACTGGTACAATGCGATCCGCACCGGCAAGGAGCCGAATTGCGGCATCGACCTCGCCATTCGCGTGCAGACGGTCATCTCCATGGCCGAAATGTCCGAGCGCATGAACGTCATGTGCCTCTTCGACGAAAAGTCTCGCAAGGTCACCGACGCATCCGGCAAGGAACTCGTCATGACCTACGGCAGCCTGCCTAAGTCCTGATCTGGCAATCCAATTGACGAAAACGGGTTCCGCCGTGCGCGGAACCCGTTTTTTGTTTCCACATTCCCCCTTCTCACTGCCACGCTTTACTTCCGATGCAAACGGTTAAGTTGGCCTGCGAAGCCATGGCTACCCGCTTTGAATTCATCCTTAATGGGAAGGATGAACGGTCCTTGCGCGCCGCGGGCGAGGAAGCATTTGAAGAGATCCTGCGGTTGGAAGCGGAACTTGGTTTCTATCAGGCGGCAAGCGAGATTTCCCGCCTGAACTCAAATGCTGCGACTCATCCGGTGAAGGTTTCGCCCATGCTCTTTGGACTGCTGCAGCAGTCGCTTGAACTTTCTGGCAGAACGGAGGGCGCGTTCGATATAACTGTGGCGCCGCTCATGCGTTGCTGGGGGCTGGCTGGTGGCAAAGGACGGTTTCCCGACGACGAGGAACTGAAACACGCCATGACGCTGGTCGGGCCGGAAAACGTGATTCTCGATCGATCGGAATACTCGGTGCAGTTCAAGAATCCTGGCGTCCAGGTGGATCTGGGATCCATCGGAAAAGGTTTCGCGTTGGATATTGCGGCTGAATGGCTGTGCGATGCCGGCATCGAAAGCGCCCTGATACACGGAGGAACGAGCACGACCTACGCCATTGGAACTCCGCCCGACCAAGATGCCTGGAAGGTGGCGGTTGTTCGCCCCGAGGATGGTGCAGCCCTGTCGGAAAGCGGGGAAACACCGGCCGGTGACAACATCTTGGCCACGGTCGAACTGCGCGACAGCTCTTTGTCCGTATCTGCCATCTGGGGCAAGTCGTTTGAATTGGATGGCGAAACTTACGGTCACGTCATAGATCCACGCACTGGCAGGCCGGTCTCAGGAGCGTTTCTCGCAGCCGTGGTCGCGTCGACTGCGACCGAAACGGACGCCTTGGCCACGGCGCTGTTGACTTTGGGAAGTGCCGGACAAACTCAATTGGGTGAAGAGTTTCCCGAACTGAAGAGCCTCGTTGCCGAGCCGGACGGAAGTTTCGAATATCGGGTGGCAGAACGCGGGATCAACGCGGGCTAACCCTGCTGGGACTTGCTGAACTCATCGACCGTCTTGCGGCAGTGATCGACAAACACCTCGTTGACCTTTGACCAGCCATAGCTGTCGACGACCAGCTTCCGGCCAGCATCACCAATCGCCTTCGCCTTTTCGGGATTGTCGAACAGGAACGCGATCTCTTTGGCGAAATCATCGGGTTTGTCGGCGAGCAAGTGGTCCTTGCCGTGCGTCACCGGCAATCCCTCGGCACCGATCCGGGTTGAGAGGCACGGAATGCCGGTAGCCATACCTTCGAAGATCTTGATGCGGGTTCCACCGCCAACCCGCAACGGAACGATCATCGCGCTGGCGTCGTGCAAATATGGTCGGACGTCATCCACGGTTCCCGTAACGGTGATTGCCTTGTCCTTCTCGCCGAGTGCGCGAACTGCCGGAG
>JAYPXF010000200.1:0-5567 GCA_038154405.1 Verrucomicrobiales bacterium | reverse complement strand
CCGGCCGCCGGCCCACGATTGTCAATTTGGCATCGGGATGTTTGCTTTTGACCGTCTGCCAGACTTCTTCCGCAAACCAACCGATACCGTCGATATTGGGCATCCAATCCATTGAGCCGAGAAAAACCAGGTTCAACGGTCTGCGTTCCACGTCGGCCGGTTTGAAGAATTCCAGATCGACTCCGGTCGGGACGGCCCCGCAAATATTGGTCAATTTGAGTTCATCACGCAGCAGCTTGGCATCTTCTTCTGACACGGCACAGACCTGGTCCGCCTTGGCGCAGGCGTCCTTCTCGAACCGGACCATGCGGCGCCATTGACTGCGAAAATATGGACGGGAAATACCCTTGGCGTTCTCGAATGTCCGTTGCCAGATCAGGGATTCCACATTGTGCTGGAACAACAGCACGGGAAGCGTAGGACGACGACCGCCAGTGTAGAGATTGACCGCCGGAGTCAGGAAGTCGCATACGATCAGATCGTACGCACCGGATTCCTCCGCCTGTTGAATCGACGTTGCCCAGGTCTTCGAGGCATATTTGTCGATCACGTACGGCAGTTGGGTCAGTCCGAAATTCCTGCCGAGCTCGATAAAGAAACCGACCGAACGTTTCGTGGTCTCCTTCCAAGGAACCCAGACCTGCTTGTCGGAATACTCGCTCGCCGCTCTCCTCGCCTCCTCCGGCGTGCCGTGCGGCCAGAGTGAATGATAGGTAACTTCGTTTTCACGCTTCAGCTCACGAAGCATGTTGTAGGTGCGGATCTTACCACCGGTATCCAGCGGGTGAAGCGGACCGGTCTTCAGCCAGAGAATGCGAAGTCTGTCGGACATTCAGAAATTGATTTCGCAATCGAGTTCCGTGCAGCCGCGATGTTGGGCTTCATAAGGAGCCAGACCGCTCGCATTGGCACGCGCAGAAACGGTAAGCGTGGTCAGGTCGTGATAGTCACCGTAATAGTCGGCCATGTTCATGAACAGACCGATGCGGTATTCGCCTTCGACCAATGGCAGTTTCTTGATCGAGCCCGTGACCCGATATGGATTGTCCGGATCCACATTGCAGGATCCGTCCGGTCGACGCAGGTCCACGATGGCGACGCGGGCTCCGTAGACCGAATAGATCAGCACCGCCAACTCGGAGATCTGGGTCTTCTTCCGGGAGGCCAGCTCGATGGAGAATCGGATGTCTTCTCCGGCCGTCACCGGGTTGGGCGTGAAATCGAATTCCTTCAACTGAATGGCCGGCCCGAGTGTGACCATGCCATTGTCCATGTCCGTCGGCTGACGGATGTCCTTGAGATACAGGTTCACCTGTTCCTGGACATCTCCATCCCCGATCAATCCGCCCTTGCGCAGATGTACGATGCGGCCGCAGAGCGCCTGCACCGCCGTCATGTTGTGACTGACGAAGAGAACCGTGCGGCCGCCTTTGGACGTGACGTCCTCCATCTTGCCCAGGCACTTCTTCTGAAAATTCGCGTCACCCACGGCGAGGACTTCGTCCACGACCAGAATCTCGGGTTCGAGGTGTGCCGCCACCGCAAAAGCGAGCCGCACATACATGCCGGAGGAATAGCGTTTTACGGGTGTATCCAGAAACTTCTCCACTTCGGCAAAGGCGACGATTTCGTCAAACTTGCGATTGATCTCGCCCTTGGTCATGCCCAGCACCACCCCGTTGAGATAGATGTTCTCGCGGCCGCTCAATTCCGGATGAAATCCGGTGCCGACCTCAAGCAGACTGGCCAGTCGCCCCTTGGCCCGGATTTCACCCTCGGTGGGTTCGGTGATCTGGCTGAGCACTTTCAACAGCGTGGATTTGCCCGCCCCATTGCGACCGATCACTCCAATGGCTTCGCCTTGGGCGACGTCAAAAGAAACATCTTTCAGCGCCCAGAAGCTCTCCGCTTTCTTGCGCTCCTGCTTCTTGCCACCAAATACGCTCCTGAAGGCGTGGGTCATGTGATCCCGCAACGTGTCATGCTGCAGGGTGGCGCCGAGGCGGTATTCCTTGCCTATGCCTTTGACGGATATGACGGGGGAAGACATGTCTCAGATAACGTCGGCGAAGGTTTTCTCGGAACTGCGGAAGAACAACGCGCCGGTGAACAGAACGACAGCCACCACGATCAGGCTGAAACCAAAACCGGTCCAGTGCGGTTCTGCTGCGCCCATGATGCACCAGCGGAATCCATCAATCACTCCCACCATCGGATAGAGGTTGTACCAGAAGAGGAATTCCTCCGGGATGACCTTGGTGGAAATTCCGATCGGGCTGACGAAGAAACCCAGTTGGGTCACGAAAGGAATCACGTATTTCACGTCGCGATACTTGACGTTCAGTGCGCTCAGCCAGAGTCCCAGACCGAGCGCTCCGAGGAAGGCAACAAGCAGAAAAAGCGGAAGGAAGAAGAGCTTGGTGGTGAAGGCAACACCGGCGTAGACCATGATTCCCGCGAGAATCAACAGACCGATGATGAAATCCACCGTGCCGCTGATCACCGAACTGGTGGGAATGATCAGGCGCGGAAAATAGATCTTGGAAACCATCTGGGCATTGGCGACCAGCGAATTGCTGCTTTCACGCATCGCGTTGGCGAAAAACTGCCAGACGACGATCGCAGACAGGGTCATCACCGAATACTCCTGAATGGTCATCCCTTCTTTGCCGGCCCGTCCCAGCAGCACACCGAAGAGGAGGGTGAACACCACCATGGTAATAAAAGGTTGAAGCACGGCCCATGCAACACCGAGGTAGGTCTGCTTATAGCGGACCAGAATGTCGCGCCAGGCGAGAAACAGAAACAGTTCCCGGTAACGCCAGAGTTCCGCGAAATCGATGGAGATGATTCCCTTCTTGGGGCGGATGATACGCTCGTACGTGGCCAGCGCGTTTGGTTTTTCTTCGTCTGCCATTAAACCAATGGGATTGTGGGAAATCCGCGGCGACTTTTTACCTGCGGCAAACCGGCATGGGAAGGAAAACCTCCGGCTACGATAACGGTAATTTCCCTAAGAAATCCGCCATTTGATCTGGAATCAGTGAATCAGGAAGATGAAGGAATGGTGGAGCATAGCAGGATCGAACTGCTGACCTTCTCATTGCGAACGAGACGCTCTACCAACTGAGCTAATGCCCCATCAATTCGGTCGCCGCAATTTAGGCGTCCGCCATTTTGTTGCGCAAGTGAATTTCCGCTCTGGTCGCGCCTAACGTTGACGTAATTCGAGACTTTTTCCGTGTCACTCCCCTGCTCCATTCCCTATCGTTCGCGCCGCATATGGCAACGATACGACCCTTCGCCGCCCTTCGACCCAAACCTGACCTGGCTTCACAAGTTTGTGAGTTGCCTTACGACGTGATGTCTTCCGACGAAGCTCGCGAGATGGCAGAAGGCAATCCGCTGAGTTTTCTGCACGTCAGCAAACCCGAAATTGATCTGCCGACCGGCACGGATGTCTATTCTGATGCGGTATATGCCAAAGGCGCGGAGAATCTGCAGAAGTTGATCGCTGACGGCGCGCTCTTTCAGGATGAGAAACCCTGTTACTACCTGTATCGCCAGATCATGGGACAGCATTCCCAGGTGGGTCTGGTCGCCGCATCCAGCTGTGACGAATACAACAAGAACATCATCAAGAAGCATGAGTTCACCAGACCACAGAAAGAGGATGATCGGGTTCGCCACATCGAGTCGCTGAACTCGCAGACCGGCCCCGTCTTCCTGACCTACAAGTCCGTCGAGGCACTCGACGATTTCGTCGAGAAGAAGACCGCGGAGACACCGGCAGTTGATTTCACCGCCTCAGATGACGTGCAACACACCGCGTGGATCGTGGATCAGGATGCCGACATTGAATTCATCACCGGACAGTTTGCCCAGATCCCGAACACCTATATTGCCGACGGACATCATCGCAGCGCCGCCGCCGGCCGGGTATTTGAAAGCCGCAACGGCGAAGGCCGAAGCCCTTGGTTTCTCACAGTCATCTTTCCGCACGACCAGATGCAAATCCTGGCCTACAACCGGGCGTTAAAGAATCTCAACGGCAACTCACCTGAGGAATTGTTGGCCAGACTCGGAGAAATCTTTGACATTGAGGAAGGTGGCGCTGCGTCCCCTGCGAAAAAGCATGACCTCGGATTCTATCTCACCGGCAAGTGGTATGGTCTCACGTTCAAGTCAGCTCTGACACACAACAACGATCCCTTCGAAAGCCTCGACGTTTCGCTCCTGCAGAAACATGTGCTCCAACCGATCTTCAACATCGAAGATCCACGCACGAGCAACGACATCGCCTTCATAGGCGGTATTCGCGGCACGGGCGAATTGGAGAAGATCGTCAATAGTGGAGACTTTGCCTGTGCCTTTTCCATGTATCCAGGACCTCATGGCCATCGCGGACAACGACGGCGTCATGCCACCCAAGAGCACCTGGTTTGAACCCAAGCTCCGCGACGCGATGTTCTCCCACATGATCTGAACCAGCAGGGAGGAACTGCTGCCCGTCCGTGGACATGCAGAAGCATGTCCACACTATTGCATCCCGTCAGAATTGGGCCATTCTTAAGGCGTGCCTAAACAACCTCCAGACGTTGCGCCGGATGATGAAATCCTGAGCCTGCTGCCTTATGCCCACATGCGCGGTGGCTTTCCAGTGAAGCCTGAAGATGTCGGCAAGGCCAAAGGGATCGCCATCACGGCGATGGAGGAGCAGGTGCAAATCCAGCTCAAACAGATCTACGGCCAGGTCGAAACGCTGGCTCAGCAGGCTAAGGAGATTCGCACCCGGGCCAACATCTCCTACAAGATCTATGAGTGCGACATGAAGTTCGTGCCGGTCATCGGGCAGACTTATTACCTTTACGAGAATTCAAGAGGCAATCCGAGTCTCTCGATGATACCGCCGGATCAGTTGGGCCCATTGAACAAGCAACACCTGGCGACCGTTCGCCAGTTGCACGATCACACGTGGGATATCATTGAGGTTTCCAACGAGTTTGAAGACTCGGTGACCGACGAATGAGCCAGCTGTGGAAGGAACCACTCCGTCGGTTCCGCTTTCCTTCAATGGTGTTCAATGCTGCGAACTGGCATCGAAGGAGCGATGGCCTCCATTTGCAGGGGTTGACCGGCTGTCTCATATCAGAACCAAGGTGATGGCCGCGAGCATCAGAATTGCGCCGAACAAACGGATTCGGAACACCTGATCCCCAATCTCTCGCTCGGTATTCCCGAACCAATGCCCGACCCACCAGACCGCGATCACGCTCCACAATCCGCGTGAACTGAAGATCACGTTCAGCGCGGTGGCATCGCCATACTTGGCCAAGGAACAGATGAAAATGAGTCCCTGCAGCGCCATAAAAAAAGATCCCCACCTCAAGGCCGGCCAGGCCTCACGTGGCGTTGATTTCAGAGGTGCGGTGAAGAATGGGATGAAGGCGAAGGAATAAATGGTCACGAAGGCGAACATCGCCGGCAGGAATCTCCCGAAACGCCATCCGGGGGAAAACTTTTGGATCACGACATCAAACAGGGAAAAGCAGCTGCCGGCCAAGAGC
>JAYPXF010000199.1:0-12863 GCA_038154405.1 Verrucomicrobiales bacterium | reverse complement strand
GTGCTGCAACCGGCCGACGGCAGCACGATCAATTCCGGGACCACCGTGGCGATCGAATGGGTGCCCGGCGAACAGCAGCTCGGACAGACCTTTCCGGTGGTGTTGGTTTTCACGGACAACGGGGGACTGCAGACCAACTGCTCCTTCACGATCAACGTCTCCTCGCAATTGCCGTTGCCAAGATTTGGTTTGGTGTCTCCGCTTGCGGGCACCACCGACACGACCGCCAACGGTGCTTCCGCCCATCCCGCCATCAGTGAATTCGGACGCTACGTCGTGTTTTCATCTGCCGCCGCGGATCTGGCGAGCAATGATGCCAACAACAAGCTCGATGTCTTTCGGCGTGACCGCGCGCGCGGAACGACCGATCTCATCAGCGTCACGTCCGCCGGCGTCTCCGGGAATGGCGACTCGGTGAACGCAGTCGTGAGCCCCGATGGACGGTATGTCGCGTTCCAAAGCCGGGCCGCAAACCTCGTCGCGGGTGACATCAACGGCGACCTCGACGTGTTCGTGCGCGACACCCTTCGCAATGAGACTGTGCTGATCAGCCGGAAACTGGCCTCCGCCACGAGCGGTTCGGGCTTTTCATTCTCGCCGGTGTTTGCCGGCGATTCGAACCTGGTGTTCACCAGCACGGCTGATGACCTGGTGAGCGGGGATACCAACGGTACAAGCGACGTGTTCGTCCGCAACCTCGCCTCCGGCACGACCACCCTGGTCAGCGTCAGCACCAACGGAACCAGCGGCAACGGACCGAGCAGCGCCCCGGTTGTCACCGCCAACGGTCAGTACATCGCTTTCCAAAGTTCCGCGAGCGACCTGGTGGCCAACGACACGAACAACACGACTGACATTTTCGTTCGCAATGTCGTCAATCCGCGTTGCGTCGCCGTGAGCGTCAATGCTGCCGGCAACACCGCCAATGGCATCTCCTTCGATCCGGCGATCGCCATCAATCGCGACCTGGTGTTCGTTGCCTTCGCCAGTCAGTCCACCGATCTGGTGAGCACGTCGGACACCAATCAACGCCTCGATGTTTTTGTCCGCGAACTCAGCACCCAGACCAATCTGCTGGTGAGCCGCAACCTGGCCGGCACCGCCACCGGCAATGCCGGATCCAGCACGCCCGTGTTCAGCGCGGACGGCAAGGGGCTGCTCTTTGTATCCACCGCCACCGATCTCACCGCCAACGACGCAAACGGCAAACAGGACGTCTTTCTCTGGCGACTGCTGGATCCGCCGACCGGATCCGGTCCACCCCTTCCCGGCACGATTCCCGATCAGGCCATGGAACTCATCAGCGTGAATCATGGCGGCACCAGCACGGCCAACGGCGCATCGGGGGGGACCGCGGCGAGCATGAGCGCGGATCTTCGCTTCGTCGCCTTCGTCAGTGAGGCAAACGATCTGACCACCGGCGGCGCCGACACCAACGGATTCGCGGATGTCTACGTGCGCGACCGGTCCGCGGGAGTGACCCGCCTGATCAGCTACGATCCGATCAACCAGCAGATCGGCAACGGCAACTCCTACGCGCCGTACATCACGGCCAACGGCGAAGTGATCGTCTTTGCAACGGATGCCTCGAACCTGGCCACCGTCGACACCAATTCCGCCACGGACATCGTCGCCATCAGCACCACCAACGTGCTGCCGTCGTCGCTCTCCGCCGCCGTGCATGTAACCGCGCCCGACAGCCGTCCGGCTGGCGTCGAGTTTCCCGTCACGATTCACGCGGCGAACCTGAGCCAACAAGGGTTCAACACCTTGCGCGTGGCAAACCTCGTGTCATCCAGCCTTTCCCAACACGCGGTGTCGGCTTCGCACGGAAACTTCGACTGGGAATCCGGCGTATGGACCCTCGGCAACCTGATGGACAGCGAGGTGGCGACCTTGAACCTGACCGTCAGCGGCAATCAATCCGGGAGCGCCCGGGTGGCCGCGAGCATTGTGCCACCGTCGCCCTTCGCACCGATCGATGGCGAACCGGATCACGACGTCACGGTGACCATCGAAGCGCCATTGCAATTCCAGTTCTTCGGACCTGTGGCGTATGACGGAATCAGCGACAGCCCCTGGTCGGCCTCACTGACCACCGGCCAGACACGTCTGGAAGATTTTGAAGATGGATCGTTGGACTTCGGAATATCGGTTGGCGGCGCGCTGATCCGGTCGGGTGGACCGGAGTCAAGCGCCGTTGAAAACGAAGGCCGTTCTCTCGAGGACGCAAACGACTTGAACATCGCATTCAATGCGAGTGTGCTTGGTGCCCACCCTGATCGGGTTGGTTTGGCAGTGACCGCAATAAGCGGAGATGTGACCTTCGAGGCTTGGGACGGTGAAGGACGCAAGCTCGGCACTTTGAATCCGTTCTCGGCCATGACGCACCAGTTCGTGGGAATCTCCTCCTCACACGGAATCTCGCGAATCCGTATCACGGCGAGCGGCCGGATCAACGTCGATCACCTGCAATACACCTTGCACTCCGGCATAGCTCTGCCGGACGGCTTGGCGTTGTGGGCCAAGGGAGACAGCGGTTCCCGGTCCACTCCCGGCAGAATCGGTCGGGCCTATGCCACTGATGCGATGTCTGGCGGGGTGACCATCCAAAGTCCAATCGTCGGCGAGCTTTCGTCTGCCGCCGTCGAATTCTGGTTCCGCGCCGATCATCCCTTGGACTCCGACACGACATGGACGCCGCTGGCCATCATGTCCCCCACCGGGCAGGACATCAGCGCCGGCGCTCATGGATTGGATGTCTATTACAGTGCCGGGCAATTGTGGTTCACCGCTAGCACCTCCGGGGGAAGCGTTCGTTCAGCCTTGTCGCACACCACGGATTTCGCAGCCGGTTCGTGGCATCACGTTGCCGGAGTGGTGACCGCCAACGGACAGCAGCTGTTTCTTGATGGACGTCGGATCGCCACCAACTCCTTGAACGGCCCGGTTCACTTCTCCAGCGCGCCCGCGCAACTTGGTCAGGGATGGCTGGAGGGAACTGCATCCTATTTTGACGGAGCCATCGACGAGTATTCCCTTTATCAGTCCGCGCTGGATGAAGAAACCATCACCGCGCTGTTCCGTGAATCCAGACGAGGCAAAGTTCGGCCGGCCTTGTCGGTCACTCACCAAGGTTCATTGATGCTCTTGGAATGGCCGTCGTTCTTCAAGGGATACGGCGCCCAGATGGCCGCCCGCATCGATGACAATCCGCTGTGGGTCGACCTGATCGCGGAACCGGTCCTGCACGATGGACGCCGGCGGATTACGCTCGCATCCAACCCCAATGTCCCCTATTACCGACTCGTCCGTCGGAACACCAACCCCCAACGCTGACCGTGCACGAACTGTTATTGCATCTGACTGGAGATTACCTGCTCCAGACCGAGCAGATGGCGCTCCGGAAAACCCGCAGTTGGTTCTGGGCGATTCTGCATGCCGGCGTGTACTCGCTTCCCTTTCTGCTGGTCATTCAGCGCTGGGAGGCGTGGGCCGTCATCTTCGGCACACACGCGGTCATCGACCGCTACCGACTGGCCAATTTCGTCTGCCGGTTCAAGAACGTCTTCTGGTTCGGACCGGACCGGCCCGCGGCCGACCCGGAAACGGGTTACGCGGCTGACACGCCGGTGCACATGAAATTCTGGCTCGTGGTCATCATTGACAATACCATTCACCTGATCATCAACCATTTGGCCCTGAAATATCTGAACGGGTCCGCGCTGTAGGAATCGAAAGCGAAATGGGCGAACAAACCTTAATGCGATTGAACCCGAAGAAGAACCCCCTGTTGGGGCATCTTCCGCAGGAGGTTCTCGAAGACCTGATGTCGCATGCCGAGGTTTTGAAATACCAACGCGGCGAAACCTTGATCCAAGAGGGCGACCCTTCCGACAGCATTTTCTTCATCACCTGGGGCGAGGTTGCCATCATGAAGGGTGAGTTTGAGATCGATCGCTCCTCCGCCGGCGCCGTCATCGGTGAGATGGGCGTGCTCACCGGCAGTCCCCGGTCGGCCAGCATCAAGGCGGTGTCCGAATGCGAGGCGCTCAAGGTGGTGGGCGACGATTTCAACCGCGTGCTAGATGGCCACCCGTCCGTGTTGCGGACGCTGCTCTTCGAGCAGATGGGCAAGGTCACGTCCTCGCAGGCGGTCCGCGCGCAGCAGAAGGGCGAGATCGAACAGGCCGAGGGCATGCTCAGCAAGGTCTGCTCCCCGCAGGTCCGTGACAAGGTGCTCAAGGACAAGAGCCCCGACGAACTGCTGAAGGGCACGCTGGACGAATCCGCCATTCTTTTCTTCGACATCCGCGGCTTCTCCAGCGCCGCGGAAAAGGTCACTCCCGACCAGTTGCTGCAGGCGCTCAACGATCACATCGCCCACATCGACAAAGCGGTCACCGAACACGAGGGAATGATCGCCAACTACATCGGCGACGCCATCCTCGCCGTGTTCAACTGCCCCGTGCAGATCCCGGAACCGGCCGCCGCCGCGGTGAAGTGCTACGCTCAGGCGCGCAAGCAGCTCAACGAGCACAAGGAAAAGTGCAAGGAAACCGGCGATCTCGCTTTCGAACTCGGCGCCGGCATCAACTTCGGCGAAATCGTTTCGGGCGCCATCGGCACGGAGGATCGTTTCAATTTCACCATCATCGGTGATGAGGTGAACCTCGCCGCGCGATTGGAGGGCCTCACCCGCTATTATCCGGTCGAGGTGATCATGTCCGAGTCCTGCGCCCGCATGTTGCCGCAGGACATCTTCGCGACCGTCATGCGCATTGATCGCGTGCAGGTGAAGGGCCGCAAGAATCCCGAGAACATCTACGCCATCGGCGACTTCAGTCCGGAAGACAGGCAAAACTACGAACACGCACTGGAAACCTATCTCCAGGGACGATTCGCGGAAGCCAGCCTGCAGTTCTCCCGCGTCGCCCACGACATCGGAAGCTACATGCGCAACCGTTGCTCCGAACTGGAAGCCGAAGCCGACAAGTGGCCCGGCCACTACTCCTGGCTCGTGAAATAAAACGGATCGCCCGCCCGATGAACCGGCGATTCACGATCCAGCCCCTCTCCTCGTTTGCGGCTACCACATCCCTCCGCTCGGCCGATCAACCGGCTGCGCCGCTCCCCACGTTTGTTTTCGCCGGCCAGAGCAACATGGTCGGCAAACGCTGTCGCGCGGATGAACTCTCCGCCTCCCGGCGCGCCCCCGAATGAGAACGCCCTGCTCCTTGACGCCAAGCGTCAGGAGTGGATTTCCATCGCCCAAGGTCGCACCGAACCCGCCGGCTTCGGATCTGCGATCACCTTCGCCGCCCGCATGACCGCCCGGCGGAAAGGCAAGATCGGCATCATCAAACTGAGCCGCGGCGACTGCAACCTGGCCAGGGACTGGCTGGGCGAAGGCGAAAACTCGCCCTACGAACATCTCCGCGAAATGCAACCGGCTGCCGGCAAGACCCACCCGATCAAAATCGTCGGCATGCTCTGTATACAAGGCGGTGCCGATGCCAAGAACGAAGAAATGGCCACCGCCTAAGCCGCCAACTTGAAACGCCTCATCAACAGCGCGCGCACCGATTCCGGCAATCCGGAGATGTTCTTCCTCTTCGGCCGCATCCCCGCCAAGGACGACACGACCAAACCTCACTGGCCCCTCGTCCGCCAAGCCCAGCAGGATCTCCAACTGAAGAACTATGCCTGGATCCACTGCGACGACCTCACCCTCTTCAAAGACGGCATCCACTTCGACACCGCCGGCATGGCCACGCTGGGGCGAAGGCAGGCACGAATGATCCGGTCGACCTCGAATCGATAAACTCCAAAGCGAATGGGAACGATTTCAAATGGTCCAGTCTTCGCAGAAGATTACCCGACCTGTTGCCGCATCGATCCGAAGCAGGAAGAACCTACCAAATGTCGCTTGAAGCGTGAAATCTACCACCCAACTTGAGTTCTCCTTCTGATGCCGAGCACGATCGCACCAAGGGCAACCATTCTTGCGGCTTCATTTCACCAACGATGCATCCCCAATCTATTATCCAACTATCGAAACGTTAGCATTCCAATACCTCGACACCGAGAATCGGAGTTACATCCCAAGAATCTTGTCCATCCGTTGCGCGATGTCCTGAAGTCTTGCTCGATCGCCGCCGCGGACTTCGGCGGTGGCCCAGCCTTGGTAGCCGATGGCGGCGAGTTCCTTGCGGACGCCGTCCCAGTTGATGGTGCCCTCGCCGAGTTCGGAGGAGAAGCCTTGGCGGAGTCCTTCGCCGGAATGTTTCTTGGCGTCCCATTCCTTGATGTCGAGTTTGTGGATGCGTCTGCCAAGGACCTGAATCCAGTGTTCAGGCACGCCCCAGCGAACGTTGTTGCCGACGTCGAAGTAGCTACCGAACCAAGGGTTGTCGATCTCGTCGATGTAGCGCTCCGTATCCAGGGCGCTGATGAGGAATCCGGCCCAGACGTTTTCGACGAGCACCCGCACACCGTGTTTCTCGGCGGCAGGCAAAGCCTCGCGGATCGTGGCCTGGGTCGTCTTCCAGCTGTGCCAGAAGGGCTGCTTCTTGTCGTAACGCGCGACCACCAACACGCTGTCGCCGCCGTAATACTTCGCCAACTCGATCGCGGAGGTGATGTCCGGGTCGGAACTATTGACCACGCCGTGCACCGGCAGACCGGTCTTCTCGCTCGCCTTCAGCACCTCGCGGCGGTCGGCCTTGTCCTTGGTGCGGATCTCCGTGCCGTCGAAGCCAAGGTCCTTCAGCAGCTTGAACTTGTCCAACACACTGAGCTCACCCGTCACCATGTGATACTTCACCGCCTTCTTGATCTTCAACGGGCGCGGCTTGGGTGCGGCAGACAGATTGGCTGCACCACCGACAACAACCGCGGCGGCGCCGAGACCACGAAGGGTGGAGAGGGAAAACTCACGACGATCAATGGGATTGGACATGCGCTGGTTGTAAGCACGGCCGCTGGACGTGACAACCATGTAAAAGCTCATGGCTTCCACGGTTTTCGATTGCCTGCTTCGCGTGTTGGCGAAACGATCCGAGGCAATGATCGCAACGGATTCGTCCACCCCGACAGCAACCGCCCTCAAAGACCGCTTTTCGGCGGTGATCTTCGACATGGACGGCGTCATCGTGGACAGCGAACCCCGCCACGTGCAGGCCTTCATGGACGTGTTTCGAGAACTCGACATGGAGCATACGCACGGCATCAATTTCGAAGCCTACCTCGGCAAGTCGGACGAATCGGTGTGGGTGGATTTCGTGGACATGCACCGCCCGGAGAAATCGCTACCCGAACTTCAAGCATGGAAACAGGGCCGCCTGATCGAAATCCTGCAGGAAGAAGAACCGATCTTTCCCGGCATCCCGGACCTCGTGAAGTTGCTCACCGAACACGTCCCCTTGGCCGTTGCCAGTGGTTCGCTCCATCCGGTCATTGACGCCGTACTGCAACTCGACGGACTTCGCCAATACTTTAATGCGATCGTGAGCATCGAGGACGTCGGCAACCGCACCAAACCCGAACCCGATGTCTACCTCCGCGCCGCCGAACTCCTGAAAGTCGACCCCGCCGAGATCTGCGCCATTGAAGACTCCGCCGCCGGCGTCCAGGCAGCGTTGAACGCAGGCATGCAGGTCATCGCGATCACCAACAGCCTGCCGGCGGAACAACTGGTGCATGCAACCCGCGTGGTGGATACGTTTGATGAAGTCAGGGATCTGCTCCACTCACGGGTGAGCCATTCGAAGAACGGGCGATAATCCCAGCGCCAGTGGTCAACGACCTGGTGAGGAGCGCTGGCGCTGAAGATGACAGCTACCCACCCACCACGCTTCAGGCTTTGCGAATGGTCGGGCTTCGGTATGATCCGCGCCCACATTCATGGCGACTCAACCATCCATCTCGATGCACCCGTTCGGCAAGACCCGTCGGGGAGAATCAGTCACGCTCTTCACTCTGGACAACGGCAAGGGCCTGAAGGCCGATGTCATCGATTACGGCGCAACGATTGTTCGACTCTTCACGCCGGACAAGCACGGACGATCGGCGGATGTGGCATTGGGTTTCAACACAATCGGGGAATACGAAAAGAAGTCGCCATTCTTCGGATGTGTGACCGGTCGTTTCGCCAACCGCATCGCCCAGGGCACCTACAAGATAGGTCGCAACACGTTCAAGGCGGCGATCAACAACGGACCCAACTCACTGCACGGCGGCGAGATCGGATTCGACAAGAAGATGTGGCAGGCCGAGCCGGCGTTTCAAAATGGCCAACCCGGTATCAAGTTCACCTACACGAGTCCGGACGGTGAGGAAGGCTATCCCGGCAATCTCAAGATCGTGATGTGGTATCTGCTCACGAAAAAGAACGGGCTTGTGATCGACTATCAGGCGACGACGGACAAGACGACCGTGCTGAACCTGACCAACCACAGCTATTTCAATCTCAAGGGCGAAGGAAACGGCGACATCCTGAAACACGAACTGACCGTGAAGGCGAAGCACTATACCCCGGTGGATGAGAATCTGATACCCACTGGCGAGATCGCTCCGGTCAAGGGCACGCCGTTTGACTTCACCAAGGCGACCACGATCGGCAAGCGGGCGAGGTCCGACCACGAGCAGATGGTTCGCGGCAACGGCTACGATCACAACTTCGTGTTGGACAGTCAGAATGGTGCGTTCGCAAAGGCCGCTTCCGTGCACGAGCCGAATTCCGGTCGAGTGATGGACGTCTACACCACGGAACCGGGTGTGCAACTTTACATTGGCAATTTCCTCGGCGGCCCCGTCGGCAAAAGCGGCAAACCTTACAACTTCCGCAACGGTCTCTGCCTTGAGTGCCAGCACTATCCCGACTCGCCCAACCAACCGAACTTTCCGACCACGCTGCTGCGAAAAAGCGAGATCTATTCGCAGGTGACCGAGTATCGATTCAGCACCAAGAAATGAAAACGACCGTTCGCTTTCTCACGACTTGCTGCCTCCTGGCGACGTTCCTCCATTGCCCGAACGCGCCTGCCGCGCCGGCGAAGGATCCGCTGAAAATGAAGGACCCGGACTGGGTCGACGGCCGCATCAACGACATTGATCACGGTCGTTTCATGCACTATTCTTTCAGCATCCCCAAGCGTCATACGCCCAAGGGCATCGCGATCAAGGTGGGCAAGGAAGGCACGAACACGGTCTGTTTCGACACCTTGCTGTGCAGCTATGCGGGCGCCTGGACCGGAGGATTCCTTGAGTTCTCATCGCGCCGTTTCGGCTTCATGAAGAACGCGGAGATCATCGGTAACCTGCAGTATTCCACGGCCACCATGCCGGGCCTCGCGCCCAATGGAGACTTCAAGGATACGCGCGAACGCAGATCAATGCCATTGCCCGCGAATCGAGCGCGTTACGAAGGCATGTATCGAACCGGCGAAAAGACCGTCCTGCACTACACCGCCAACGGGGCAAGTGTGCTCGATCATCCATGGGCGATTTCAGCACAAGGAATGAACATTTTCACCCGTGCAATCGAGGTGGGTCCATCGAAGCAGGACCTGCACATCCTTATCGCCTCGCACCCCCGTTCCAAGGTCACCCGATTCCAGAAGAGCGGCGTCAAATCCGTGCAATTGGAGCAGGGCAAGAATCTACTGACCGCGACCGTCATTGGTGGAAACGCCGAGCTGAAAAGTCTGGGCAAGGATCATCTCACCATTCACATACCCGCGAGGGACAAGAAGGTGCTCGTAAAGGTGTTTGTCTGCAAGACTACCCGGCCGCGATTGCCCGCCTTCGCTGCCTTGGTGAAGAAGAATCAAAAGAATGTGGCATTGCCGGAGATGGATCACCCGCTCCAGTGGACGGAATCGATCGTCACCCGAGGTCGCGTGGGACTGCCGCTTGGCCCGTTCGCAATCGACACCATCACCCTGCCCTTCGAGAACTCCTACAACGCCCTGTTCTTTGCCGGCGGGCACGACTTCCTTCCCAATGGTGACGCGCTGCTCGCGACCGCACACGGCGATGTCTGGCTGGTGAAAGGCATCGATGAAAAGCTGCAGAAGATCACCTGGCAGCGTTTTGCCACCGGCCTCTACCAACCGCTTGGGTTGAAGATCGTGAAGGAACGCATCTACGTGCTCGGCAAGGACCAGATCACCGAACTTCAGGATCTGAACAAAGATGGTGAAGCGGACTATTACAGGAACTTCAGCAACCTGAACGAGATCTCCGGCGGCGGTCACAATTACGCGACCTGTCTGGAAACCGATCCGGAAGGCAACTTCTGGTTCATCCGCTGCAATGACCGAACACCCCATGGTGGAACCCTGCTGAGAGTTTCGCCAAACGGGCGATCGATTAAGGTGGTATCCACCGGCTTCCGCAACCCGAACGGCATGGGTGTGAGTCCGGCCGGCGTCGTCACGGCGGCGGATCAGCAAGGCACCTGGATTCCGGAGACCCGGCTGGACATCTGCAAACAAGGCGGCTTCTACGGCTTCGTGCCGTCATCGAAACGCGAGACGCAACCCACGTCCTACGACGGACCGCTCTGCTGGGTTCCCCGCATCATGGACAATTCCGCCGGTGGGCAGACATGGGTTCCCAAGGGACTCTGGGGTCCATTGAGCGAGAGGATGATTCACATCAGCTACGGGCGCTGCAAGATCATGGCGATTCTTGAGGATGAAAACAAAGGCGGTGTGAACGGCGGAATCGTGGGATTGCCCGGCCGCTTTCAATCCGGAGTCATGCGCGGTCGCTTCCGCAAACAGGACGGCCATCTCTATCTCAGCGGACTGAAGGGGTGGCAGACCGTCGGTCTGGCTGACGGTGCCTTTCAACGCGTGCGATTCACCGGTCGCAATCTGTTCATCCCGACGGACTTCAGTGTGCACCAGAATGGCATCAAGCTGTCCTTCAACGAACCGTTGAAAAAGGATCTCGCCGAAGATCTGGGCAGCTATAACGCCGAAATGTGGAACTACCTCTGGAGCAAGAACTACGGATCCGATGACTATTCGGTTCTCGATCCGAAAAAGAAAGGTCGTGATCCGCTCGAAGTCAAATCCGCCAGGCTGCTCACCGACGGCAAGACCGTGTTCCTCGAAATGCCGGGCATCCGCAAGGCCCATCAGGTCGCCCTCCAATACAATCTCACCACAGCCAAAGGTCAGCGTAAGAGGGACACATTCCACTTCACCATCAACAGCATGGGGAAGGCGCGGTGACATGGTGACATGATTCTCAAGTTGGTGATCAATTACGCGGACGCTTCGACCACCGTCTATCTGCAGGGGAAGGATTTCGTCATCGGACGCAAGGCGAGTTCGTAACAACCTGACCTCTGCCTGAACCTCGACCTCACCGTTTCTCCGAAACACCTGCGACTCTGGCTGAACAACGGCGCCTGGTGGGTGCAGAAACTGCACGGTGCGGGCATCCTGCAGGTCGACGGCGAAGACGTGAATTCCACCCGCGCACGCGCACTGAAGCCCGGCGAACGCATCCGCCTCGGCAAGTGCATCGTGGAATGGGAGGAGGTCGATTTCATTCCCACCGGTCATCGCTCGGGCAATTCCAAGGTGCAGGTCAAGCAATCGGCAACAACGGAAGACGAGGCCAAGGAGGAAGAAAAGAAACCCAAGCGTGCACCCGTCAAGTTCGATGTCACGCGTGAAGATGCCCAGCCCCGCATATCAAACCTCTTCGAACTGCCGAACGAGATTTCCCACGAACCGGACATCAAGAAACTCTGTAAGATGGCCTTGGACAAGGCGTTGAACGTCATTTCCGCCGCTGACAAGGGAACGTTCCTGAGCTTTGCCCCGGAATCCAACACCCTCGCCCTGCGTGCCGGAGTCGGAACCGGTCGTGCGCGAGCACCTGATCATGCGCGCAGCCAACGAGGGTAAGGGCTTCATCTGGAACGGTGGCCACGAACAGGCCATGTTCGCACCGCTCGTCTGGGAGGAGCGGATCATGGGCATCATCTCCGTGGAAAGCAGTGACGTCTCTGTGAAGTTCATCGATGACGACCTCGCCTACCTGACCGCCATCTCCCATTACTCCGCCGCCGCGATTTCAAACAACCTGCTCAAGAACGACCTGCGCGAGCAGAACCAGATCCAGGAACGGTTGCTGGCAAACTTTTCAAAACCGCTGCGTCGCACGCTCATTGAAAAGGCAAGATTGGGCAAACTCACCCCGGGCGGCGTCCGCTCCAACGTCACACTTCTGCTTTCCGATCTTCGTGGCTACACCGCAACGTCGAAGGGAATGTCACCGGAGGAGGTCGTGGAGATGCTCAACGACTACTACTCAGAACTGGTCGGCGTGGTGATGGATTACCAGGGCACGATCGACAAATTCATCGGCGACGCGATACTGGCAGTGTTCGGAAGTCCGGAAACCGATCAGTATCAAGACGTCAATGCTGTGCGTGCAGCGGCGGTAATGCAGCAGACGATCAGGTACGTGAACGAACGACGGGAGGCCGAGGGCAAGAAGTTCTGTGATCTTGGCATCGGCGTCCACAAAAGAGAAGTGCTCCACGGCTTCATCGGCTCAGAAGAACGTCTGGAATTCACGGTGATCGGCAATGCGGTCAACCGCGCCGCCCGACTCTGCGATGGGGCTGATGCCGGACAGGTTCTTGTCAGTCCCGAGCTGAAGGAGACCCTGCCCGACCGTTTCAAGTTCGAGCAAAGCGAGATCGTCGACAAACACGGCGTAAGCATTCCCGCGTTCAGCCTGATCCGCTGAAGCAACCAACCAAAACTTTGGTAGGGAAGCGCTGCTGCGCGTCCGCGGACAAGCGGCAGCCTGTCCATTGTATCTTCTGTTCG
>JAYPXF010000198.1:2101-12959 GCA_038154405.1 Verrucomicrobiales bacterium | reverse complement strand
CCGGGAACTTTACTGTGGGAGACGTGGCAAAGTGTCTTTGAGGATGGGGTGGTTTCGGAAGAAGAGCTCGAGGCGCTTGGCTGCATCATCCGGGACATCGATACGGAATGCTCCGCCGTGGAGGTGGAACCGGAGAAAGCTGTCAGCAGTCAATCAATCAGCATCGAACCGTTTCTATTGCCCGCGGTCGATCGTGGGTCCAGCCTGCAGACCGAAGACGGACATTCATATGAGATTCGTTGGGCCGGTCCCACCTGTAATTGCGCCGAGTGGAGAAAGGGCAGAGGGCACTTGGAAGCCGGGTGTCCGGGGCGTCTCTGCTAGCATCTGGTGGCTGGCTATCACGAACTGTTGCGTGATGGAGTGACGCTGGAATGCCCTGAATCGTTTGCCGGATTGATTCGGGAATTGGCGGATCTTTTCCGCGGAACGGAATCCTCGGGGGATTGGAAGCTGGTGCACGTCGGTGAGACCGATTACCTGCTGGTCACGGGTGATGACGCCTGGAGCCATGTCCATGGCGCTTCGGGGAGTGGTGAGCACGAACGCTTCAGCTACAATCGCGAAAAAAAGCGTTGGTTCTGTGGCCAGCGGCCTCGAGATGCCGCCGCGATCCTTGAGGGAATAGCTGGCTTGGCGGCCGGTGAAAGCACTGCGTAGCAACACCGTTTGGCGTCGAACCAGACGCACATCCAATTGGTGGTCCTCGTGTTGCTACACCAGGAACGCCATCACGATGGCGGCCGCAAATCCGGCCAGCACATCATCGGCTGTCACCCCCAAGCCTCCCGGAAGATCCTGCACCTTGCTGATCGGCCATGGTTTGGCGATATCGAAGACTCGAAACAGTGCAAATCCCGTCAGTGGTATCCACCAGTTCTCCATGAAAATCGTCTGAACAGTGGGCAACTCGTTCTCAAACATCAAAGGCAGGAAGCAGAGGGGCAGGGCGATGATCTCGTCCATGACCACGGAGGACGGATCATGGGCTTTCATGATCTTCTCAGCCCGGCCGCAGATCCATATTGAGAAGGGAATGCCAAAAATGCATCCAGCGAGGTAGATTGGCAGGGAATTGAAACTCAGCAGGATGGCAAACCACGCGATTCCAACAATGGAACCAAAGGTGCCGGGACCTTTGGGGACGTAGCCTGAGCCGAAGCCCTTGGCCACGAAGACGATCAGCTTGTCACCAAAACTCACGCGATCTCAGTTCGAGGAGAAGAGATTGGGGGTGGGGATGCGGTAGTGGTTGTGAATCCGTCGCGTGGCTTCCGGCTCGCTCGCCGCATCCAATACAATGTGCTCGGTGGACCAACCTTTCATGAAGTTGATTTCGTGGAATCCATTGACGGGTTTCTTCATGGCTTCCCGAATGTCATTGATCGAGCTGATCTTGCGACCATTGAACGTGTCCAAGACCAGCCAACGGAGATTTTGATAACCGAGGTTGAACGGGTCGGGGATGACGAGACTCAGTATCACCAGGCCGCTGCGCTCCTTGCTCGTGTGGGCTTCGGCAAAGTGGGTGACCCGTGCCGGGGCACGTCCGGCGCCCCCGATGGAACTGAGGTAAGGGCCGTCGAGCGGTTGGAACATGAGACCGCCCACAATGAGGTATTCGGGGGCTTGGTCGTGTTTGGAATCCGGCATCAACTTGTAGCTGTAGTTGGCCGCCGGAATCTTGTAGTTCAGATCCATCGCCTTCCCATCGCGCCAGATTTTGAACTTCAGGATATCCCCGGCGAGTTTGCCACGGGTGGACAGGTTCTCGAGAATCAGTTGTCCATAGGCGGGATCGCGGTAATAGCCTTGGTTGTCGATCGGTCGACCCTCGACTTCCAGGATGATGTCTTGGGGCTTGAACTGTTCCGTTGTTGCTGGCACTTCCGGAACCTTGATCACAAGTGCTCCACGCGGTTCCCCGGTCAGCTTGAGATAAGAGAACATCTCGGGATTCTCGACCTGGCTCCACACGAAAGGAAAGTATCCCAAACTGGCTTTTTTGCCGGCCAGCCGTGCCTTGAGGAGCTTTTGAAAGAAGGAGTAGGGGATGAATCGGACGTTGTTTTCAATCTGTCCGGTTGCAATGGCGATGATGCGGTCGCCGGACACGAGTGGTTCGCCCCAGCCGACCGCGTCCATTTCGGTACTGGCTTCCATCTGTAGATGCTGGATGAAGGTCATGCGTCCGTCCTGAACGAGGAACTGGTTGAACTCCGCCGCGCGCTTTTCGAGGTTGCCGCTCTTCCAGCGCAAGACGCTCCAGTTGTCCTTGTTTGCCGGCACACTGCCGAATTGTGCGGGAACAAGTCCCTCGGCGAATGCGGCATCCTTGGCTGAAATCAATGCGATGTTGGCGTGATAGTCTACCCACTCCAATGCGCCTGAATACCAACGGCCACGGCCGTTCTTCTGCAGTCGCAACATGGTCAGGTTCTGCAGTCCTTCCGCGGTGGTGAGGAACTGGTTGTCGCCGATAACCACGGCCACTTTCGTGGCACTGCGGGAACCGCGCGACCATGGCCGGGAATAGTCGTAGGAAGTTCCGGTCGACTGGAGGGTGATTAGCGACTTCTCCCAGTCGGCTCCGCTGATGGCGGGCGCCAGCGCGGAAACGGTGAGTGTCAGGGAAAGGTAGGAAAGGAATTTCATGTTACAGCCGGCGATCCGAAGGGATGCCATAAAGGTTGAGGATGTTCTTGTGAGCAGTGTCGGCGGTCTTGCGATCCATGGTCTCAAACGCGCCGTCCTTGGTGAATTCGATCACGTGATGAGCGCCTTTGTTCTGTTCGAAAGCACGAATCACGTCTTCCAGCTTGTTGATTTTGACGCCGTTGATCTTGTCAACCTGGGAGCCCGGGAAGGCGTTGAGATTCGCTGTTATTTCCGATCGCAGAATCGCACTCAGTACGACCGGTTCCGAGCGTACGGTTTCCGGCTTTACGTTTTTGCGATAGAACAGTTCGTAGACCAGCCCGCTGCGACTCGGTGTGCGCGAGCCGACACTGCGCAGGTAGTCGAAACTCAGAGGGGTAAAGACCAGTCCGGAGTATACGAAGTAACGCGGCGGGACGTCGTATTGGTTGCCCGAACGCTTGTTCGGCTCATTCACCGTCACGGGTACGGAAACCTCAAGTTTCTTGCCGTCGCGCCAGACGGTCATCTGGACCTTGCCACCATGTTGGGCTTCCTGAATGGCGACGGGAAGCTGCAGGCGGTTGCCTTCGTAAATGATCGTGCCATCGCTGCCGACGTCGTATTCCGCAATCTTCAGTAGTACGTCATCCACCTTCAGTACCTTGCCGGCTTCCATGTCCGGGATGAGGGAGTCGATTCGTGCGCCCAGTCCGTTGTCCGGCAGCTTGAGCTTGCTACGGTAGGCGGGATTCTGCAGTGACAACGTGCGGATGCCAGCTTGTGGAAAACCGTGATATTCACCGTCACGGATGTCTTCCAGCATGTGTTCGATCACGGGAGGCGGAATGAAGAAGCCGGCGTTCTCCAGCCCGGGAATGCCCTGGAAAGCAACGCCGATGACTTTGCCGTCCTGAATGACCGGGCCGCCGCTGTTGCCGGGATTGATTGCGGCATCGGTCTGGACGCCGAGCAGGGAACGGTTGCCGATATGGGCGTAGGTCTGCATTTCAATGCGGGAGACAACGCCGCGGGTGAAGGAAATCTGTTCGCCGCCGGCCGGATAGCCGTAGGTGACCACCGTGGAGCGCACTTTCGGCAGTTCACCGAATTCCAATGGGGTGATGCCTTCGAAGAAGAGTGAGTCATCGACTTCCAGCAGCGCCAGGTCGCAGTCGTGGCCGATATGCTTCACACGGGCCACGTAAAGACGGGGATCCTGATGGCGCTTGACGAGAATCTGCCGAGCCCAGCTGACCACGTGGGCATTGGTCATGATCTTGCGTCCCTTGATGACAAAACCCGTGCCGCTGCTGCGCTGCACATTCTGGAACTGCCACGGCTGACGCCAGTCCGGTTTCTGACTGGCCGTGAGGATCTGCACGACCGCTTTCTCAATGTCATCGGCTCGCACGCTTGTCCGTGCGGTGACGAGCAGGAGAACTATCAAACAAAGGGATCTAATCATACGAGTGCGAGAGGTTTGTGAATGGCTTTCGACCGGTCAAGCCATGTTTTGTTCGACCGAGTCGCCCGCGATACTGCGGAAGGTCTCTCCGGTAGCTGCACTCGTGAGAGTTTCGTTCTTGCGCCAATCATTAAAATGGAATTCTCACGAATTCCGCTACGCTTCCGGAATCCGATCGAGCAGCGGTTGGAAGTGGGTGGCGTATCCGGAGAGAATGGGCAGATCCAGTTTGATGATCCGATCCTTGCCGTCGTGCCAGCGCCCACCCGTGATCCGGCAATGCCCTTGGCCGAGCAGGGTCTCCTGGCTGGTGCGTGCGTGTGAGTCGGACGTCCACAATTCGTTGCCGTCCGCTGCGATTATGGCGCAGGTGTCGTCGGTCGCGTAGAGCACGGGATTCACGGCCTCAATGGGAGGTTCCAACACGACTTGCGTGTAGGCGAAGCGTATCGCTGATTCGGGTGAAACGTTGCGGGCCAAAGTGTGCGCAGCCTTGGCGTTGAGTTCGCCATCGGGTTGCCGTGCCGACAGATTGCGGCTCATGCGTTTGATCAGCATCTCATCAAAGGCCTCGGTGGTTGCCTTGGAATCCTGTCTCAGAAAATGCCCCACCTCGGTCATCAGTTTTCCCGTGTTCTCGTCATAGGGGGGCAACTCGACGGCCAGTGCGAAAAGATCGGCGAGATAGAAGCGGGTGATGTCGCATTCCGGATCCAGATCGGGCGGTTCGAAGTAGAATGGGGGATCTTTCTCCGTCGTCAGCAGCCATTGGGAGCGGGGCGACGCATCCATCCGTTTCAAGGTTCCAGTCGGCTCCAACAGCTTTCCGACTTCGGTGGCTTCGCGGCCCTTGACATCGATCAGATAACTCGCCAGTGAGCTGGCGGCCAAAGCGAGAGATTCCTGCTCTGATCGTTTTGCGGCGAGGTCGGCATCAAGTTTCAGTTGCACGTTGAGCCGTTGCTCAAGATCGGTCTTCCACTCCGTGATCCGTTCGCTCGTTGCGCCGTGGATGTCCTCGTGGAAAAGCTGCTCCAGCCGGCTGGCGATCTGACTCCTTTCGGCGGTGGAAAGGACGGAAGAATCGTATTGGGAGGGATTGGCGCTCTGGCGTGCGGCGAGACAGCGATAGAGATAGATGCGGTCGTATTCGCTGCGCAGGGAAAGGCGACCGAGTTCGTTGAGTCCGCGGTCCAGGCTCTTGCGGGAGGCGGGAAAGGTGTGGATCATTTCCACGAGCTCGACCGCGTAGAACCAGTTTGGATCGCGATGCCGGAAATTGCCGCTGTAGATGCCGGCGACCTCGTAGCCGATCACCCGGATGAGATTGTGTAGAAAGGTGAGTGCCTGACCTTCAAGGACATGAGTGGTCAATGCTTCCGCGCCTTTCTGTCCCAGAGTTCCGACCAGCCACCAGGCGCCGAGTGAAATCGGGCTGGCTCCCATGGCGAACCGGCCAAGGTAATAGGCTGTGTCCACGTAGGGCTTGTAAGGTTCGAACTTCTTGTAGACACCATAGGCCTGCACGCCTTTCTCGACGTAGTCGTAGATGTTCTGAATGGAATACTCTTTGACATCCAACGGCAGTTCTTCGAGGACGGTGATGAATTGCAGGCTGGCACGGGAAGAGGCGTGCAGGATCTGGGCGACGCTGCTTTCAAGTAGTGGATCCTTGGCACCGGGTTGGTAGATCCGGGCGATGCGACGGATGAAATCGGTCGCTTCATCGCGAATCTCTTCGATCTTGACCGATCCATCCGTCGAGTAATCTCCGTTCAGGATCTTGTCGAAGACCCGTTTGGATTCATCCTCGATGAGTTTGAACAACTGTTGTTCTTTTTCGGCGGTCTCCGCGGCGGTATTGCTTTCGGCAAACTGGTCTTTCAGGTTGAGCGGTTGGGGGAACTCCATCCACTCGTGGAAGGTCTTGAGGCGTTCGTTGAGCTGCTGTTCGCGGTGTTCGATACGTTTGGCCAGATCGGTCAGCTGTTCCCGGATGACCTCGGCATCGTCTTTTCCGGCCGAAGCAATGGCTTCCCGATCGGCGCGGAGGAGCTTCTTTCCGGCTGACTTGCCGGCACTGGCCAACATCGATCCGGCGAGGCACATCAATCCTAGCGGCAATTGGAGCCACCAGAATGCGGATCCCAGAGCTTCCCGGTGGTTCCATAGAATGACCTCGGCCAGGACCACGCCGACTCCCATCCCTACGAGGGCGGCGATCTGCTCGATCATTTGGCGGGCCGGCTTGTTCATGCGCTGCGGCAGTCTAGTCGTGCCGGTGCATTGAATGAAGGGTTTATCCGGACGGAGATTTGCGGCTAGATATCGACATGCGTCCTACAACACTCACTGCCGTTGGTTTGTTTCTGCTTCTCTGCTGCGGCTCGGATGCCGATGCTGCCAGCCGTCCGAACATCGTTTACTTCATGGCCGACGATCTGGGTTACGGGGATGTGAAGTGTTTTGGAAAGGAGCGTTGCCGGATTGAGACGCCGAGTTTCGATCGATTGGCCGCAGAGGGAATGAAGTTTACGGATGCGCATGCGGTGGCTTCGGTATGCGTGCCTTCCCGGATGGCGATCATGACCGGGCGCTATGCCTGGCGATTCGGCCGGCCGGACCGGGGTGGTCCATGGGGATTCCTGGGGCCTCGGTTCTCGACAGATACGTTCACGTTGGGGGATCTCATGAAACAGGCCGGCTATACCACCGGCTACATCGGTAAATGGCATTTGGGTACGCAGATGACCGTGACGAATGGCGGTGTGCAGACCACGAACAACGTGGATTACACGAAACCGCTGAAGATCGGACCGGTGCAGTTCGGCTTTGATTACAGTTTCATCCTGCCGGGATCGTTGGACATGTTTCCGTACGTGTTTGCGCGGAACAACCAATGGCTGGGCTACGTGAACAAGCAGCGCGGTTGGAGCGCGTTCAATCGAGTGGGACCGGCGGAGGAGAACTTTGAGGATTATAGTGTGCTGAACACCTTTTCAACGGAGATGGAGCAATTCGTGCATCGTCACGCGAACGCGGCGAAGAACGGCAAACCGTTCTTTCTCTATTTTGCCCTAACATCACCGCACACACCGACCAGTCCGCATCCGCGTTGGGAGGGGAAGAGCAAGCTGGGACTTTACGGTGACTTCGTGATGGAGACGGATGATTGTCTCGGGCGTCTGATGCGGGCGTTGGAGAAGCATGGACTGGCGGACAACTCATTGATCGTTGCGACTTCTGATCATGGGGCCGCTTCCTATGCCGGGAACATTCGCAAGGCGACCTTCGCCCAGTTCAAGTCGATGCGGAAGCTGGGTCACTACTCGAGCGGGATCTATCGGGGATTCAAGTTCTCCGTCTACGAAGGCGGTCGGCGCGTGCCCTTTGTCGTGAAATGGCCGGGAGTGGTGAAGCCCGGGAGTGGGACGGATGAACTGGTCGGTTTGCAGGATGTGTTCCGCACCTTTGCTGAGGCTTCCGGTCAGGAACTCACGGATTCACAAGGTGTGGATTCCATCAGTCTGCTGCCATTGTTGAGAAGTCCGAATGCGCAGGCGACCCGTCCGAACATGATCCAATCGTCCACCCGCAGTTGGGCGGTAAGGGTGGGGGACTGGAAACTTTGCCTGTGTCCGGGGAGTGGTAGCGTCGGTCGATACGGCAATTCGCCGACGCCGGAAGTCGCTTACAAGAAGGCGCTGCAGGAATTGGGCCGGAAACCGAATCGCAAGGAATTGCTGGCAGCGCCGTTTGTGCAGTTATTCGATCTGTCGAAAGATCCGACGGAGTCGAACAATCTGGCGGCGAAACATCCGGACAAGGTGAAGCGGTTGCTGAGATTATTCGACGATCAGATCGCTGCCGGGCGAAGTACACCTGGGCCCAAACAGAAGAATGACAAAGGTCTCAATTATCTGGCGGGTGTGCCTAAATTTGTGACCACGGGAAAATGACGGACGGAAATGGAGAAAGAGTCAATTCGTCAGGATCCTCCACACGCCAGGCTTTGGTTGGCAATGGTGTGCCTGCTCTCGCTCTTGGTGGCCGTGTTATCGGTTGCGTCAAACGTTCCCGGAAGCAGGCCGATTGTCGGCGGCGTTCTCGCAATTGCTATGTTGGTTGTCTCAGGTAGTCCCGTGTGTCGCTCCTTCAGGGCTCTGAAGCGGGCTCGCGGGAACCCTCTCCCCACCATTGATTTGACCGCTGACGCTACATTCGGCGAATCCCGTGCAGCAGGAGCCACTGGATTCGTAGCAATCGAGGCAGAGGGTGTGACCATCGAATTCGAATGCGCCAAAGACCGAGCATTCGTCGCACTGCTTGTCGGGATCTTCCTTCAATCTCGCTTGATGGCGTAGAGTTGGGTCTTGGTGCGGATGAAGAGTTTGCCGTAGGCCAGCGCGGGGGCGGCGATGGTATCTTCATTCAGATCGTTTTCGGAGATGACGACCTTTTCCGTGCTGGGCATCAAGACGACGCATTTGCCTTGGGAGTTCAGAATGTAGACCTTGTTGTCGCCGGCGATGGGCGAGACCTTTCCGCCGACCTTGAAGAGGCGTTCCTCCCAGTGAACCTTTCCGGTCTTGGGCTCAAGGCACGCGGTGATGCCGTTGTCTTTCACCACGTAGGCAAAGTCCTTGTAGATCACCGGGGTGGGACAGTCGGGAGACAGCTTGTCGTTCTTCCACAGGCGATGTGTTTCGGTGATGTTGCCAAGTCCTCTGGGGCGCAGGGCAATCACGTGCCCCTGGCTCCGCCAGCCGGATGAGGCGGCCATGATCACTCCGCTGCCGAAGGTTGGTCCGGAGATTGAACGTCCCGCGGCATGGGGAACTTCTAGGCCGCCGCTTTGCCAAACGAGTCGGCCACTGTCCGGATTGTAAGCGGTGAGATTGAAAGCACCGGCGAGGACAAGCTCCGTTCCAATGCGGCCGGGAATGAAAATCGGATTGGTGTAGGAATCCCGGGCTTCGTTCTCCGGTCCCATGACTCTTGGAATGCGAAAGATGTCGCCGCCGTCGGCCGTTCGCATGGCCATCAGATAGGACGGGCCCTGCTGCATGCAGGTGACGTAGAGCTTGCCGAGTCGCTGGATCGGTGAGCTCGCCATGCCCCATTGGATGTTGTACGGGCCGTGATCTTTCTGCATGTTCCGGCGCCAGAATACTTCTCCCTGTCGGGTCATGCAGACGAGGTCACCCGTGCCGAACAGCGCGTAGATGTTCTTCACATCCGATGTGGGAGTCGGTGTTGCCATGTTGTGAAATCGATGGGTCTTGCCGGTGCCGCTGCCCACGACCTTGTCCCAGATGATTTCTCCGGTGTTCACGTTGATGCGGAGGACATGCAGGTCGTTGTTCGCAGTCTGTGAGGTCACGTAGACCGAATCGGCCGCAACAATCGGGGAGGAGGCTCCGAAGCCGGGGATGGAAACCTTCCATGCCACGTTCTTCTCAGTGGACCATTCGATCGGTAGACCACTTTCTTTGCTGACGCCGAGACCATTGGGGCCCCGCCAGTTCAGCCAATCTGCTGCCGGGGCCGTGCTGCTGAGCAACACGGTCGTGATAAACAGGCACAATACGCTGCGCATGGTCAAAAAGTGCTGAATGCGCTCGGCGGTGTCAAATCGGTGATTGTTCGTAGATGGGGGAGGGGGCACAGTTTCGCCATGCGCGTTCAATCGACTCTTACCCGTCGTTCGGTCCTCAAGGTCTCGACGGTCGCGGCTGGCACGATGGCGATGCCGGATCTTCTTCTGGCAAAGAAAACGAACTCCAAGCGCGTGGTCGTCGGCGAGGGGGATCACAAGTACGAGTGCATTCACGACTGGGTGACACTGCCGGAGCCAAACACTTTCGGAAACGCCACGCAGGGAATCGCGTTCGATGAGGCCGGAAATCTCTATGTCACCCATGGCGGCAAGCCTGGTTCGCTGTTCGTCTTCGACCGAAAAGGAAAGTTCATCCGTTCCTTGGCGGACGTGTTCATGGAAAACGGAATCAGCGTTGGACACGGGGTTGATATACGGAAGGAAGGGAATCAGGAATTTATGTATCTCTCGCCGGCCAAGCGGAAGGCTTCTTTCGGTTTCGCCAAGATGACGTTGAACGGTGAGTTGGTATGGCGACGAGATCGGGAAGCCATCGCCAAGGACTCCGGATTGTATGAAAAGAAGGGCGCGCGCTTTCGGGCCACGAACGTGAATTTCATGCCGGATGGCGGGTACTGTCTCGGAGATGGTTATGGCAGCGGTTACCTGCACATCTATGACAAGAACGACAAATACGTGAAGAGCTTCGGCGGTCCCGGAAACAAGGACGGTCAGTTCAAGACTCCGCATGGACAGTGGCTCGACCAGCGCGATGGCAAACCGAAGATCGCGGTGTGCGATCGGGCCAACGCGCGTCTTCAATGGTTTACGCTGTCAGGGAAACACCTGCGGACACAGGGCGGGTTTCTTTTTCCGGCGGATATTGACATCCGGGGACACATGATGCTGGTGCCGGACCTGCACGCGCGCATCACCCTCCTGGACAAGAACAACAAAGTGATAACCCATCTCGGTGATGATGAGGCATGGCGCAAACAAGTGACCAATCGCAAACTCAAGATGCGCACACAGCGCGCGAAGTGGCCCGCCGGTAGATTTGTTCATCCACATGACGCGGTATTCGACAAAGACGGCAATATCTTCGTTGCCGAATGGGTGCAGACCGGTCGCGTCTCCATGCTGCGCAAATTGAG
>JAYPXF010000198.1:0-2091 GCA_038154405.1 Verrucomicrobiales bacterium | reverse complement strand
TATGTCACGTCGCGCCGTATATGCCGGTAGCTTTGATCCGCTGACTAACGGTCATCTCTGGATGATCGAAGAAGGAGCCAAGCTGTTCGATCATTTGACCGTGGCGATCGGCATCAATCCGGACAAGCGCTACACCTTCAATCTCGAGGAACGACTGCGGTTGCTGCAGGAATGCATCGGGGAACGCAGGGGCGTGTCGATCGACAGTTTCGAAAACCAATTTCTGGTACATTACGCGGACAAGAAACGGGCGAAGTTCATTCTGCGTGGCATCCGGACGGAGAGCGATTACGATTACGAGCGTGGGATGCGCTACATCAACAGCGACCTCAAACCGGATGTGACGTCGGTGTTTCTCATTCCGCCGCGCGAAATTGCCGAGGTCAGTTCCAGTTTTGTGAAAGGACTGATCGGTCCGGACGGCTGGCAGGAGATTGTGAAGCAATATGTTCCTCGCCCGGTTTACCGGGTGATGAAGAAACAATTCAAGGACGACTAGGATTGCGCTCCTAGGGGGCGGGCGGATAAAAGATCGCGCATGAGCGATCAGATTTGCCGTTGGGGCATTCTCAGTACGGCGGGTATTGCCCGCAAGAACTGGCAGGCAATCAAAAACTCCGGCAATGGAGTTGTCATGGCAGTGGCCAGTCGATCAGCCGTCAAGGCGCAGGCTTTCATTGACGAATGCCAGGCGCAGGTGGCCTTTTCGCCGAAGCCCGAGGCAATTGAGGGATACGATGCGCTGTTGGCGCGCGAAGACATTGATGCGGTTTACATCCCGTTGCCGACCGGATTGAGGAAGGAATGGGTGATCAAAGCGGCCGTAGCGGGCAAGCACGTGATGTGCGAGAAGCCTTGTGGCGTCACCTTGGCGGATCTGGAGGAGATGGTCGCCGCCTGTGATGAAAATGATGTGCAATTCATGGATGGAATCATGTTCATGCACAGCGCCCGGCTCGACGCGTTGCGGGAAGTGATCGATGACGGGGAGAGCATCGGCGAAATGAAACGAATCGCCACCCAGTTCAGTTTTCGTGCTCCTGACGATTTTATGTCCGGCAATATCCGGACGCACAGTGACCTGGAGCCGCAGGGCTGCCTGGGGGATCTGGGATGGTACACGATTCGGTTCATCCTCTGGAGCATGAAGTACGCGATGCCGACGCGGTTGAGCGGACGAATGATTTCCGGTCACGGTCAGGAAGGGAGTCCGGATCAGGTCCCCACGGAGTTTTCCGCAGAGCTGTTCTTTGATGGCGGGGTATCAGCCAGCTTCTATACGTCTTTTCGCACCGAACATCAACAGTGTGTGAATGTGAGCGGGACCAAGGGCAACGTCATGGTGTCCGATTTCGTGCTGCCTTTCTATGACAGCGAAGTCGCGTTTGACGTGAACAATTCGCATTTCGATCAGAACGGCTGCCAGTTCAACATGGAACGACATGCTCGACGCGTGTCCGTCCGCGAATTCGGCAACAACCATCCCAACGCGCAAGAGACAAATCTCTTCCGCAATTTCGCGAACCTGGCGATTGGCGGGAAACCTGATCCGCACTGGCCGGAGATTGCAATCAAGACCCAGAAGCTGATGGATGCCTGCCTGGAATCGGCACGTAACGACGGGGCTTACGTGGATCTTTGAAGGGCGCCCGTAGCGGAACTCACTGAAGCCGGGGGGCGGAATGTCCCTGTTCCCTGATCTTGTTGAGCAGGGTTTGGAGTTCTTTCACACGTTTCGGTTGCTCGCCCGCGAGGTCGGTTCGTTGATCGATGTCTTTGGCAAGGTTGTAGAGTTCCACCGGGGATTTGTTGTCCGCCGGGTAATTGTGTTTCGTTTCCCACTTCTGGTCGCGGCCGCTCATGTAGCCGTGCTTGTCAGCGATCAACAACCAATCGCCGTTTCGAATTGCTTATGAGTTGACCCGCGTGTTGTGGATGCGGGTGGTACGGACGGCTTTCTTGCCCCCCTTCAATACGGGAAGTTGATTGTGTGAATCCTCCGCCTGATTGTCCGGTAGTTTGATTCCTAGCTCGAGTATTTCATCAGAGGGGTAAGAAAGAAGCGAAGCCCGCGGCCAAAACCGCTATGGT
>JAYPXF010000197.1:0-12981 GCA_038154405.1 Verrucomicrobiales bacterium | reverse complement strand
CCGGGATACGCGACCGTCGTCCACGACGAGGAAGAGGGGCTCTATCGCATCTTTTAGCAGTAATGATTTTTCCCATGAAAATCTATCCACGCAGCCTGTCCGTTTTGTCCGGAGCGATCGTCTGCGTCACGTTGTTGCGGTCCGTGTTGGCCACGGGAGCTGATCCGGTCGCCAACACCCGTGCGATCGATGATTTCCAGACGGGAAAGCTGGCATCGCAATGGCGCATCGATGTCGCCGGAGCGGGCGGGAGCGCGGACAAATTGATGCGCGTCGAGCCTGGGAATCAGGCGGGCGGGTTGTTCGTGCATTGGACCGGGGAATTCGCGACCGGCCGGCTGCTCAGGCAGGATCTGCGATTGAAGGATGTGGGAGGATTCATCAGCGCTGATGTCACCCTGCCGTCTGGAGCGCCCTCAAGCGCCACGGCCGGACTCGTATTAGCCGCCGCTAAAGGAGCGGCCAGCGAAGAGAACGTGACGCACCTGGAGTTTTCCATGACGGCCGATGGACGAGTGCGGCTGCGTTTGCGAACCCGGGATGCCCGTGAAAGAGATTGCTGGCACGGAGACATCACCGGATTTTCTCCGGGCCGGCGGGTGCAATTGCGAATCGAACGGACGGAGCCCGGCAGATATCTTCTCGCCTCCGGTTTGGAGGGATCGCCGCTCCATCGATTGACCGAGCTCGATTTGAGTCATGTCATCCCGGCGTCCGGAGCTTCCCTGGTTCCAGGCTTGATGGTTTCAGGGACTCGCGGCGAAGCCGGCTTCGCGGCTCAGTTTGCGAGATTCGAAGTCGGGCACGCGGACAACGACACGTTGTTTCCCAGCTTTGCGGACAGCCATACCGCGGGTCTGTGGCTTTTCGACGACCCGTCGTATCTCAATTCCACGCTCACCGATGCAGGATTGGCCATGTTCGATCTGAGATTGCTGCCGGGTGGACGGCTCGTCCCCGGTCGCTTTGGTGGCGCGCTGAGCCTCAGTCCGACGGCCGGGCCGGGTGCGCGCGCTGCCGCCCAGGCCGGCACATTCGCCGGCATACCGGACCTGTGCCCCGTCCTGCCGGCGGAGCGTGTGCTGCAAGCCTTGGAAGGCCGGCAATGGTCCTGTGAGTTCTGGCTCAAGCTGGAGGACAAGTCCGCCGGCACCGTGACACTGTTGGAAATGGGAAAGGGAGAAACGAAGCAATTCGAATGCACGCTGGCGGCGAAGGACGGCCCCTTCTTCCTGCTGGCCGGAGGCCGGCGTTATCATTGTCCGACGGATCCGGGACGACTGCGGGACGGCCAGTGGCACCATGTGGCTTTCACTTTCCAGGATGACCGCGTGCGGCACTTTCTTGATGGCCGGATGCAATCGACTTCGGTTTCCCCGGCGGCCGCTTCTCGCGGAGATTTGGAAAGGGATCCGACCAGCGGGGCCGGTTTGATTGGTGTCATGCGGCCCCTCCCGATGGAGAACGGAAAACTGCGGCTCGGGAACGCCATCAATGTGCGCGTTTGTGGCGCGGTGGATTTTTTCTGGGGCAATACCAGGGACCTGAGTTGGTCGGAGCAATGGCGGGGAGCCATCGGCACAGCGGCGCTGGCGGGCAGGGAACAGGAGGTGGAGTTCTTCGCTGAATGTGCCGACGGGGCGCGGCTGGTCATCGATGGCAAGACCGTCATCGACGGCCTGGCTGACCACGCGGTGCGAACCGGCCGGAGCCGCCTCGCTCCCGGGAAGACCTATCCCCTGGAACTCGAATTGCGCGTGACCCACCGGGCCGAGCGCGGGCGCCTGCTTTGGCGTCATTCCGGGCGGGATTGGGAGATCGTGCCTGGCAGCGAGCTGAATCATTCTTCACAGGACAAGCGCGCAGCGCTGGAGGAAGCGGGCAAGGCGCTGGCGGTGCGGCCCTATTTCACTCTGGGCGCCGGTCGTTTCTACGAGCACCCGGTGGACGGGATGCTGGATGAACTGCGTTTTTCGGATGTGGTCCGCTATTCCGGCAGGGTTTTCGAGCCCCGCAGCTTCTCGCGCAATTTCGGACCGAATCCGCCACCGCCTTCGAAGCCGTCGGGGCCGCCTCCGCTTTTTGCCCAGGATCCGTCGGAGCCGCTCGCGCTCGGCGCGCGCCGGCACGTTTTCATCGACGACATGATCGTGGAGGCGCGGCGGGATGTTCACCTGGTTTCCCATCCTCCGAAAGTGCAGGCGGAGGACGTCAAGGGAGTATCGGCGATTCCTGACAGCGTTTACTATCAGGACGGGAGAAAGGTCACTTTTATCGCGGCGAATTGTGATCCACCGCGGCGCCCCGATTCAACCAATTGGGACGGCCGGGCGTTCGAAGATATGAATCCCGACACGCCTCCGGAGGAACGCTTCAAGTATGCCGGTAAGGATCTGCAGCGGGGCATCTATGCATTTGTGTCACCGGACGGCCTGCACTGGAGGCGCAACGAGACGTGCATGTTCCCAATCGATCCGGACGGCGGCAACGAGATGTTCTGGGATGACCAGCGGGGAACGTATGTGACGTTTGTCCGCCACTCGCCCCTCGGCAATGGCCGAGCGCCGTTCGGCCGGGCTGGCGCCCGGGCCGAGACACGGGAATATTTCAAACCGTGGCCCTTCCAGCCGCAGAGCATGCCCGAGCTCTTTGCGAAGCAGCACATCCTGCCGGCCTTCACCGGTGAGCTGCCGACGCCGTTCGAACCCTATGCGCGGTGGAGCGCCGATCCGCGATTGTTCCTCCGCGACGGCCAGATCTACCGGACCCGGGCGGTCAAGTATCCCTGGGCGCCGGATACCTACGTGGCGTTTCCGATGCGCCTTTTTTTTCCCGCCGATGGGAGCGATCAGCCGCTCACCACGGAGCTCGCGACCAGCCGTGACGGCCGCAACTGGCGGTTCTTCGGCGCGCCGGATTTTTATGGGTCCGGCTGGGAGCTCGAACCGGGCTTCCGCGTCGTGACGGCGGTTTCCCGCGATGCCATGGTGCGGCAGGGGGACGAATTGTGGACTTACGCCGTGCTGACGGACGGGACGCATCATCGGCGCAGCAAGAACCGCCGGATTGTGCGCTTTGTGAACCGGCTGGATGGATTCACTTCGCTGGAAGCGCGGGCGAAGGCCGGCTGGTTTTGTTCCCGGCCGCTGGTTTTTCAGGGCGGCAGGCTGGAGCTGAATGTCACCGCCCGCGGCTCGCTGCGCGTCGCCCTGCTCGATGAAGCCGGCAATGAAATCCCGGGATTCAGGATTCCGGATTGTGATCCCATCCAGACCGACGCGATCCGGCACACGGTGACATGGGGCGCGCGCGCGGATGTCAGCAGTCTGGCGGGACGCCCCATCCGGCTGCGCTTTGAAATGCAGGACGCCAACATCTTTGCATTCCAATTTAAGAGCAATCCAGAGCACTCTGCAGAGCAAGAGGCCGCTCGGAAATAGATGCGGCAGCTTTGATCTGTGAAAAACGGGTGGTTGAACAAACAATCCGGAAACGAATGAGACATCTATTCCTCATCACCTTCCTGCTTGCAGCGCCAACTGTGTTGCCTGCCGAGGAGCTGCGCTTTGCCAAGATCTTCACCGATCACGGAGTGTTGCAGCGGGAGATGCCGGTTCCCGTTTGGGGATGGGGAACGCCTGGTGCGAAGATCTCCGTCAGCTTTGCCGGGCAGACTCACACGGCCGTGGCTGATGAACACGGCAAGTGGCTGGTGCGACTTGATCCCATGCCCGCCAGCAGCAAGCCCCGGGTGCTGAGCGTTTCTTCCGGCCACGACCTGGTGAAACTTGAGGACATCCTTGTCGGCGAAGTCTGGCTCGCGAGCGGGCAATCGAACATGGGCTTCACCATTCCCAAATCCACCCACGCCGAGGAGGCGCGCAAGCTCATCCCACATCCGACTCTGCGTCGCTTCAAAGTCGGAAGTTACATTGCCGACCAGCCGGTTGCAGACATCGGAGCTGAAGGGGCTTTCCAGAATCCGCGCTGGCGCCAGGGAGGCAGCGAACAGTGGCGACCGGTCGACAACGAGCGGTTCGGGCTCGACTGGATGAGCGCCGTCGCCGCGTGGTTCGCTCACGAGCTGCGGGTTTCCCAGGACGTTCCCGTCGGCTTGATCGAATCGCATTTCGGCGGGTCGAAGCTCTATTGCTGGATGCCGATCGAGTCGCTCGAAAAGAGTCCCGAATTCAATCGCGACGTCATCGAACCTTACCGGCTACAGAAGACCAGGTGGGACGAGAAATACGCGAAGTGGAAAGCGGACCCCAATCGCGATCCGGACCGGCCGCCCGCCGAACCGTGGCGATTGTCGTGCTTGTACAATGCCCAGATTGCTCCGCTCACGCCTTTCGCCATGCGCGGCGTCATCTGGTATCAGGGCGAGTCGAATCAGGGACGCGCCGAAGCGTATCGCCGTCAGTTGCCCACCATGGTGAGCGAATGGCGAAAGGCGTTTGAACGCGACGATCTGGCATTTCTGGCCGTTCAACTGCAGGCCTTCGGCAAGGTACGCGAATGGCCTCGCAGCGCGTTTTCCGAAATGCGGGAATCGATCTCGCTGCTGGAGAGAACGCTCCCGCATACCGCGTCCGTGGTTTCGACCGACTGCGGCTTGCCGGATGAAATCCACCCGCCCCTGAAGAAACCGATCGGCCGACGACTGGCCTTGGCCGCCCGGGCCAAGGTGTACGGTGAGCGGGATCTCGTCTGGAGCGGACCGACCTATCGCAGGGTTGAATTCCGCGCACACGAAGCCACCGTTCATTTCGACCACGTCGGGTCCGGGCTCGTGGCGAAGGATGGCCCATTGGTTGGGTTTGCCCTTGCCGGTCTCGATCAGAAGTTTCACTCCGCGACCGGAAGCATCGAGGGCGACACTGTGGTCTTGAAATGCGACGCTGTTGCCGAGCCGCTGGCTGTTCGATACGCTTGGCAGGATTCTCCCGTCGCGAATCTGTGGAATGCCAACGGTCTGCCGGCCGGCACCTTCCGCAGCGATATCTGGCCGTTGCAGACGCAGGCTAGAATCACCACGCCCATCGTGCTCAGAAACGGCGGAACCAAAGACCAACCCGCGATCTTCGACGGGAAAGGCATGATCATCGATCTGGGCATTGATCTCAGCAAACACCCCTGGCGAAAGCAGGGCAACCTCTGGACCTCGCAACCCGGCCTGCTGGCCGAACAGGGGCAGAAGGTCCGCATCGCCGGGCAAACCGCCGGCCTGTTCGTCGATCAGATTCCCATCACCATCCCGCGCGACCTGGCAGCGGAGAAACTGCATCCCGACCGCAAGTCCCGCTGTTACTTCGCACCCGACAAACTCCAGCCCGGCCAGATGGGTTACGCCGATGACGGTTCCATTTACTTCCGCTGGCCCAAAGGCATTCCGAATACCAAGCGTCTGTATCTTCCCGCCAAGGCCGGCGTGAACGGAGTGTCCATCGCCTGCTCCAACATCATCGTGCGAAACGTGACAGCGATGCACGCCGGCAACGACGGCTTCAACATCCACGGCGATCGTCATGGCATCCGGCTGGAAAATGTCCGCGCCCTATCCAACGCCGACGAAGGCATCAGCGCCCACGAAACCACCGAGATGAAAGTCGTCCGCGCCGAGGTTGCCTGGAACGGCTCAGCCGCCGGCGGAGTCGCGGACGTCAACGACAGTATCACGAGTTACCGCGACTGCATCGTTCACGACAACGCGGGGGCGGCCTTTTATTTCAGCGGAAGTTCACACCAAGTCCACCACACCAGGATTTTCAATCAGACCCGGAATTTTGCCGTGCAGAAAGAAACGGAGTTCAGACAGGCGTCGAATCGCCTGCGGTAGCCCAAGACGCAGATCCCCCGGGAGGAATACCTTTTCCAAAACAACCCCGAAGTCCGCTTCCCTACACCTGCTATTTTCCCGAAACACTGATTCGAAAGCAGCAAAACAGAGACTACTTACTTCGGTAACCTGAAGACATCACCAGGGAGTATCAAGCTAACTACCGATTGATTTCCAATGACTCTTCTTAAACATCCAATAACTTTCCTCCTGATCCTGGCTGCGGCATGTGCTTCAGCCGCTGAAACGAAAAAGAAGCCCAACGTCATCGTCATCCTCACCGACGACATGGGCTATGCCGATCTACGCATGTTCGGTGACTCGGAGATCCCGACGCCGAACCTGCAACACCTCGCTGACTCGGGCGTGAAACTGACGAATGCCCATGTTTCGGCGCCAATTTGCGTTGCTTCGCGTATGGGATTGCTCACCGGCCGCTATCAGCATCGATTCGGCGTTTACGACAATGTCTATTCTCCAGAGGAAAACCGGCTCTGGGTGCGGGAGCGTACGCTCGCCGATGAACTCAAGCACCACGGCTACCGCACCGCCAACGTCGGCAAGTGGCACCTCAGTGGCAACGGTAGGCCGATGCCCTGGCTGTTACCCGGCCCGCATGAACGCGGTTTCGATGAGTTCGTCGGCATCGAGGGAGGCATGGATGATTTTTGGGCCGGCACCTCACTGCTGCGGTTCCAGGATGGCAAATATATATCCTTCGATGCCCCCAAATATCTGACCGACTTTTTCGCCGACGAGGCGGTTGCTTTTATCGAATGCAACAAGGCGCAGCCGTTCTTTCTCTATCTAGGGTTCAACGCGCCGCACGCGCCACTGCAGGCCCTCGACGACGACCAAGCTGTAGTCGAGGCCAGTTGGATCAGTCCCGAGCGGCGCATCTACGGTGGCATGATTGTCGCCATCGACCGCGCCGTCGGCGAGGTGCTTGACGCGCTGAACAAACACGGTCTGCGCAAGGACACCCTCGTCGTTTTTCTCAACGACAATGGCGGTGGCGGAAACAATGCGGCCAGGCACACCCGCAACGTGCCTTTTAGAGGTCACAAGTTCGATCTGCAACAAGGCGGCGTGCGCACACCAATGATCGTCAGTTGGCCCGGAACATTACCTGGGGGGCAGACCTTCGCCGGCCTTTCGAGCAGCCTCGACATCGTTCCGACCGCCCTCGCCGCCGCCGGGATCGATCCGCCCGCCGATCGCGAGATCGACGGTGTTGACCTGTTACCTTTCCTCACTGGAGGAAAGAACGGCGAACCTCATGACTTTCTCTGCTGGCAACAGCGCCAATGGGCCCGGCCGAATCAGCGATCCCCCGGAGTGAACATGCGCACCCTCTACCAGTTCGCCATTCGTTCGGGAGATTGGAAAGCCATTCGCAACGACCAACCCATTGCCGCCCCAAAAGCCAAGCGCCGTCCCTGGGAACTCTACGACCTCTCCCGTGACCCCGGTGAACTCCAGGACGTCGCCACCGAGTATCCGGAGATCACCGAACGTCTCGCAACCCATTTCGAAGATTGGCAGTCCCAGATGCAGACCGCTATCCAGCGGGCTTCAATGAATCCAAAGAGATAGTTTAAACCGTCACTTCATGAAACACACATTCACGATCATCCTCACTTTCCTCGCTTCGGCATGTGCTTCAGCCGCTGAGGCTCGATGCAGTAACTGAATTCTCCCATTGGAAAGGAGCCAACTGATTTCTCATGACTCGACCTAACTACCTCAGCGCATTGCTTCTGACCCTGTTAACGATTGGTTCTTCGCAGGCCGCAGAGCCATCTTCGAACCCATCCGTGAAATTCATCCAGCGCACCATGCGTTCGCTGGCCGGGGAACGGAATCCGGGGCAGAAGATCCGCATCCTCTTCTATGGTCAGTCAATCACCGCGCAGCATTGGCGGGACCATGTCGTGGCGGATCTGAAGAAACGTTTTCCCGAAGCGAACCTGGAGATCCAAAACCGCGCCATCGGTGGATTTAGATCGCCAGCCCTGCGGCGCACCGCTGAGCACGATCTTTATCCTTTCTACCCCGATCTGTTGATCTTCCACGTCTACGGTGATCTGGCCAATTACGAAGCGATCATCCGGAAAGTGCGGGAGACCACAGCGGCGGAAATTGTGCTCTGGACGGATCACGTGGCCCATCCCGACCGGATGGGGCGGGATGACCGATATTCAGAAGGCATCCGGCGGATTGCTCAGAAACATGACTGCATGCTTGTCGATGTGCGCAAGGCGTGGAAACAGCATCTCGCCGACTCGGGCAAGACGCCGGGTGATTTCCTGCGAGACGGAGTTCATCTCAATGCCGCAGGAGAAAAACTGCTCGGGGACATCATCAAGGCGCAGCTGGTGCGCACGGATCAGTTTGGTGAAAATGAAGAGGCCGAAGCGCAGATTCTCGATGTTCCGTTGGATTCCGACGCGGTAACGATTGGCGAAAACGGAGAGATCAGTCTGAGCTTCGAGGGCAATCGCGTCGTGGCCGTTTCCGATGGGTCAAACCCATCCCGCGAACTGGCGATTCGTCTCAACGGCCGCGAACTGGAAACCTTTCCCGGAGCCTGGGCCGCGACCCGTCCATCGAAGAGCGCGAACTGGATGCCGGCCATCCGCCACGTCGCCCTGGGCGAAGATCCCGTCGCCGAAACCTGGACCGTGACCTGTCTGCCTGATTCCGCTGCCGACGGGACAAAGATCCATTTCCGCCTGAGCGGCTCGGTGACCGGAGACGACGGCGAAGGCTGGAGCACGGAAGACTTTCTTTCCAATTCCGGACGAATCCGCATTGCCAGGCCCGATTGGAACATCGCCTTTCCGCTGAAGCTGCGAAAGACGAGCCTGCCAGAGAACTTTCAAGTGAAATGGAAGGTTTACCCCCTGTTTGCCGAAACATTCACACCAGGGGAAAAAGCCGCGGAAACCATGCTGGTCCAGGGCATCCCCAACGGAAAACACACGCTGACCATCACGCCAACGGAGAAGCGGAAGCCGATCGGTATCCAGAAGTTCAAAATCTACCGGCCGCAAGCTACCTTGGCACGCTCTCAGGATCTCGTCCGCACGGAATCCTGGCACGAGACATGGCCTGGCGGCTCCGGCGGATTCAAAGAACGCGAAGTAACCGCGGAGATTTGGACGGCCGCGATGCAGGCTTCGCTCGACGAAACGGGTTCACTGCACATTCCCGCTCGCGATCTGCCTTACTACATCGACGGGCCGCTGATACTCAAATCCGGCCACAGAATCACCGCTGATCCGAAAGCGGAGATTCGACTCAAACCCGGTTGCAACACCTGCATGGTGAGAAACCTGAATCTCGTCGGTTTCAAAGACGGCCCCGTTCCCAACGAAACCAAACCTGACACCGACATCCACATGGAAGGCGGAATCTGGACGACGCTGACCGCGGCGAAAAACCAACTCAACGGCAATAGGCGCGGTCATTCGTCCCGACAGAACTGGGCCTTCGGCACGCATGGCGTGATCCTGTTCCAAAACGCCCAACGCATCAGTGTGAAGAACATCACGGTCAGGAAGAGCAAGCCCTTTGCGATCCATCTCGGCAACGTGCACGAGTTCGAGATCGATGGGCTCACCCTAGAAGATCACTATCGCGACGGCGTCCATGTCAACGGACCGGCGAGTCAGGGAGTAATTCGCAACATTCGCGGCAACTCCCACGACGATCCCGTGGCCCTCAATGCCTGGGAGTGGAAGAACTACGCGCCAAGCTACGGCCCCATCCGCGATGTGCTGGTCGAAAACGTCACCGGGGCATCCAGTGGAACGAGCGCCATCCGTCTCCTGCCCGGCGTCAAGCGATTCGATGATGGAACCGAACTCGATTGTCCCCTCGAGAACATCACCCTGCGCCGCATTACCGACATCCGCGAGTTCAAGATCTACGACCAACCCAACCTGGAAATGGGCCGCGACAAGGATTTCAGCAACGGCGTCGGCTCAATCAGGAATCTCCGCTTCGAAGACCTCGTTTTCAATCGGCCCGGCAAGATCGAACTCCACGCCAACACCGACGGCCTGGTGATTCGGGATGTCAGGATCAATCACCCGATTGCCGAGGGTTGGCGCCTGCTGGCCATCGGTCCGAAGTCGATGACCTGGAACCGCGCCAAAGATCCCGCCAATTGGACGGAAGTCTTCTCGCCGGATCTTGATTGCACGGTTCGAAATTTGACGGTGTCAGGCGTCCGCCTGCGCGATTCGCAGACCGATCTGCCCATTGACCGCGTGGTGGAAGTCATCGAACAAAAACTCAACCCCGCCTACCCGAAGACCACGCCGAAAGGCGGCACTGGCAAAGGCATCTGGATTCGCTGAGAACATGAAGCAGACCAAGGACAGAATGATTCAGCGCCTGACCAGGTTCAAAACCCGGTCGGAACTCCTCGTATTCTCCGTTGTTTGCCTCTTCGTCGTTGCCAGCTCCGCTTCCACCTATCATGTCTCGAAAGGCGGTGATGATTCGCATGACGGTTTGCGTCGCGAATCCGCCTTCGCGACGATTCAACGGGGCGTCGATGCGCTCGAACCCGGCGACACACTCTTGGTCGGTCCGGGCGTGTATCGGGAACAGGTCGCGGTTGAGAAAAGCGGCACGAAGGCCAAACCGATCACGATCCGCGCGGAGATTGCGGGGCTGACAGAACTGGTCGGCAGCAGGCGCATCACCAACTGGACATCGGTCCCGGCGCGGAAACAGGTCTTTCGCGCGGCGTTGCGGAAGCCGACTCATCTCGTGTTCGAAAAGGACACCGGCATCGAGTATCGCGAAGTCGCAAACCTGAATACCTTGGAGCAAACGTCGGGCACGTTTTTCCACGATGCGGACGAGGGCGCGATCTACGCGCATCCGTCCGACAATGCCGGGATGAAACACCACGTGATCGACGCCGGCGTGCTCGATTATGGATTCGTTTCCCGGACGACCGAGCCGCCTTGGGCGCACGAACCGCGCCGGGTCGGGCTGCGTATTGAGGGCTTCATGATTCGCGATTTCGACAAGGGCGGCATCTACATTCACAACGCGGATTATTGTTCGATCCGAAACTGTGTCGTTCACCATTGCCGTCGCGGCATCTTCACGGCCAACGCGTTTCGGAGCGAGATCACCGACTGTGAAGCCTTCAACTGCGCCGATCGTTTCAACCGTGAGATGGGCAATATCGGGATGCTGGGCTACAGCTTTGAATGTCTCCTTGCGCGCAACGTGGTTCACACCACACAACAACACGGCATCCGTTTCTATGGCGCATTCTACGGCTGCGAAATGCGGGGTAATCTCGCCTACGATTGCCAGATTGGCGTGCATGTGAAAGGCACGTATTTCGAGTACGAACAGGCTTCGCGCTATGCACGCTATTCGGACCACGGCCGGCCGGACCTCGATCCACGAGCGGAAATGAGGTTCGTCGGCAACATCGCCCATGGCGTGCAAGGGTCTGCGGGATTGATACCGGGAGCCTGCCGGTTCGAGGAAAACATCGGCGTCAAAACCGGGGTCGTTCGATCACCCAACACAGCCAGGAACAATCGTGATCTGGCAGCCGAACCAACGGACGCGGATGGATTCGCGGCCATCGCGTGGCACGATCTTCGGCCCATCGACGACGTTGTCATCGCGGCTGCGGACGCGGCGATTCACATGAAATCCGGTCAGACGATCTACCTCGCGGCGGGCACACGGACCGCGAGCCTGAAACTTGCCGATCTGCAGAACGTGACGATTCGTGCGCGCCGCAAATGGGCGGCCACGGTTCCGTCCGTTACGATCGAGAATTGTCGCAATGTCAGGATCGAGGGATTGCGAATAGCCGGTTCGAAGGGGGCCGGCGTGGAGATCAGGACGTCGAAGGGAATTGTGGTCGGTGAGAACGAAATTTTCGATCACGCGTCAACGGGCGTCCGCGTGGGCGAAGGCTGCGGGGAGATCGAACTTTCACGGAACACGATCGTCTTCAATGGCGGCGCCGGAGTTTCCACCATCTCGGAAGCGAGGATTCTGGGCAACCTGATCCGAGGAAATCGCGGCACAATTAACGGCCCGGCCATCTGCGTGGCCAACAACCTCGATCACAAACTGTCCGATGACTGCCGGGGCTGGGACAACGTCGATCTGTTTCCCGGATTCGCCGACGCCGAAGCCCGCGACCTGCGCTTGATCCGCCGGAGCCTGAATCGCGGCCGGGGATATCTCTCCGGGCCGATCGGCGCGGGAAATCTGGTTCTCGATACCGCATCCGAAATGCGCTACGAAAACCTTCGTGTTGTTCACGTCACGGCGACCTCGGCCGATCTGGAGTGGTCTGTTTCCGGTGGAAAATCGACCCAAATCCTGACCTATGGAACGGATCCCGAGGCGCTGGAAACGACCATCGTTCGCGACACCGGTCACTTCTACGGCAGCCGGCATGTGCGGACCCTGACCGGACTCAAGCCGGGCACGAAGTACCATGTCAGAATTGGATCCCGGCGCTTGCCCAACGCCGAGAAACCTTACCATGCCTATCGCTACGCATGGCCGGAACGGACCCCTGCCGGCGAGGTGGAGTATTACGAAACCGTGGAGAAAGAAGACCGCCTCGATCGGCAGCTGTTGAGCTTCACAACACCGGATGAAGATGTGGTGCAAGGTCGCACATTTCACCTTGGTGAGTCCGGCAAGGACGAGGCTGCCGGAACCGAATCTCAGCCGTGGCGAAGCCTGGCCCACGCCTCGAGCCAAGTGCGCCCCGGTGATCGCGTGGTTGTTCACCAAGGCGTCTACCGCGACACAATCCGTCCGCTTTGCAGCGGCCTGCCGGGCCGGCCGATCGTGTTTGAAGCCGCGCCCGGTGAACGAGTTGAAATCAACGGCGCTCGCGAGTTGATCCCGCACGGCGTCGATCTTCACAACCGGCGTCACGTTGAAATTCGCGGGTTCATCTTTCACGGCCAGACCGAAAAGGCGGATCATGATTCCGGCTACGGTCAGATCCGGGTGATTGAATGCGAGGACATTCGCATCGAGCGCTGCCTGTTCGACGGCCGGATGAACTACATCAATCCCGTCATGATCTATCGTTCGCGCGATGTCGTGGTGCACAACAACATCTT
>JAYPXF010000196.1:0-13023 GCA_038154405.1 Verrucomicrobiales bacterium | reverse complement strand
ACCGCTATACCGAGTGGCGCGAACAAGAGACAGGAAAGGTCAAAGCCACCGAACTCTACGATCTCCGAAGCAGCCAACTCGAATCCCGCAACACCGCCACCTTGCCCAGCAACAAGGAATGGATCGCCCAAGGCCGTGAACTCTTGAACACCATCTTCCGCCCATAGCGAAGCGATCCCAGCTCCGATGGGGAGAGAGTCCCCACGAGCCCACTTCAGAGCCCCATCGGGGCGACACCTTAAAAGCCCCAGGAATCCTTGCGGGATTCTCATATGGGCCCGCGATTACGCTCTCCCCACCGAATCCGTTGACCGCTGGCGCTAGCGTTTAAGTGTCTCGGTGAAGAACTTCACAACGATGGCGTTCACCTCTTCCGTCTTGAACAGTTTGCCGCCATGCCCTGCGTCTTTCACCACGTGGTACGTAACCGGCACTTTTGCCTTCCGCAACGCCGATACAAAACGATCGCTCTGCTCAATCGGAACTCCCGGGTCCCGGTCGCCATGCATCACCAGGAATGGCGGATCATCGGAACTGACGTGATAGAGCCCGCTGGCTTCCTTTGCCTTTTCCGGGATGTCGCGCACGGTTGCACCCAGCAGTTTGGCGCCGTTTGAGTTTCTCACCTGCTCAATCGTCCGGGTGGCAGAAACATTGTTCGGCGGCATCGTCAGCAGATCCGTCGGACCAAACCAGTCGCACACAGCCTGCACCCGACTCGAAACAACCTCGCCGTTCGGGGCGTCAACCGTCCCGAGGATCGCAACAAGGTGCCCGCCGGCGGACGAACCCCACGCGCCGATGTGATCCGGATCAAGGCGATACTTCCTCGCGTTCTGGCGCAACCAACGAACGGCGGAACGGCAGTCATCAATCTGTGCCGGCCATTGCGCGTCATGGGTCAGTCGGTAGTTGATGCTGGCAACGGCGAATCCGTGTTGCGCCAACCATTTGGCGGGACAACTGTTCTTGCTGCCATTCTTCCATCCGCCACCATGAACCCAGACCACCACGGGGAGCTTCCCCTTGAATTTCGTGGGGCGATACAGATCCAACTCCAACGATCGCACAAACGGTTGTTTGTAGACCAGATCGCGGGTCACACTCACGCCTTCAGGCAACACATTCTTCTTGTTCTTTTTCGTCGCTTCCGTTGAGGAAACAAAAAATCCAAACAGTGCCAGCAGCAACAGACCCGATACTCTCAATTTCATGCGCCGAACCTAGAGCCGATCCAAAGCCACCACAACCCGCATCCTCGGATCAGCGTCTCGGACTGCAACTTAGAAACGAGCTCCCCGCCCCATCGTTTGCACATTGTAACCCCTTTCTTGCGCGACCACTGAACGCCCATTGGCAAGGGCGGAATGGAAAAGGACAAAACCGGCTAAGCCCTCTTTTCGTCAAATCTTACGCTTGCTTCGGAGCAACCGAGCAAACCCGAGCCATGAACCCGCCACCTTACACGAATGCCGACTTCGACCGCAGCCCGCTCATGTTTTACTACGAGGTCACCCGCGCCTGCGACCTCGTCTGCAAACACTGCCGCGCGTCCGCGCAGAGGAGCGCCTGCAGCGATGAACTTTCCACCCGCCAATCCATCGCGCTGCTCGATCAGGCCGCACGGTTTGAGCGCAAGCCCATCGTCGTGTTGACCGGTGGCGATCCGCTCAAGCGTGCCGACATCTACGAACTCATCCAGCATGCACGCTCGAAAGGTCTCGAAGTCGCAATGACGCCATCGGCCACCCCGCTTGCAACCCGCGATGCATTGCTGAAGGCCAAACGCGCCGGCGTACGCCGCTTGGGAATCAGCCTGGACGGTCCGGATGCGGAAACTCAGGACGCTTTCCGAGGTTGGAGCGGCAGCTTCGAACGCACCTTGCACATGATGAAAGACGCGAAGGATGTGGGTCTGTCAGTTCAGATCAACACCTCCGTCACCGCCGCAAACTTCCACACCATCGACGCCACCGCCGAACTGCTTGCCCGGCAGGACATCGCCATGTGGTCCGTCTTCTTCCTCGTCCCCACCGGTCGTGGTTCGCACCTGAAACGCATTTCCCCGGAAGAATACGAAATCGCCTTCGAAAAACTCTGGCGGCACGCACAGATCAAACCTTACGCCGTCAAAACGACCGAAACGCCCCACTATCGCCGCTACGTAATGCAACAATCCGGCAATCCCCTTGCCGGTCCGCAGGGTGGCAATGCCCGCGATGCCGGCCATCGCGCGCCACTCGGCGTCCGTGACGGCAAAGGCATCATGTTCGTGGGCTACAACGGCGAGATCTATCCTGCCGGATTCCTCCCCGTCCGTTGCGGCCAATTCCCCGAGGATTCCGTAATCGACACCTACCGTGATCACCCCACTTTCCGAGCCCTGCGCAATCCGGACGAATTCAACGGCAAATGTCGCCACTGCGAATTCCGCCAGATCTGCGGCGGCAGCCGTTCCCGCGCCTACGCCGTCACCGGCGACATGCTGGCCGATGAACCGGACTGCACCTTCATCCCCGCCGGCTACGACTGGGTAACCGACGTGGAGGATCATCTGGAGGAATTGGCCGTAGTAACGGGATAATTCCGATTACCATTTGGTAGTCAAAACGAAACTCGCCTCCCTGGGTTTCTATTTCTCCCGGGAGCTGCACGAACAGAGACCGGAGCACAAGGGTGCATCCAGAATGCAGGAAGACGCCGGCAACATTTTTTCGCTCATCAACGTCCTTACCCTGCGCCTGCAGGAGTATTTTGATCGCAAGGAACATGGAGCCGACTGGAAACCGCATTCGCTCGAGCGACTGAACGACAATTTCAGCAAGTTCTTTTCGGCTATTGAGAAAAACAGCCGGGGCAAATACCAGATCATGTTCAGTCCCGGCGGTCGCGGGGAAAGCGACTATCTGGTCAATCTCAGCTTCGGCACCAATGGCGACAAGGAGCTGCTCATGCCGCCGGTCTTGGAGGACGTGTTTCGCTACCTGATCGCCAATGCACGCAATTACACTCCGCCCGGCGGTGAAATCACGGCCAGCCTTACCCACGAAAAGGACGAACTGCGACTAACCGTCCAGGATAACGGCAACGGGATTCCCCTGCCGGACCTACAGAAAGTCGTGGAATTCGGCTACCGTGCTGAAAATGTGCGCGAACAAAAGACCAAGGGTGGCGGGTTCGGACTTACCAAGGCCTACACGGTCACGCGCGATCTTGATGGCCGTATGTGGATTGACTCGGCCAAGGATCGGGGTACCAAGGTGACAATTCGGATTCCCATCCCGACCGATTCCGGGGGGAACTGATCGATTTCGTCAAAATCTGTCTAGGGACGAACAATTTCGGGGCAGTGCGTATTGCACTCAAAACTTCCAATCTGCGCGGCACCAATCCTACTCTCTCCGCAAATATGAAACGAACCGTACTCACCAGCGCAATTGCACTCACACTGGGGCTCCTTTCCGCCGACGCTGCGGACAAGGTCGATTTCGGGAAACAGGTCTATCCGATCCTCCGGGAAAAATGCCTCAGCTGCCACGCCGCTCCTTACAAGGACAGCCGCGGTCGCACCAAGAAACCCAAGGCCGGCCTTCGCCTCGACACCGTCGAATGGATCCAAAAGGGTTATCTTGATGACGATGACAATCCCAAGCAGGCGGTCGTCGCGGGCAACCCCGCCAAGAGCCCGCTCTACACATCGACCGCCCTGCCGGCCGATCACGACGACATCATGCCCCCAAAAGGCGATCCGCTGAGCAAGGCCGAACAGTCGTTGTTGAAAAACTGGATCACCCAAGGCGCCAACTTCGGCGACTTCCAGACTCCCGCCTACAAGAACCCGAAGGCGAAGTGACCCGAATCACAAAGATCATCTGAAAATCCCAGGATGGCCCGGTGACAAGCCGGGCCATTTTTTTAGCCCCAATCAATTCACGCTGGCGTAGCGGATTTCGCAAAGCATTCCGATCTAGGGCGCGTCGAGGGTGGGAACATTTCGCATGTTTCGCTACAGGAGTGCGTTTCCTAAACGGCCACCGCCTGCGCTTCTCCCCCGCGTGCGGCCAGCGCCGACATCCGCTTTTCGAGTCGCTCGATCCGTGGCTTCAGTTCCACCAACGCAACATTGATCGATTCAAGATTCTCCTGCTCGAAGGCCGGCTTTTGCGTCAAGCGCTCGCAGGCCTCGGCGCCTCGCATCACGTTTTCGTGGATCGAGCGCAGCATCGACATCTCCTTGGCGAACATATGCGGTCGCTGTTCGGAAACCAGTGACTCGCGCAGGGTGTAGATCCGGTCAAACCAGGCCACGTTCGGCCCGGGGCAGACACATTGCGGCGTTTTCTCCGCCCGCGTCAGCCCCAACGCGATCAACGCGGGATTGCCCAGATGATCACAGATACAGGTCTTCTCAGTCAGCTCGTCGATTCGACGCTCTCTCTCACCAGCCGGCAGATTGATGGCGACGATCTGTTCCAGTTTCTGTTTCTGGTAAGAACGCGAAGCCGGACACAATGGCCGATCGCTGAACTCGGAATCCGACACGAGATACCCCTTGGGACAGGCCGAACCTGGTCGACCTTCTGAAATCGCACGTTGGGTCGAGAGTTCCGACCCCGTTCCGCGCAGATTGTTGAACGGAATGCCCAAGGGCGATACGTCGCTCAAATACAGATCCGACTCCGCCGCCTGCCGCAGCAACTCACGAGTCTCACCATCCAGACAGGTCGCCTCCGGAACCAACAGGAACGGCGATCCCCAACCAGTCTGTTGAATTCCGAACTCCTCGCGTAGTCTTTCGACTTCGCCAAACGTCCCGATGCCACCCTGCACGGAGACCGGCCACAGGAGGAGAAAATCTTCCGCATGTCACTTCGACGCGTTGTTCATCTCGCGATTCTTGCGCGCCCCGACCGAGTTGTTCTTCGTCCCACCGTGGTGCCCCACCGGTTTGATCAGCAACCAGCCACCACCCTTGGCTACACCGTAGCCACTGAGCGAATTCTCGAAGATCGCCACCTTCACCTTGCCATGAACGGAATCCGGATTCTTGCCGAACTGGCGACCGTGGATGATGGCCAGCGGCACCAAGAGGATGAGCAGGAACTTGAGCAGGCTGAACGTGCCGCCCAGATGTGGTTCGCTTTTGCCAAACAGATCGGGCTCGATAATGGTGTTTACGTTGAATCCTTCCAACGCCGCGAACGCGATGAATACCAAGCCGCCGCCCAAAGCATAGCCCAGTACATTCGCCGCGTAGGGACTGCGCCCCGCCCATTTCGCCATCAGACCACCGATCGGACCGCTCATCCCCGCCGCGGCCCAACAGATCACGAACCATTTCAACAGGTGAAACCATTCATTGGACGCGCCGTTGTGCCGCCCACGCCAGAAGCCCAGCGCCAGCACGATCACGAAGATCGGATCAAACCAACCGACGGATACCGCGAGCAGATTCACCGCTTTGGCACCTTGTTGATGGTCAGGTAGATCTCCTCCTTGAATTCCCGCCCATCGCTTGCCTTGAAATTCAACTTCGCGAGCAGCTGATTCACCGGGCGTATGTTCGGAATATGCAGGAACACAGATCGACCATCGGAGCCGATCTCCACCTTTTCCACGTCAACCTTGTCGCGCCCCTTCTTACCCGGATCTTTCACCGACCACTGGGCGGAGCCGTAGCTGGCCTGCCATTTGTAGTTCCACTGTTCGAGATCGTAAGAATCAGGATCCTGCGTGGAATCGGCATCGAGCGAGAAATTGAAACGGAACTGGATACCGTCCGCATACACCTTCATGTCAGTCACCAAGCGGGCCTCCCGACCGGTGTAACGAACCCGTTGAATACCGCCTTCAACCAATCCGTGACGTCCGCCGCCGTTCCAGCCGTTGAGTCCCACCGCATAGACCTGTCCATCTTTGGGATTCAACCGGGCGCGATGAATTCCGGTCAGGAAATCCAATGGCAGTTTCACGATCCCCGACTGCGCCACATCGCCAAAGTCCTGAATCATAAAGTAGTAGAGCCAACCTTTTCCGAAACTCGTGTGCAACAAACGACCGGAGAGCGGCCCCCAACGCTGATCATCCACGTAGAGCTGACCGCCGCTGGAATTGTCGAAATCCTGTGGCATCCAGATGATCGGCTGATCAAAGGTCTTCGGGGGCACGACCCTCTTGTGATCAATCCGCCCTCCGTCCGGTGCCCAACCACCCGGTCGCGCATGTGTCTGCACATAGCCGTAGAAACCACCCGGAGAAGTGAGACTCACCTTGGAAGCCGGCATCCAGCTTCCCTGATTGTCGCTCACAGTCGGTCGACCGTCTGGCATCATGCCCATGCCGTTCGGCGTGCGGAATCCCGTGCAATAGACTTCCCGTTTCTTTCCATCAGGCGAGACCTTGATCACCGCACCGGGCAACGCATGATCCGTGTATTGCCCGGCTTTGGCATAATAGAAGTTCCCTTGTTTATCCGTCTGCAGATCGAAATTGAAAGCGTGAAAGAAGAATGAGACGTCCGTGTCCGCGCTGAAGTTCTCATAGAAGTCCGCCTCATCGTCACCGTTCAAATCATGCAATCGCACCAACCGATCCTTGCAGGTCAGGTAGATCTTGCCGTCGACCACCTTCACTCCAAACGGCTCATACAGACCCGAAGCAAAGCGCTTCCATTTCAGTTCTTCCAAATCGTCGTCGATGCCAGAGACCACCCATACATCGCCACCGTGCGTTGCGAGCACCATCCGCCCGTCCTCGAAGAAATCCAACGCCGCCGTCCGGAACCAACTGTTCCATGGATTGCTCTCCGGGATGTTCAACGTATCCAAAGTATATGGCTGATTCCCCGAACCACGGCTGCCGCGAGTCTTCAGAATCTGCGGCCACCGTGACGTCCCTCCCGTTGTCATCGAGGCCAACTGCAGCGCACGAACCTTGCCTCCTTGATGCTTCGCCATGCCGGCAAAGGATTGCAACGCCGGCTCGCCTTTTCCGGTGAAACGCATCACATCAATTCGACGGGCCTCCTTCCCGGCCGGAATCTTGAGTACCAGTCGATAGCGGGAATCTGTCTTCCACGCCAGTCCTTCCACATCGCCGGCAACGGCGGCAGCGGTGAATTGACCGGGCTTCCCTTCGATGTCTTCACCTGCAGCCAACAAATGACCTGACACTTTCCGTTCGCCCGAGTTCCACTGAAACGCGGTGGCATTCAATTCACCAACACCGCCGAAGTTGTCCTCGAACACCGGTGCCTGCCCGACCGACAAGACGAGTTCCTTATTACCCGGACCGATCTCCAGTGAGTGCACGATGGCGCCAAAACCCTTCTGCTTCTGTGGCGACTCCAAAATCTCCCGCCCATCGATCGCGTAGGACAAGACCACGTTACCGTCATGCACGTAATGTCCGTGATAATCCATCCACTTGGCGGGAATCGGACCGCGCGGCAGCAGATTGTCCTTGGGATAGTCCAACGAGCCATCATGCCCCCATGCCCAGCCGGCCAAGCCTTCGTTCACCTTGCCGTCCGGTCGTGGCACTCCTTCCCCGCGCAACTTCATGTGCTGGGTGTCGTCAACATTCAAAAAACCACCGTCCCAAACCGCGAGCACATTCATGGTGTGCAGATCGTAGCTCAACGTAGTGTTGCCACCCAATGCAACCGTCAGTGCGCTTTCCGCCGTGCGCTCGAATTGCGAAGCCAAAGCCGGACCGAAATCACGCACCATCTTCGCTCGTCCCGCATTCAGATCTGCCGAGATCTTCCTGGGCAGACTCGCCAGATACTTCTTGGTCACCGGTTCATATTTTGGATGCATTGGTTTCATGAAGTGCTCCCTGATGTAACGAATCACGTCGTAGCGTTCCTGCTCGGTCATCCACGTCTGCGCCGCCATGTTGCCGTTGCCGTAGGTCAGCGTGCGATAAAGTGAGTAGGGGTCCGTCCCGAACTTCAGGTCACCCTTGCCAAACGCACGTGACAACGGAAGCGACGGCGTGATCCCGTCCTTGCCATGACAGTTGACGCACAGTCCGGCATAGATGCGCTCACCGTTCTTGAAATTCGCCTCGTCCATGCCCGCCAACAATTCTGCGTGCGCAACAGTATCCAATGGTCTGATCCAGATATTGCGAACCCGCAATTTGTCACCGCGCCCCGCGATCCGGATCGGACCCTTGATCCCTTCGATCGAAGCAAATTCCAACGCGGGACGATCGTCATCGGCCGGCAGGTCATCAGCCTGCCACGTAAACTCTGCCGGGCGGCCGGGCAACTTGCCATTCCGGCTCAGATTCTCCGCATCCTTCGGTTTCACACTGCGCGCGTAGTAGCGAGTCTCTGCGATCAATCCGCCCTGAAAGTCGAATGCAAAGTTCGCACTGGCCGCCCCGACCTTTATGATGTGAGCAGCCTCATCCGGCGCGGCAAACCCCTTCTTTTTGATCTCCAGCCGGCCGTCCACATAGATCTCTGTATTCTGTTTGCGACGACAAAGCACGACGTTGTGCCACATGCCGTCGCTCACGACAGTCTTGCCGCGCATCACTCCAAGCCAACCAATGTCGTAATGAATGCGACCACCCCGCACAAACAGCGCCTTGGCGTTTGGTTTCCATGGTCCAGCCACCGGACTCTTGGAAATCAGCGTTCCACCCAACGAATCCCGCGTCTTGAAACGGGCGAACAAGATGAAGTGATCCGCGTCCCATTCGATCTTCTTCGATTGATCCACCGAGGCACTGAAGAGTCCTTTACCGGTCTTGTTGCTGCCCCGATCATCCTCCGTATTGATCTCCACAAGATCCTGATAACCGCCATGCGATGGTTTCTTCAGCTCCACATCCGTCGCCACCTCCTCGCCATCCAGCCAAGTGGAGAGTTTCGGACTCGTGCCTTCCACATGCGTGAATGTCAGATCCAACGAATGCCATTTTGAGTCGTGCCTGCCACCGGACTTCGCAGGATTGCCGACACGGCCATCAAAGCCCGTGAAATAGCGGCCACTCAGATAAAGACCGTCACCCTGCCCGGACGACTGAAACTCAATGTGGAGTTCGTAATTCGTGAACTGGTGACGAGTGATCAGGTCGGACTTGCCGTCAGCTTCGAGTCTACCGCCACCAATCTTCCACGTCGGCTCCGCATAACTAGGACCGCCAAACGCCTCCGGCCCCACCGCGTCCTTCTTCGGATCAAAGCGTTTGAACGATTTGGTCGAATCGCCAGCGAACAGCGGAATGGCGCCAACCGGCGATTCGGCAGCACCTGCACCTGAGCACGCGAAGATCGTCGCGGAAGCCAAGCCTGCGAAAACTCGTTTCGGAAAAATCATCGGGCAATTAGGAGCAAAGCCTCCCGGACGAACAAGACGAAACCGGCAATCCGATGGAGGGCATCGCTCCGTCGATCCGGGGCAGCGGGGACATCAACCACGGACCCGCCGGAGCGGTTCCTTCTACGCTGAACATTGATCTTTCGCTTGAACGGGCCTGTCACTAGCCTCCGCATCGGCAACCGCCAATGATACGTCGCATCATCATCAATGCGCTCTGGCAGATCGTTCGAACTCCGTTTCGGACGATGCTGGTGCTGCAAGGCGTGATCTGGGGAACTGCCCTCGGCGTTTTCCCTCCGGCATTGATTCACGGAAGTTTCAAGAAAGCCGAACGCGACGCGGCCAGCAGCGGCATCAACCGCATGGTCGTGACCTTGGAACGCCGAAACCGTTCCGACTCCTTTACCTGGCAGGATATCGATTGGATCCGCACGAACTACGTGAACGACATCAACGCACTCGGAGCCTACGCCATCATCAATCTCCCGGAATCCTACCACAACCTGATGTTGGTAGATGAACACGCGCTCGGCAGCCGCTCGGTGACGATCTCAAAGGGCCGTTATTTCACGAACGAGGAACTCGAGAACGGTGCACCGGTCTGTGTCATCGATCAGAAGATAGCAGACAAGTTCTTCTCCACCTCTGGTCCGCTGGGACAGAAGCTTGCCGGGTCCAAAGGCGGATTGGAGGTCATCGGTGTCGTCGGCGGTGGCACTCAAAAGAACCTCGACGATTTCGGCTACCGCAAAGATCACGCGCTGTCCGGTTTCATCCGAGGTCTGCAACGGAACCTGGGTGCCATCCAAAGCGGGCCGGCCCGCCAATTGAGTCGCGGCCGCAACGTGATGGTACCGCACAAGCTCTTTCCCAACCGACGCCCCTCCATCTTCGAGATTCGGGCGGAACCCAAGGATATTCTCGATCTGCGCGCGCGGATGCGTTCCGATCTCATTTCGCTGGGCTACCAACCCGTCATCTTTACCAATGCGATCCTGCCGTTCCTTTATCGGCAAACATTGGACACGTTTGTCGAACTGAACCGGGCCGTGTTCGTGTTGTGCGTCATTACCGGCACCTGTGTTGTCTGCGTGCTCATGGTCTTGTCCGTGGTGGAACGCGCCCGGGAGATCGCGATCCGCCGCGTCGAAGGAGCCCGCCAATGGCACATCGCGGTCCAGTTCATCATTGAAACGGGAACCATCTGCGGAGTCGGCGGCGTAATCGGCGTTCCCTTGGGAATGGGACTGGCCGCATTTCGCGTCTGGCTCGAGCCGCTAGGGGCGGTCGACTATGCGTTCCCCACGACCGAAGCCGTCGTGATGGTCTCCGTCGTCACGATCATCGGACTCATCGGCGGGTTGTTGCCCGCATGGCGCGCCATGCGTCTCGATCCCGTGGAGGTGTTGCGCCATGAGTAGCCTCTGCACGGTCTTCACCTTCGCCGGTCGCGGGCTCAGCCGTCGGCCGTTGCAGTCCGCCTTGCTGCTGTTTGTCCTGACAATTTCGTTGGCGGGCACGATGACCATCATGGCCGTTCTTTCCGGCATCAAGGCCCAGATGTACCGCGACCTGCAGCACGTGGGACTTGACGTGGTCAACGTGCAGATGGTCCCCACCATGGAAAATCTCCTGCTCAGTCCGCTGATGATGGAGGACCTGAAGTGGATGAAAGAATCCTTCCGCGGTGGTCGCGCCGCACCTTTTCGCGTAGACATGGCCATGGGCGTGAACCTGGAGCATGAGCACGCCGGCGATTTCCTGCTGCTCACCACGACTCACGAATGGGGCGCGATCGCGCCGTTGGAACTGATTGAGGGCGAGTTCCTCAAACCCGGCGACCGCGATGGCTGCGTGCTAGACGAACAGGTGGCCGACAAGATCTTTCCTGAAGGCAGGGCGGTGGGCCGGGATCTCTTCGTGAGCATTGAGGGCGCGATCACCGTTTTCACTGTGCGGGGCGTGTTGAAGGACCCGTTCGCCATTCGCAAGAAGTTCGACGAACTGGATTTCGCCAATGCGGCACGTTCCACGGTCAACCGCATCCTTGAATTCAAGAGTGTCTACATCGCCGGCGATTTCAGCGAGCAGCACGAACCGATTCACGGCGCGGTGATCAAATCACCGCTCGACCGGGATGCGCGCGATGTCGCAAGAGACCTCCGGAACGGACTCGAGGCCCGCAATCTCCACATCGTCGCCTGGGCGCGCAAAGACTGGGTGAACAACGTCCTCAAGGGCGCGGACCTGACCACCCAGGTGGCCAGCATGCTCTGGGTGATCGTGTTGTTCGTGACCGGCGTCATGATCCTCACCATATCTCTCGTCGCCATTCGCGAACGCTACCGCGAGCTGGCCATCCGCCGAACGGAAGGAGCGTTGCGCACCCAGATTGTAGGACAATTGCTTCTGGAGAACGTCTTCCTCAGTGCCATCGCCGGAGCTCTCGCCGTGTTTCTGGCCCAATCCACCGGAGAGCTGTTGGAAGCCCGATATCTTTCCTGGGCGCCGACATTCTACTTCAACGAAATTGCCCTTACGCTCGGCCTTGGAATCACCATCGGCGGGCTGGCCACCGTGATTCCCGCCTACCGAGCAGCATCCCTCGACCCCGTGGATGTCCTCCGACAGAACTGACCAATGAAACTCCAAGCTTCAATCTCCAAACTCCAAAGAAGCTCAAAGCCTCAAGCTGCAAACATCGCAGCACGCAATGGCACTGCCTCCGGATTTAAGTTTGGATATTGGAGCTTACTTGAGGCTTGGAGTTTGAAGTTTGGAGCTTCCTTCCGACATTTCCACCTATGACCGCCTCCTCCACCAATCCGCTGCTCGACCTCAACGGTATCCAGAAGATCTATCGCGACGGCACCTTGCACGTTCATGCGTTGAAGGATGTGAACCTGTCCGTCGATCGCGGTGAGTTTGTCACCATCGTGGGTCCCTCCGGATCAGGCAAATCAACTCTTCTGCATATTCTCGGCTGTCTCGATCATCCCACTGAAGGCAGCTACAGATTCGATGGCGAAGACACCCGCTCCTACAACGACCGCCGTCTGGCACTGACCCGCAACAAGCGCATCGGCTTCGTCTTTCAGTCGTTCAATCTGCTGCAACGCGAAACAGCAATCGAGAATGTGTCATTGCCGTTGATGTACGCCGGTGAAGCCAACACCACCGAACGCGCCCGGGAAGCACTGACCAAGGTTGGTCTCGGCGAACGCACCGATCATCGACCGGGCCAACTATCGGGGGGAGAACAACAACGCGTCGCCATCGCGCGCGCGATCGTGAAGCAACCGGATGTCATTCTCGCCGATGAACCCACCGGAAATCTCGACACCGGCGTCGGTGCGAACATCATGAAGGTCTTCGAATCCCTGCACGCCGATGGAATGACCATCATCCTGATTACGCACAATCCGGAAGTGGCGGAGCGCGGCGATCGAAAGCTGAGTATTCGCGACGGTCAGTTGACGGAGCTTTGAAGGGCCATCGAAGCCATTCTTTAGCCCCTTCGGGACATTGAAGCGTACTCGCCAGCCCATATCAGAATGCCAACGGCGTTCCACCCACCGCGATTCGTCCATAGAGTGAAGAGGGAAAGAAATGGAGCCAGCTACCCGATTCGAACGGGTGACCGGCTGTTTACAAAACAGCTGCTCTACCACTGAGCTAAGCTGGC
>JAYPXF010000195.1:0-13052 GCA_038154405.1 Verrucomicrobiales bacterium | reverse complement strand
CGCAAGCGCACCCAACCCTGGGGTACAAGAAGATTGCCGGCAAACTGCGCGAGCATGAGATGCCACCGATTTTTGGACCGGTTGTATCTTATTTTGAGTTGAGTAGTTTGGCTTCAAATTGATTGGGCGAGAGGTAGCCCAGAGCGGAGTGTTTGCGCTGGGTGTTGTAGTAGCCTTCGATGAACTCGAAGAGTTCGCACTGGGCATCGCTGGCGTCTTCAAAGCAACCGTCTTGGAGCATTTCTCGTTTGAGCGTCGCCATGAAGGATTCGGTCCAGGCGTTGTCGTAAGGATTGGCCCGCCGGGACATGCTTTGGCGGATGCCGGCAGCGGCGAGAACCACTCGAAAGGAGCCACTGGCATATTGGCTGCCACGATCGCTGTGAAAGATCGTCCCCTTGCTGGGCCGACGGCATTCAATGGCCTGCTGCAGCGCGGCGACAACCAACTCGGCACGCAGGTTGCAGCCCAGTTTCCAGCCGATGATCTTGCGCGAACAAAGGTCGATGACCACGGCTAGGTAGAGCCAGCCATGAGTTGTGGGTATGTAAGTGATGTCGCCGGTCCAGACTTGATCGGCTTGCTCTGGCGCTGGCTGGTCGGCAAGTCGATTGGGCGAAGGCAGGTTGGCTTTGCCATCGCTGGTGCGGGGCACGAAAGAACGCGGCTGTATCGCTCGTAAACCGGCTTATTTCATGAGTCGGCGGATCCGTCCCGGGCCACAGCGGATGCCTTGATCGGCCAGTTCGTCGCCAATGCGTCGATAGCCGTAACGTCGCCGATGGTGAGCAAAGACAGTGGTGATATGTTCGGTCATTTGCTGGTCGTCCAGTTGCGATGGTGTCGGCTTGGCGGCATGGAAGTAACTGCTCCGGGGCAGGTCGAGAACATGGCAGATGATCCGGATGCTGGCCTGGGTGCGCTGCTGGATCTGGTGGATCATGTCGCGTTGTTGTTGGGGGTTTTGGTCCCGAGGATCACAGCGGCTTTTTTTAAAATGTCGTTCTCCAGTTGGAGGCGGGCATTCTGGCGGCGCAAACGCCCCAACTCGTCCGCTACGGACTCCTCGCCTTCGGCTCGGAGCCCTTCGCTGCCGAGTTGGGGCGTTTGGGTTTCTTTCTGAATCCACTTGTAGATGAGATTGCGGCCGACTTCCAATTCTTGGGCCACCTCTTGAACTGGTTTGCCGTGCCGCACCAGGTCGACGGCTTGGGCTTTGAATTCTTTGCTGTATCGCTTGCGAGGCATTAACATGACTGTCGATTGTCTCCTATCTGGTGGTCCAGAAATCTAGCGCACCTCAGTGGCTACTTCCAAAGCTCACCGAGCATTTCCAACAACTCCTTCACGAGCACGCCCGAGGAGTGCTTTTCAAACCGCGAGGTTCCCAGCCACGTTTCATAGCCGCCCAGCTCGACCTGATTCGGTGGCGGCAGATAGCCGTAGCTGCCGTTGGCCAATTCGATCAGAAAAGTCCTTGGAGCCGGGCTCTTCTGTTTGATCTCCAGACCGATTTCCACCAGGACCTCAAAGGGCATGGACACGATCGCCTGGTCGCCAATGCGGAAGGCTTGGATGATCACGTTCTCGGTCGGCGGAAATTCAGGATCGGAAAAGCGAATGACCTGGTTGGCGTAGTTGGAGGTTTTCTTGTGGATCGCCTCGCGTTCCTTGCGAGTGAGAGCGAGCAATCTTTGCGCGTTCTTCACTTGGACCACTGTCGGTTTGCGATAGTTGAGGGTCACTTCGCGCTGGCGCGTCGCGATCACCGGAGAGCTGTCGTAGTTCTCGATCCGCTTGACGGCGCGCCAAGTGGCATCCGCGGTCTTGGCCGCCACGATGCGACACTGCTCGAACGGAGCCCGCGGTGCGCGCATGATACCGAAGGGAATATTGTTGATATCGCCACTGGCGCCATTGGACATCATCGCCACAAAACCCTTCGGCGTGCCTCCCCCCATGCGGAACGGCATCACCCGGGCAAATTCTCCAAAGTAATCAGCTGAGGCCATACCGCGAACGCGTCCATTCTCTTCGGTTACCGTGGGGATGCCACCCACATAGTGAAGCGCGTAGTTGGCGATCAGTCCAAGTGGTTTGTTGCGCCGATTGCGGACATCGATGACGCAAACCTCGGGATCGATCGGGCCCGCGGGTTTGAGAATCCCTTTGGTCCCGCCATTCATGCGTACTTTGTCGTAGCCACCAAAAGGATTGCGCGTCGAAGACGCTCCATCTTGGTAAAAGTTCCGGCGGTTGCGGACTTCCGAAGGTTCCTTGTCGGATTCGAAACCGACCTTGGCCGGTTCGAGCGCCTCAATCGCCTTTACCAGAACTTCGGCGAGCCCGGCACGCCGCTTCTTTTCGTAGGCGATCCGCCCGGGCGAGGTGTCGCCACCCTTTGGAGTCGTGTGCGCATGCGTTGCGGCAATCATGATCGATTGCGGATTCCAGCCGGTCCTTTTCGCTGCGGCCAACTTGGCTTCGTCAGCCATTTCCCGGCCGATGCCGATCGCGTCGATGATGGCAATAAGACAACGCTGATCAGCTCCATTTTCAAAGGCGAGGGCGCGAATCGAGATCGGATCGTGAACGTATTTGGAAGGACCGGAGCGGAGCTGAAACGGAAAGACGTCGGGCGAGATGTCAACGACGGCGGCGCCGGCTTTGAATTGAGTTTGTTGGGCAACTGCGGTTGGCACAAGCAGGCCGACTACCATGAGAGCGAGACTGGCGACGATGGTGACTGAACGCATCGGACAATCCTGAGACATCATTACCAGAGGCAAAAGCGATTTTGCCCCATCCGTGCACTCATTATCCATTGGAGGAGCAATTGAGAAATAGCTTTGCACCTTCCTCGTGCACCCTAGTCTGCCGAAGCCTTCAATGAAGAACGACAAACATTGCCGGCGCTCCCACTTATGGTGGAGCAGCTTGTGTTTGCTGATCGCGTTGAGTTGCGGATGCAATTCTCCGACTGCGCGCGACTCCAAACAGCTTGCGAAACCCGTTTTGCGTGAGACAGACAGTCCTGCTCCAAGCGCCAAAACGACGGGCAAGCACAAGCCCGTCAGAACCGAACCGGTCTCCTTCCTGGCCGATGTGTTCCCGATTCTGGATGAATACTGCGTTGACTGCCACGGATTCGACGAACCCGAGGCGCAACTTGAACTCACGACCCTTTCGTCCGTTCTTTCAGGAGGCGACGGCGGGCCTGCCGTCGAGCCGGGTAAGCCGGACGACAGTCTGCTTTGGGAAATGGTCTCCGGAGATCAGATGCCACCGAAAGGACCGCGTCCGAGTCGCGAGGAACGCGAGCTGATTCGTCTCTGGATCGACGGCGGAGCCCAGGATTGAAGCGGCCGTCGGTGTGGATGCGACAATGCCAGACGATGATGTGGTGGTGCGGTTTGGCAATCTTCCATCTGGTAGCCCCTTCCATTGATGGAATGATTTCGTTCCACTATTAGCCCGACTCTTTTCATCGCCGTTCCGGTGTTCTATAAGCGGTTCAACCATGACACCCGTTATTCGATTTCTGTTCGGTCTGTTGATCTTGCAATTCTTCCTTCCAGTCGTCCGTTCAACAGACTGGCCCATGTTGCGAGGGGATGCCGCTCGCGGTGGCTACACGGCGGAGTCGATTCCGAATCAACTTTCGGAGCGATGGCGTTTCAAACCGCCGCACCCGCCGCGCCCTTCGTGGCCCACGGCCGAACGGATGAAATTCGACCGGGCCAATCAGCCGATCATCATCGGCGACTTGGTGATCTTTGGAAGTTCGTCGGATGACCAGGTGCATGCCTTGGATGCGAGCACCGGCCGGGTCGAGTGGACTTTTTTCACCGGGGCGCCAATTCGCTTTGCGCCGGCAGGTTGGCAGGATCGCATCTTTGTCGCCAGCGATGACGGCTGCCTCTACGCACTGGCGCTGAAGGACGGATCGCTGCTTTGGAAACATCGTGGTGGACCTGAAGGCGAATCGGTGATCGGCAATGAGCGCATGACTTCAAAATGGCCGGCTCGGGGCGGTCCGGTGGTGTTTGGCGATGTCGTGTATTACGCGGCCGGCGTCTGGCCTAGTGACGGGGTCTTTCTTCACGCGATCGATGCCGCCTCCGGCAAGGTCGTGTGGTCGAACAACGAGACGGGGCAGATGATGATGGGGCAACCCCACAGCGGTGCGGAAGCCTACAGTGGGGTATCGGCCCAAGGCGCGCTGGTCGCCACCACCAACCGACTCTTCATGCCCACCGGACGGGCGGTCCCGGCCGCCTACGATCGGGCGACCGGCAATTTCCTTTATTACCATCTGCAAGAGAACAACCAGCGCGGCGGCTCCATGGCGATGGCCATGGATGCGTTCATGTTCAATGACGGCGCCTGCTTCGATGCTGAGAAGGGCGACCTTGAGTTCGAACTAGGGCACGGCGCCGCGGTTTCCGTGCCGGGCGGTCTGGTCCGCTCGGAAGGACGCTCCCTCACGGCTTACAAATGGAAGACCGTCTACCAGCCGGGCAAGGGGGGCAAACTCACCAAACTCCGTCGCCTGTTCAGCTCCCGCCTCATTTCGATGGACGATGAAGTATTGGATTTCATCGTCGCGGGAACGGATGCCATTTGTGGTCAAGACGGACGGGTGAGCGCCATCGACTATACCCGCCAACGGACCGTTTGGTGGTCTGCCCCGGTCCAGGGGAAGGCGCTCGGGTTGGCCGCTGCCAACGGCAGGCTCGTGGTCAGCACGGACAAAGGTTTCATCTACTGTTTCGATGGCGAACCGGGCACGTCCATCGATGCCTCTCCCGAAGTCGTTCAGGCCAAAACCGATTCGATTTACGCCGAGGCGGCGGAGGAGATCATCCGACGCACCGGCGTCACTGAAGGGTTCTGTCTGGATCTGGGAGCCGGAAACGGGGACCTGGTCATCGAACTCGCCAAACGGACCAAGCTGCACATCTACGCCATCGAACCCGACGCGGCGAAGGTCGCCACGGCCCGCAAACGTCTCGCCGCCGCCGGTCTGTACGGCGACCGGGTCACGGTTCACCAATCGGCCCTCAACCGCGTTTCCTACCCGGACTACTTCGCCAACCTGGTCGTTTCCTCCCGCAGTCTCGAGACCGATCTCAACGCCGGCGCGCAGGATGAGTTGAAGCGCATGCAACGCCCCTACGGCGGCAAGACCTGTCTCGGTCGTCCCAGCGACATGAAGGTCACGACCCGCGGCGAGTTGAAGGGCGCCGGCAGTTGGACCCACCAAAATTCCAATCCTGCCAACACACTCTGCTCCGACGACGCCATCGTGAAGGGAACGCTCTCGATGTTCTGGTTCCGTGATGTGGAGTTCGAGGTTCCCAACCGCCACGGTCAAGGTCCCGCGCCCTTGTATCACAAAGGCCACATGGTGGTCGGCGGCGTGCACGGCATCGCCTGCCTAGACGCCTATAACGGCCGAGTTCGTTGGATCTATGATATTCCCGGTTTTCTCAGCGACTACGACGGCATTCACCACGACGTCGGCGTCGGCGACACCGGCGGTCCGTTCTGCCTGGGTGAAGAGGCCGTATATGTCCGCACCGGCGATCGTTGCCTGCGCATCGCCTACCGGGACGGCCAACTGCTGAACGAATTCAAGACACCTTCCAAACCCGGCGACAAAAATCGCGACTGGGGGTTTCTCGCCCACCACGACGGAATCATCTTCGGCTCCACGGCCAATGACGAACACCGAGTCAGTCCCCGCTACAAACTCACCAAACTCCGGACCGAGTCCACCCGTCTCTTCGCCATCGAAGCCAAGACCGGCAAACGGCTCTGGCAATACGACGCCAAACATTCCCTCCGCCACAACGCCATCGCCATCGCCGACCAACGCGTCTACCTGATCGATCGCCCACTCGTGATGCAGGATCGCATCACGGATCCGAAACGCAACGGGCGCCATCAACCCAAGTTGAAAGCCGACCAGGTCCCGAGGGGAACGCTCCTCGCCCTGAGCGCCCGGACCGGTCGGGAAATCTGGCGCAACGAAAACAACATCATCGGCACGCAACTGGCAACCAGCGAGAAACACTCCGTCCTCCTGATGAACTTCACCGCCGTCCGCCATCGTTTCTTCCATTTGCCCAGCGAAGTTGGTGACAGCCTCGCCGCCTTCGACACCAAGACCGGCAAACGACTTTGGGAAAAGGCCGCCAAGTATCAGACCCGCCCCGTCATCAACGACGACATCATATACGCCCAAGGCGGCGCCTGGAACCTGAAGACCGGTGAAGACGAGCCCTTTGAATTCAAACGCTCCTACGGTTGCGGCCAGATCGCTTCGGGCAAACACATGATGCTCTACCGTTCCGCCACCCTCGGCTATATGGACCTGTCCCGTGGCAGCGGTACTGAGAACTATGGTGGCATCCGTCCCAGTTGCTGGATCAACGCCATCCCCGTCGGCGGCCTCGTCTTGATCCCCGACGGCTCCTCCAAGTGCCGTTGCAGCTACCAGATGCAGGCCTGGTTCGCACTGCAGGAGCGGAAATAGAAGGCGATGGACTGATCTTGGCTGGAAAACAGGGACAAGAAAATGGCCCCAAAGATATTCCTGCCATCACTGAACGTCCTTCCTGCTCCGCTGCTCTGGATGCCGGCAAACGCCGACTGAATTGACGGATCTTGGGTTCGTGGGCAGTCTGTCCGACATGCTTCTGATTCCCCGGAGATGTTGGCTGGTTGGCTTCGTCGTCTGGCTCCTCGGACAACAAACGCACGCGGCCAAGCCGTTTACCATCGTTGTCCTGCCGGACACCCAGTGCTACTGCGACACTCGCGTGAAGTATGCCGCGCATCACTGGAAGAACGGAGATCTCCGCCGCTACTTCTTCAAGCAGACGGAATGGGCGCGGGACAACCAGAAGCGCCTGAACATCGCCTTCCTCGTGCACGAGGGCGACATCGTGCAGACGGACTATCCCGAAGAATGGGAGATCGCAAAGGAGGCGATGTCGAAACTGGATGGCAAGGTTCCGTATTGCCTTTGCTTGGGAAACCACGACATGGGCTTCCGGAAGACGGACCAGAGCAAGCTTTCCTACAAGACGGCGGAGACCCGCAGGACGCATTTCAACCGGTACTTTCCACGCGCGAAATACGCGAAGACGAAGGAGTTCGGCGGCACTTTTGACGAGAGCCACGACAATTCCTGGTATCACTTCGAACAAGCGGGGCTGAAGTTCGTGATCGTCGCGCTCGAATTCAAGCCGCGTGACGAGGTGTTGGCCTGGGCGGACGAAGTGGTGAAGCAACATCCCGAGCATCGGGTGATCGTCCTGACGCACAGTTATCTCAATGCCGACAATAAACGGCGCACCCGGTCGGGTTACGCCGTGAAAGGAAATGCCGGCGAGCAGATCTGGCAGAAGTTTGTGCGGAAGCACGAAAACATCTTCATGGTGCTCTGCGGTCACGTGATCGGCGAAGCGCGCCTGACTTCGACCGGTGATCATGGGAACGCCGTCCACCAGTTGCTGAGCGACTACCAGGCCATGAACAACGGCGGCGAATCATGGCTGCGTTACATGGTCTTCCATCCGGATCGTGACAAGATCGAGGTGTTCACCTACAACCCCGCGCTGGACAAGTTCCGGGAACAACCGTCCAGTCGCTTCGACCTGGACTACCAGATGTCGAGGTGATCGAGTGGCCTCTTCGCAGCTCATTGATCCGGCAAAATGAAACTTCTCACCCTCTTCATCGCCTTACTCGCCGCTACCTGCATTGCGGAAACGAATCACCTCGTGCGTGTCGTGACGCTGACGCAGGACAACCTGCGGGCCGAAGCTGGTGAGCCGCTGCTCAAGCTGACAATCTATCGTCTCAGCGCGGCCGCCAAGGCCTATCGTCCCGACATCGTCTGCCTGCCCGAGACCTTCTCTCGCGGCGAAGCCGAACCGGTTCCGGGTCCCACCACGGATCGTCTCGCGGACTGGGCGCGCCAGCATCGTTGCTGGGTCATCTGCCCGCTGACCACGCGTCTCGAAGGCGAGATCTACAACTCCGCCGTCGTCCTGAACCGAGCCGGAAAGATCGTTGGACGCTACGACAAGATCCGGCCCACCGAGAACGAACTGAAGAAACTAGTCTGCCCCGGAACCGATCAGCCGCCCGTCTTTGAAACCGAATTCGGCAAGATCGGGATTCAGATCTGCTTCGATGTCAACTGGACAGAACAATGGCGCACTCTCCGGGATCAAGGCGCGAAGATCATCTTCTTTCCCAGTGCCTATCCCGCCGCACGCCAACTCCGTTCGCTCGCCTGGCAGAACCAATGTTTCATCGTCAGCGCCACCAAGAACCGCAATGCCGCCATCTACGACATCACCGGTGACCCGATTGACCAAAGCGGCCATTACCGTCCTTGGGCGCAGGCCGTTCTCCCCGTCGGCAAGCGCCTGTTCGAAACCGATTTCAACGTCCACAAGATGCGCGCCATCGAACGCGATCATGGCCGGCGCGTGCGCGTCCGATGGTTCCATGACGACGCGCTCATCACCCTGGAATCCCACGACCCGCAACTGACCTTGGAGAGTCTGATCAAGAAATACGAACTCATCCCGCACACCGACTATTTGCGTCGTTCCGAAAAGGCGCAGGAGGAGAAACGGGATCGGCGGTGAGGGGTTTATTGATAGACCTTTCGGTCCAGTGCCGTTCCATCCAGTCCCTTGATCTCGACCACCATCCTCGCCGGTTTCTTCGTAAGTGTCAGCAGGATGTAACTGTCGGCTCCTTTCAGAAACGCCGACTGGGAGTCCGGATACTGGTTACCTTTGCCGCTGAGGGAAGTGTTGTAGTAGGTGAAGCCGCCGACGTCAGCACGTTCAGCGTAGTAGCCGAAGCCCGTGATGGCGATCGTCCCTTTGCTGAACATGGAGTGCCATTCTCCCCGCGCTTGAGCGCGCATCGAACCATTCCGCTCGTTGTAGAGGGTTACGACGAACTTCTGCGCCTTGCTGCTCATCAGGCGGTCGTACCACCGGAATTGTTCGGAATCCTTGTCGAACGGATGGCAGGCCTGCCAGGTGGTGCCAAAATCCGAAATGTGATGCAGATCGAGCGCGACAAAGCGAACGTCGAAACCTGGTACTTCGAAATGCCATTTCCATTCATCACCCGGCAGCTCGAAGAATCGGCGGAAGGCCGTGGCGTCGATGTCGTACACCGGTAGTTCGGGTGGCCGCTTGCCCCGTGGCCTCATCTCTTTGTCATGGTTGCCCAGCACGGGCATGAAAGGCACCGAGCGGAACAACTTGGGGTAGCGGTCGATCAGTCGGGCGTAGGGCTTTACGCAGGCCTTGTTGCTGGGACCGCAAAGGTGATGCGTATTGGAAATGTTGTCGCCCGCAGTAAGTAATAGATGCACGTCATCCTTCTTGATGGCAGCCAGATCTGGCAGGCCTTGCCAGTCGGCGGCGACGGCGACTCTCAGTTCGTCTTTCGGATACGCCTTGAAGGTGAAGTCCTTCGACGACTGATTGCCGGTGTGGACGGAGTAGTGATAAATGCCATCTGACTCCTCGATTGGAATTTCGACATGGTGGATCGTCGTGTTGCCGGCGACGCGAACTTCTCGTCCGTAATCCGCCCTTCTACCAAAACGAACGACCGAATCACCCGGCTCTTTCGACATCCAGTTAACCACGAGTTTACCGGGATCGTGCGAGCGATGCCCCAGCCAGATTTGCTCGATGCCGGCGCTCCGTGCGGCCAGCGGCGCGAGTACCAGAACAGACAGGAGCGGAATCAATCGTGTTTGACGAATCAGTTTCATTTCCCGGTGAGAGATTTGCTCGATACACTGAACGTGTAGATTTGCGCTCCCTTCACGTTGAGCCAACGCGCGGTCAGATTCTTGGGCGTGGCCTCGACTTTCAGAAACACGTTTGGCGCCGGGAGGCTCCAGACACGCGCGGGATGTTTCACGTCGAGGCTGGGGATGACGCGCTCATGCATCGGCGAGACGACGCATTCGTGCAGCGGATAGCCGAGCCGTTCGCTGCCGTAGTCGTGATGGCGACTGACGTGAATGTCACCGGACACCAACATAACGCCGGGGATCTTTTCTTTCCGGATGAACGCAAACAATGCTTCGCGCTCGACCGCGTAGGTTTCCCAGTGATCCTTCTCCGTGTTGCCTTTGTGATACCACACCATGCCGGTGCAGAGCAGCTTGAAGGGCGCGGTTGATGCCTTGAGGGTGCGCTGGAGCCACTCCCATTGTCGCCGTCCGAGGCAGGTCGTTTTGTCCGGGTCAGCCCAGGAAGTGGCGGTTTGGGAAAACCAACGATCGTCGATCATCCAGACTTCGACCGGGCCACGTCGGAATCGCGTATAAATGCCTTCGTTCTGTTCGCCATAGTTGGCGAGCGCACTGTATTCCAGAAACGCTTGGCGAATATTCTCCTTGCCGGCGACCCGGCCGTCGGAGTCGTTCTTGCCAAAATCATGATCGTCCCAAGTGCTCCAGAAGGGGATGGACTTCGCGAGGTCGCCCAAGGCCGGCAGCGTCCCCCAAAATTCCCGGCGAGCAGCGCGATTTCTGGAGAGTGCGCTACGGTCGATGTAGGGGCTGTCGCCGAGGAGGCAGAATCCCTCGATCTTCTGCGCGGCGATCTGTTGCCAGATTTCATTGAACTTGGTCGATGAGATACAAGAACCGAGTCCGAGGATGGTTGTCTCCTCTTTACCAGGGGCCGCCGGAGTGCGAGCGCGAAATTCGGCTCCGGCGAAGAGTGGGTGCCCCGTTTCGTTGAAAAACTCGCCGCGATACGCGCGGTCAGGAGTGAGTCCTTTGACTTCGAAGCGAGTGCAGAGATCGTTCTCAACCTTGGCTTGGGCGCGAAGCGTCGCCACCACCTTGCCGCTCGTCGTGTCCGTTACCTTCAGCCTGACACCACCCTCGTGGGAGGGGCGGATGAAACAAAACAGACGGTTCTCGTCGATGTGCCCCAACACCGGACCAACCGACCCAACTTCCCCCGCGCCGAGCAGGCAATTCGGAACGGCGACGGTTGCAGCGGCAGAGGCGGCCACGAAACGTCGTCTCGAAAGGCGGGTTTGATTCGTCGATTTGGAAATGGATTTCAAGGTGATGCGTTGACCGTAACGCGGGTGCCTTCCCTTTCGCGAGCTGTGGTTTTTCCGGCGGTCATCGGATTAGCCCCGGTTCCCAACCGAATCACGGCGCGAATTGACGAGTCCGCGCAAACTCACCTAAGATTCGCGCCCATGTCAATTCTCCCGGAAAAACTCCACGAGTATCCCCAACAAGATGTGATAGACGGAGCCGCCGCCGGACCGGATTCCGTTCTCGATGATTGCCTGAACCAGAATGGCGGGGTGTTGCAACTTTTGCACCGTTACGCCGGCCGGACATTCTGTACGCCCGGGAAACGAATTCGCCTGGCGGCCGAATCGTATTATCCGGACTACATGGGCGGGACCGGGCTCGATGAGCTCTGGATGTGCTGCACGGTTCCCATCGTGACCGGGGTCATCGACAACCGCACGAACAAGGCGCCGTTTCGCGAAGGTGAATCGCACGTTCTCACGCCGAATGGCCAGGTCATCTCGCTGCAGGATCTGATCACCGCCAATCCGGAAGCGGTCATCGGTGAGAAGATGACCGCTTTTTCGAAATCGCTGTACGGAGATCCGACCTGGCCGATCGTCTCGAAGAAATTTGACAATCTGAATCCTATTCCACATCACCTTCACTGGGCCAAGTGGGAGGTGTATGACATCAATTCGTACGACAATCCCGGCGTCAGCCCGTCGCATTATCACACCACGGCGATGGGGCTCTACCCGTCCGTGACAAAGGACGAGTTCCTCGCCTGCATGAAGGGTTGGGGGCAGGGCGAGTACAACGGGGTTCGGCATCTGTCGCCGCACACGATGATGCACATTGACAACGGCTTCGTGATGCCGAACGGCGTGCTGCATTCGCCGACCGATCTTTGCACGCACGAGTTGCACGTGACGATGGACGAGCATTTCCTGGCCGAGGATCTGACGCTGGATGGACGCATCGGAGCCGCCGACGCGTTCTATGCCTGTCGGGAAGAGGACTATCCGAAGGACAAGCACGAAGACTGGGAGTTCCTGGTGGACACCTTCGACTTCGCCGCGAATCAGGATCCGGACTTCGTGCGGAAGAATTCCCGCCCGGCCATCACCGCCGAAGAATTCGCCGGCGACGGGGTGGATGCCAAGTGGATTGTCTATGGTGATTTCCTCGGCGACCAGAAGTGCTCCATTCTCCGCCTCATCGTGGCGCCCGGCGGCAAGACGAATTTCCGCCCGGAGAGCCCCGCGCTGTTCCACACGAACGGCGGCAGCGGCCGGGTTGGAAAACTCGAGGTGAACTACCACCAGGACATGAAGCTCGGCGAAATCTATCCCGAGATCGGCTTCATTACCCAGTCGGCGCTGAACAACGGCGGTGTCGAAATCGAGAACACGGGATCTGAACCGCTCGTGTTGACCTTCGACTTCCCGCAGCAGGCGCATTCCAAGACACCCGGTACGAACTAGTCTCCGAATTCAGGGCCTTGTGCCCTCGCGGCGTTAACTATTCAGGCGTTCACGGGACCATCAGTCCACGATTTGTCGACGACTGGCAGCTTCACCTTTTCTGGTGGCGAGGCGTTTCTTCATTTGCGCGACGATTTTGGCGTGCTCGCGGTTCTTGATGAGGTTGGTGAGTTCGCGCGGATCGTTCTTCAGGTCGTAGAGTTCGAATTGACCGGGGCTTTCCCAATCGGCGAATCGCCAGCGTTCGGTGCGGATGGCGCGGCCCAGGCGGGTTTGGCGAGCGACGACGGTGTAGACGTCTTCGCGATGTGATCGGGTCGGATCTTTCAGAACGGAGGCGAAGCTACGGCCTTGAAGATCGGCGGGGTCTTTCACCGAACAGAGTTCGGCCAGAGTCGGGAAGAAATCCACGTGTTCGACCATCGCCTTGGTCTGCGAACCGGCGCGGGTCATCCCGGGAA
>JAYPXF010000194.1:0-13228 GCA_038154405.1 Verrucomicrobiales bacterium | reverse complement strand
CCTTCATCCACCGCCGACTCGGCCCAGATGCGCCCGCCGTGTCGCTGCACAATCTTGTGAACCGTCGCCAGCCCGATGCCGGTTCCTTCGAACTGACTCTGGGCGTGCATCCGCTGAAACACGCCGAAAAGCCGGTCGTACTGCTTCATGTCGAAGCCGGCACCGTTGTCCTTCACGTAATACACGGTCTCCCCCCCTTCCGTCTTGGAACTGATCTCGATCATCGCGTTGCCCTTCTTACCCGAGTACTTGAGGGCGTTCGAAATCAGGTTCTGCCACACCTGCCGCAACAGGGTCGGATCGACAAAAGCCGACGGCAGTCTGCCCCAGATCACGTCAACCCGACGTTCCGGCATAGTCGTCAGGAGTTCGTTCATGATGGCACGGGCCATCTCACCGAAATTGCAGTTGCGCGGTTTGATCGCCGACCGTTGCACCCGGAAAAACTCCAGCAGACCGTCGATCAGTTCATTCATCCGTTCCCCGCCCTTCTTCACCTGGTCCAACTGGTTCAAGGCGGCTTCCGGCAGCACGTCGCTGTTGTTCTTCAGCACGAATCCGGTGAACCCGATGATCGCGCGCAGCGGCGCCCGCAGATCATGTGAGATCGAGTACGAGAACGATTCCAGTTCCTTGTTGGCTTCCTCCAGCTCGGACGTTTTCTGCGCGATGAGCTTCTCGGCTGACCTCCGTTCCTTGTTCTCCTGTTTCAATGCGGCATTCGCAATGACAAGTTCCGACGTGCGATCGTTCACGAGTCCTTCCACCCGCACCTGCCGACTCGACATCGAATAGATCCATGCACACACCACCGTGGTGAACGCGAGACACACACACAGCGCCAGCCACACCTTGGTGTTTGGGCGGCTGGAATAGAATTCGTCGGTCGGAATGAAGGACATCACCCAGTTGCGATTTCCCAGCTGCAAATCCCGTTCCACGGCAAGTCTCCGTTCGCCGGCCGAGGGTTCTTCGCCGTGCTGGTAGACTGCAGCGTCGCTCGCTTCACCCGCTTCTCGCAGTTCCCACACCACCCCCGGTTCCAGCTCTTCTACCGCGTGTGAAACCAACCGACGAAGGTTGATCTTGCTGCTCAGGAATCCACGGATCGATCTGCGGCGGCCATCAACATCCGACGGTGGCTGATTCGTGGAGTAGACGGGCAGGTAGATAATGAGGGCCGTTTCGCATTCACCGTTGCTGACCGTGCGCACCGGATCCGTGGCCACCGGTAGTCCAAGATCCATGGCTTTCTCCAATGCCACCTTGCGGGGTTCATGCATCAGCAGATCGAATCCAAGCACGTCATGATAGGCCTCGATCGGCTCGGCGAAATAGATCGGAGCATATTGCTTGCGCTTGCGCGCCGTGATGAATTTCCGCGACTGGTTCCACTCCTGGAATTGGAAATCGCTGAGACCATCGGTCCGCGCGCGCTTGGTCAGGGCATCCCGATCTTCTCCCGATACCAACGGAATCCATCCCAGCCCGGTCACCACCCCCTCCTGCTCGAAGGTTCGCCCAACGAAACTTCGGAATTCCCGGCGCGACACGTCCTGCGAGGCATTGAAGAAACTCCCGATGGCAAACAACGTCTCCTGATTGACCAGATAGTCCTCCTGCAGCCGCGAAATCGCCCCGTCCATCTGACGCTGGAGGGCCCGATCCAGTCCGTCTCGATGCTCCGCAGATGCCAGCCACCCGATGACCAGGCTGATGACCACGCCCAGCACAGCAGCAAGCGTCGCCGGCAAACCGACCGACCTGCCCTGGCCGATCTCATCCCCGTCGTCCGTGTCTGGCAATGATCCCACCGTTGCCATTTAAAGCGGCATTATTTCAGGCGCTTCGAAAAATAGAAACGGAATTTACTCACCGGACCAAATCCGCTTTGACCTTTTCCGTCCATGGGCGAATGATTCGCACATGAATCGGCCTAAATCCCCGGTGTTTTTCCTGATCCTGATGATCGGGTTGCTCACCATTTTGCCAAGAATCGACGCCGCGCCACTGGGGATCATGGTCTACAAACCACCGCCAAAGCCTCACGAGATTGTCGCGTGGCGGAGCATTGAGGACCTGCGATGGTCAGTGGCGCAGTTCGACTCCGTGTTCTGGGACCCGCGCGATACGCCGTCATTGCGAGGCCAGATCCGCACCAATCATGTCGCCAAGGGGAAGAAAGTGCTGGAAATCGGCGTAGGCACCGGACTGCTCTCCCTCTGCTCCCTGGCTCACGGCGCGACCTCGGTGGTGGGCACGGACATCAATCCCTCAGCCGCCGCCTGCGCCAGGTACAACGCCGAGCGCCACGGCTGGAAGACGAAATTCGATTGTCGCCTGGTCTCCAAGACCAATTCCGGAGCATTCGCCGTCATCGGCAAGAAGGAGCGTTTCGATCTAATCGTTTCCAATCCCCCTTGGGTCGACCAGAAACCCAAGAACAACTTTGAGTTCGCCCTGTACGATCCGGGTTTCGAACTCCTCAAGACATTGATGGTGGGATTGCCCCGTCACCTGAATCCCGGTGGGCGTGTGCTCCTCGCCTACGGAAGTGTCAGCAGCATCAAGACACTGCGCCAACTGGCGGACAAGCATGGCTACGAAGTGAAGATGATTGAGGATGATCGGAAACTCAAAGATCTGCCGGAAGAGTTCCTCCCGGGAATGACCTTGGAAGTGATTGTGCCGCCGGAGAAAATCAAGTCTTCACTCAAGGGGTGACCGCCAGCCCTTGCACTGCCGCTCGCGAAATCTCTCCAGCAACTGCCTCGGATCGTTCGACACTGATTCGTCCGTAAGGAGCGCCCAGAGCCTCCGCGCGACATCCACCACGTCCGGCGCCCCATAGGAATGGTCCCTCGCATGATGAACAAATTTCATCAGCTTGAAGGCATCGAACCAGCGAAAGAACCGTTTGCGGAATGCGACATCGCTGGTCGTCTGCGAACGAATGTCTCGCAGCGCTTCTGCAAACCCAATCCTACCGAGGAAACCCTGCAACGGTTCCGCCAGTCCGCCTTCCACCGTGTCGTTCTTCTCACAAATCTGACCGAAAAATATCTTCAGATCCTCAAACGCCTCGAACGGATATGATTCCATGCGCCCCCCTTTTCCTTGCAGGAACTCCCCCACCGCTCTCCCCGTACCGAACGGCACGCGATCCGAAACCCGAGGCGAAGGAATCACCCGCGTGGAATTCAGCTCACCGAAGTTGCCCAAGGAAATGATCTTCTGCAGAAAATAGAAATCTTCCCCGGCCTGCCGTTGGTTCATTCCGCCTTGAGCGACATACGCTTCGGCCCGTACCGCCATGCTCGAACCAACCGCATGAAACGCAAACGGATGTCCGGAATAGCGACAGGCCTCGATGTAGTAGCGCAGATGCAGTTCGTAGAGAATGATCGCCTCTGAATTCTCCGCATCCAGCGGATGCTCGAATCGAACACTGCAACCCGGCATCTCCGGGCGTTTCCGGAACAAATTCTCCATCTCCACGAGCAACCCGGGATCACACCGACAGTCCGCGTCAAAGCAGGCGACCACTCCCGCATTCAATCTCCCCACCTGCGCCACCCGTCGCACTGCTTCATCCATCCCCACCTTTCTCGCCAAGCCGACACCTGCCTTCTTCTTCGGAAGCGCCACATTTACCACGTGCAGAACGAATCCCGGCTCCTCCAACGCCTCAAACCAGGCGCAAGCCGACGAGACACTGGCTGCGTTGGCAGCCCCCGCGTCTCCTTCAACCACATCATTGACAACCACGATGACCTCACACCCGCCCACGATCGCCTCGCACTCGTGCAACGATCGCAAACTCGCCACCAGATCCGGCTCATCACGACACGGAATAACCACCACCATCGAGAGATCATCCGCCGGCGGCTTTAGATCCAGGAAAATCCCGGATCCGAAACGTTCGAAATAGAAGCCCAAATCGGCCACGTGCAAAACCTATCAGCGAGCACAAAGCGGCAGCCAACATTTCTTACCTCGTTTCACCGGAATCGAAGAACCTCTTTTCCTTTTGCCCAGATGCACTATCGTCTCCCGCCATGAATTTGACCGAGCAAATGACGGAGATCGGACGCACGGCACGCAGCGCCGCACGCGAACTGAACCGTCTTTCCACCGCCGAAAAGAATGACTGCCTCAACGCGATGGCAGACGCTCTTATGAAGTCGGCGGAATCGATCCAGGCGGCCAATGCCAAAGATCTCGAAACGGCCAAAGAGATGGGACTTTCCAAAGCCATGATCGACCGTTTGGAACTGACCGACCAACGCATCGAAGGCATGGCCCAAGGACTGCGCGAAGTCGCCGAACTGCCCGATCCGACCGGCCGCATCCTCGACGAACGCACCCGACCCAACGGACTCGAACTCAAAAAGATCGCCGTGCCAATCGGAGTCATCCTCATCATCTACGAGAGCCGCCCGAACGTCACCGCCGACGCCGCCAGTCTTTGTCTCAAGTCCGGCAACGCGGTCATCCTTCGTGGTGGCAAAGAAGCCATCCATTCAAATCAGGCCATTGCCTCCATCATGGTCAATGCCGCTCAGGAGGCGGTCGCGAACTTTCCCACGGAAGCCATCCAGGTGGTCCCGACCACCGACCGGGAAGCCGTCCCCATACTGCTTTCCTTGACCGAACACATTGACCTCTGCATGCCTCGCGGCGGCGAAGGTCTGATTCGCGCGGTCGCCGAGGCGTCCCGCATCCCGGTCATCAAGCATTACAAGGGCGTCTGCCACGTCTATGTCGATGGCGAAGCCGACACGGACATGGCCACCGCCATCACCGTGAATTCCAAATGCCAACGGCCGGGCGTGTGCAATGCCATCGAGACCCTGGTAGTCGACAAGACAATCGCTGAGGAATTCCTGCCCCAAGCCGCCACCGCATTGGCGGAACAGAACGTCGAGCTTCGGGCGGATGAGGCAAGTCGCGAGATTCTTTCAAGGGCTGATACGCCCGCAAACATCACGGCGGCGACCGACGCCGACTGGCCGGAGGAATATCTCGATCTTGTTCTCGCCGTAAAGGTCGTGAACGGCGTCGACGGCGCGATCGATCACATCAACCAATTCGGCTCCGGCCATTCGGATTGCATCGTCACGGCCAATGAACAAACGGCACGGCAGTTCCAGGCCGAAGTGGACTCTTCGGCGGTCTACTGGAACGCCTCAACCCGCTATACCGACGGACAACAGTTCGGCATGGGGGCGGAGATCGGCATCAGCACGGACAAGATTGGTGCCCGCGGTCCGATGGGACTCGAAGAATTGACCACCTACAAATGGCAGGTAACCGGCAACGGTCAGGTTCGCGAATGACGACTGCCGCCGCCAGTGATCCGGCCGCCTTGGCCCACGCTGTCCGCAGTGGCCTGCCGGAGGACGCACTTTTCGCCAATCGCGAATGGCGCATCTCCCCCACCCCGTTTCCGATCGACAAGAAGCTGCTGAAAGATCTCGAGTTTCTCGGCCGCGTTCTGCACAAGTTCTACCAAGCCACCAACCTGCTCTATCGTCGCAGCGCGGAAGGCAAGGCGCCGTCCTGGAGCGCCAGATGGCTTGATCAGGGAAAACCGGATTCTCTCATCAACGCGCAGCGGCATCCTGCCCTGAAGAATGACATCCCCCGCGTCATCCGCCCGGATGTTCTCCTCACTGAAGACGGCTTCAGCATCACGGAACTCGACAGTGTGCCGGGAGGCATTGGCCTCACCGGCGCGCTTGGGCAAGTTTACGATTCCATCGGAGAAAACACCGACATCGTCGGCGGTGCCAATGGCATGATCGACGGCTTCGATTCCATCTTTGGTGACGCCCCCGAAGTCCATCTCATCGTGTCCGAGGAATCCGCGACCTACCGCCCCGAAATGGAGTGGTTAGCCGCCGAGATCGACGAAGACCGCTTTCAGGTTCACGACTCCACCTTCTCCGATTTCCGTGAAGGCGATTCGGTTTACCGCTTCTTCGAGTTGTTTGATCTGGCGAATGTGGAATGCAGCAAGGACCTGATCGCTGCGGCACTGAAGAAGGATGTTCAGCTCACCCCGCCGCCAAAGCCGATCCTTGAGGAGAAAATGCTGTTCGCCCTCCTATGGAACCGCAATCTGCGTGACTACTGGCATCGGGAACTCGGCGAAGCTTTCTTCAACTGCATGTTGAAACATGTCCCCCAGTCCTGGGTCGTCGATCCCTCCCCCCTGCCCCCGCACAGCGCGATCCCCGGATTGGACCTGACTGATTGGAATCAGTTGAAGGAACTCTCCCAGAAACAGCGGAATCTCATTCTCAAGGTATCCGGCTTCTCTGAACAGGCGTGGGGCGCGCGTGGTGTCCACTATGGATCCGATTTATCCGTCTCCGAATGGAGCGAAGCCGTCGACCATGCGCTGAATGATTTTGAATCCACTCCCTATGTTCTTCAGCGCTACCACAAACCACGCTCAGTGTCCGCACAATGGTATGATTTTGAATCTGACACCTTGCATGAAATGCAGGGCCGCGTCCGTCTCTGCCCCTACTACTTCGTGACCGGCGATTGGGACCGCGCCCGCACCCAGCTCGGCGGCATCCTTGCCACCGTTTGCCCCGCCGACAAAAAGATCATCCACGGCATGACGGATGCGATCCTCGCGCCGTGTGCAATTGCCGACACTGGGCCGAGCCGCTCGGTCGGTTCCGCGTCAGACCAGAATCGCTGACTTCAGGCCGGCATCGACGGAGCGATGCCTTCCATTGTCATTCACGGAATCCCGGCCGCACGTTCGCGTTCCAATTCCTCCCGCTTCTTCCGCACCTGTTCTGCCGTTGCCGGCATTGGCCAGACCATGTCTATTCCGTAGAGCGGTCCGCTGTTGTTCACCGGCGCCACTCCACCATCATCCACACCGTCTTTGCCAACCGACCAGAGCCGAAACTCATCCACATTCTCCACCGCGTAACGAACCGGATTGCGATCCATCCAAGCGATCGGCCACTACGACAACTTGGCGAGCACAATCGCAGCCCCCCGGTCGACCAATTGCATCGGGGCGGATCTCAGTTCTCCGTCCAGATTGGTGACCGACATGGATGCGCGCCACCGATTGAAACAGCAGCGGGTGGCTCCGGATACAGAACGGCAAAATCAAAGGATCCACCTCCCGACATCAATCGCCTGCGTGTTTCCTCCAGCCCTGCCTCCGCGCGAATCCGGACGTTGAACAGCAGCACGGTCGCCACACCTGCCAGAAGACAGAAGCAGATCAGCAGGATTTTGGTGTTGCGCTTGAGCTTGTTGATTTCCCCATTCCACCAATATCAGAGAATCTTGAAGGATCTCATCGGCAATCAGCATTGCCACGCGATTTCGCCTGGTCCACATACCCAAAAAGCCCGGCTGCCTTGCGACAACCGGGCTCCCTGAATTCTTCGGACTTAGTAGACCTGGGTCGATTCCACCTCGGTGACCGGACGGCCCTTGAGGATCGCGGAATCAACGAAGGCATTCACGCGGCCGTCACCTTGACCGGTTGCCTTGGCCTGAATGGTCCAGGTCGCCACCTGCTTGGGGGCGATCGTTCCCAAGGCTCCGAAGACCACCTGGTTGCCCTGCACCTGGCCTTGGGTCACGCCACTGGCGGAAACCGGCTGGATGTTATCCGGGAACTGAACCCGCACCTGCACGTTGCTATCCGGCGCCGTGCCTTGATTCGTCACGCGAATGGTGTAGGTGGTCGAGTCGCCAACCAACAGCGGATCGGGATTGTCCACCATCTCGACGAGCACCGCCGCAAAACCACGCCACAGCGTCTGCGCCTGCGCAGAATCGGTCAGGCCCTCAGCTGTTGAGACCGTCGCATTGTTGACGGTCGTACCCGCTTGACGGGCGGCGAGCGCCAGACTCAAGGTCCTGCTCTGGCCCGCTCCCAAGGCACCAACACTCCAAGTCGCCTGATTGCCGGAAACCTGTCCACCCGATGCACTGGTGATGCGGGTGTTGTTTGGAGCAATGTCCGTCACGGTGACTCCATTCAACGTGGTGTCACCCGTGTTCCTTACGGTGATCTGGTAATTCGCGGACTTGCCGAGGAACTGTTGCGGCGGACCGGTCTTGTCGATCTTCACGCCGCTCTGCACCACGCGGGTGACAGCCGTATCGGACACGGATCCGGCGTTGGACGAACGGGCTTCAGCACGGTTCGTGAACTCGCCACGTTGTTGTGCGGTGAGAGTGATCTGCGTCGAACGAGATTGCTCGGGTTCAAGATTGCCGAGGGTCATGGAAACCTGCTGCTGTCCACTCGCGTGTTTCATGCCCACCGGAATGTAATCGGTGACGATCACGTTCTCCGCCACCGAGTTGCCGGTATTGGACACATTGATGCTGTAGGTGACCGGTTGACCAAAGTTCGCCGTCGGCGGGCCGGTCTTTTGAATGGACAAACGTGGTGATCCGATCTCTGCCAGAACACAGCCCATTGGCAATGCATGAACGGTGACGCAACTGCGCACACTGCCCTCTCCGTTCGGCCTCAGACACACCGTGATCTTCTGAACTTCATCCTGCTTCAGTTCGAACCAACTCCAGGTCAACTTGCGTCCCGTCACTGTCGTTGGTGGTGGATCGGCTTTAACAAAGGTCGCGTTGTCCGGCACATACACGTTGAGGTCCACCTCGCCAATATGCCGCAACGGGGTCAACACCAGGTGACTCTTCAAATCAGCCCCCATCGACCCACGCGCGGCGATGGTCTTCGTCACCCACACATTGTCCGTGCGGATCTCCGTGGAATTTCCTGTCATTACGGGCGGCGTGACCGGGGCGGGAATCGGCTCCGGTGGCACATAAGGGGACGGGGCCGGAATCTGGTTCACCGGTGGTGGCTGCGGTCGGCGATCATTGGGATGCGCATCCCGGGCACGTTCAACCCGACCGGCCCAGCGATTTCCGAAGGAATAGTTCGGATTTCGTCGTGACACACAACCGGTCAGGAAGGACACAACGAGCATCGTGAACACTAGGGATCTGAAACTGAGAAAGGTTTGGATTGCTGGTTTCATATTTGGCCCGGGTGCGATAATTTACGCATCGACCGAATATTTACAGCCCTTTTTGGCGATTTGGTTACCCGTAACCCTACGGAAAATCCCGGCACGATTTTCCCTCCGACAGGCATCACACCGGCGTTCCGGCACAAAAAAGACAGAAAGAATTCTGGAATAAACCGGGCCGGTCGTGCTTCAAAAGGCATACGAATCCCGGCACGCGATGATGTCATCGCCCCAACTGGGCCGGGTAGATCGAAACTAACAGAACACACAAACACCAGATATGAAGAAACTCCTCGCACTCGCGACCGCCGTCATGCTCACCGCCACCAGCGCAATCGCCGGTGAGTTCCCCGACATCTCCGTCGACGAACTGGAAGCCAAGATCAAGGCCGGCAAGGTCACCCTCATTGACGTGAACGGTGCCAACTCCTACGCCCGCGGACACATCCCCGGAGCCATCGCCTTCAACAAGGATCTGAAGAGCAAGCTGCCGAAGGACAAGGATGCCCTCATCGTGGCTTACTGCGGTGGCCCGAGCTGCCGCGCCTACCAGCGTGCCGCCAAGGTCGCTGAAAAGGCCGGCTACACCAACGTGAAGCATCTCTCCGCCGGTATCAGCGGCTGGAAGAGCGCCGGCAAGAAGACCGAAAAGGCCGCCAACTGATATTCTCAGGATTCCTACAAAAACGCCCTGCGAAAACGCGGGGCGTTTTTTTTGTGCCTTATGCCGGTCCCGATGGCATCCATAGCAGGGAGTTTACAGCCCTCAGCCAGCCAAGCATTGCTTTACATTCCGCGAAAAATCCTTAGGTTGCGCGGTTCTGAAACTCCGGGCCATGTGCCCGGTTAATTTATGGATATGAGCGGTTATTTGGACATGGTGGACAGCCCGGCCCACGTCAAGAAGTTGACGCAGGAGCAGTTGAATGAATTGGCGGGCGAAATCCGCCAGGAACTCATCGACAAGCTGGCGGTCACCGGCGGACATCTCGGTCCGAATCTCGGCGTGGTGGAGCTCACGCTCGCCATGCACAAGATCTTCGACACTCCCAAAGACAAGTTCGTCTGGGATGTCAGTCATCAGGTTTACGTTCACAAACTGCTCACCGGCCGTAAGGACCGTTTCCATACGATGCGCAGCACCGATGGGCTCAACGGATTCGCCCTGCGTACGGAAAGCGAGCATGACTGCTACGGCGCCGGTCACGCCGGAACGGCAATTTCCGCAGCCCTCGGCATGTGTGCGGCACGCGACAAACGCGGGTCTGACGAAAATGTCGTCTGTGTCTTCGGCGACGCCGCGCTGACCAACGGTGTTTCCTTCGAGGGACTCAACAACATCGCCTGCACCACCAAGAAATTCATCGGCATCCTCAACGACAACGAGTGGTCGATTGCCAAGAATGTAGGCGCCATTTCCGGTTATCTGAACAAGATCACCACCAATCCGACCTACAACCGTCTGCACAAGGACGTCGGGGAATTGATCGGCAAACTTCCAATGGGCGACCTGGCGATCAAGCTCGGGCAACGGGCCGAAGAAGCCGTCCGCGGTGCCATTCACGATCTTGGTCTGCAGAAGAACGAACCGACCATGGATCAAGACGGCCGTGGCGGCTCCGGCAATCCGGTTCTCTTTGAGGAACTTGATCTTCGCTATATCGGGCCGATTGATGGTCACAATCTTGATGAGCTGATTCCCGCCCTGGAATTCGCCAAGGCTGCCGACTTCCCCGTCGTTTTGCACGTGATCACGCAGAAGGGCCGTGGCTACGATGCCGCGCTGCAACATCCCGAAAAGTTTCATGGCCTTGGTCCCTACGATCCGGAGACCGGCAAGACCCCTTCCGCCAAGCCGGGTACTCCGCCCGCCTACCAAGCCGTATTCGGTGACACGATGGTTAAACTTTGCGAAAAGGACTCCTCCGTCGTCGGGATTACTGCGGCCATGCCCAGCGGCACCGGACTCAAGGCCCTGGAGAAATCCCGCCCCGAGCAATACTTCGATGTCGGCATCGCGGAGGAACACGCAGTGCTGTTCGCCGCCGGCATGGCCACGATGGGCTACCATCCGGTGGTCGCGATCTACTCAACCTTTCTCCAACGCGGCTATGACTGTATTGTTCACGATGTGGCCCTTCAAGATCTGCCGGTCATCTTCTGCATGGACCGCGCCGGCCTTTCCGCAAATGACGGTCCCACCCATCACGGTCTCTTTGACATCGCCTACATGAATTGCGTGCCGAACATGATCTGCATGTCTCCACGCAACGAGGACGAGCTTGCGGACATGATGCGCACTGCCGCCGCCCAATCTCACCCGACCGCCATCCGCTACCCTCGGGGGGCGGCCGAAGGTGTCCCCGTCAAGGATCAGCCGGACCTCCTCGAAATCGGCAAGGCCGAGATCGTCAGCGCCTTTGCTGAAAATGGCGAAAAGAAGATTGCCCTGTTCGGTCTCGGCCAATTGAACGGCGTCGCGGTCGCAGCGGCGGATGTTCTCCGCGACAAGGGTTTCGATGTCGCCGTCATCAACCCCCGCTTCACGAAACCCATCGACGAAGCCTGCCATGAGAAATACGCTGAAGAAGCTGATCTGATCATCACCTTGGAAGATCACGTCCTGAAAGGCGGCTACGGCAGCATCGTCGTGGATTTCTACGCCACCAAGGGAATCACCACCCCGGTCGAGCGCATTGGCTGGCCCGATCAGTTCATTGAACACGCCTCCAGCGTCGGTCATCTCCGCCACAAATACGGACTCTCCGTCGACAACACGGTGGCGAAAGTGGAAGAGCGAATCAACGAATCAAGCGTCACCGAACTCGCCATCTCGGCGGCCTGATACGAACCACAGACTCATTTCTCCCAGCGCAATGACTGAAAGGTCATTGCGCTTTATTCGGCATTGTCCGCGCGAATCCGATTTGTGAATTGCAAGTTGGGCGGCTTTTACCACACTCCCCCACTCCTTATGAAACGTCTGCACGCATTTGCATTGGCCCTGGCGGTATTCAGTCTCCTGTTTTCCTCCTCGGCTGTCGCCCAACCAGTCTTGAGATTCGCCGGTGAATCCGGTCCCGGGAAGGATCTGAACATCGTCCTGATCGCGGGGGATGAAGAGTATCGATCCGAGGAAAGCGCTCCCATGCTGGCGAAGATTCTCAGCCAGAGACACGGCTTCAACTGCACCGTCATTTCGTCTCTCGACAAGTCGAACAAGTTCATTGACCCAAACAATTCCCATTCGATGCCGCGCGTGGATCAGTTGGCGAAAGCCGACCTGATGATCATCGGCACACGTTTCCGCAAGCTCACCGACTCGGAATACAAATACATCGCTGATTTTCTCAATGCCGGCCGTCCGGTGATCGGCTTCCGCACCGCCACCCATGCCTTCACCGGCAATGGAAAAACCGGCGACTTCGCATGGTCACAGTTTGGCCTGAAGATTCTCGGAGAGCGCTGGATCAGCCATCACGGCCGCCACAAGAAGGAAGGAACACGCGGCGTCATCAACAAGCCCAATGCCAAGCACCCCGTCCTGAACAGTGTCAAAGACATCTTCGGCCCATCCGATGTTTACGGCGTAAAGCACGTCAACGAGGAGAACGCCACCATCCTCCTTTGGGGTGGCGTCACGGAAACACTGGACCCGAAGTCCAAGATCATCGACGGCGAAAAGAACAACCCCATGATGCCCATCGCCTGGTTGCGCGAATACGTCGCACCGAACGGCAAAACCAAGGGTAAAGCCTTCTGCACCACGATGGGTTCATCCACCGACTTCGCAAATGAAGACCTCCGACGCCTTGTCGTGAACGCCGCATTCCATCTGCTGGAGGTTGAGGTCCCGACCCAGGCCAACGTCGACTACGTGGATGCATTTAACCCCACCGCCTATGGATTCATCCGCCCGCGGAATGGTGTCGACTACTTCCAGGATCGCAAATTGAGCCCCTACCACTTCGCCCTCGGCAGCAGCACCTCCACCGGGTTCCCTGGACAACCCAAACCCAAGGTCATCAAGACCGCCAAGAAGAAGGCTCCAAAGAAGAATTCAAAGAGCGATCTGCCGCAATACGCCAATCCTCCCCAAGCCAAATCCAAGCCGGGGGAGATCAAACTTCCCATCGCGCTGAAGGAAAAGGAATCCGTCGTCTTCGTCGGCAACATGC
>JAYPXF010000193.1:12025-13371 GCA_038154405.1 Verrucomicrobiales bacterium | reverse complement strand
CTGCTACATTTGTTGGAATACCATATGCGACACATAAGCGATTCTCTTGGTCAATCACCAACAAATCGCCCTGCATAAGTGTTAATAATTTTTGCTGAATTGGTCTTGCTGACACTGAATGTTGTGGTCTATTGAAAACCGACCTCAATAAGTTGGGCTTACATAAGAATTACCAATGCGTTGCCCCAAATGCGGTTGTCAGGACGATAAGGTTGTCGATTCGCGCTCGTCGCGGGAAGGCACAACGATCCGCCGACGCCGCGAATGCACGACTTGTGCACATCGATTCACCACCTACGAGGAGATAGAACGAGCCCGGTTGATGGTCGTGAAACGCGATGGCCGTCGCGAAGAATTTTCCCGCGAGAAACTGTTGGAAGGCGTGAAGGCAGCTTTCTCGAAACGTCCGGTCAGCACGCAGGACGTGGACGAAATGATCACGAAAGTGGTCGATGACATTGCGAACGAATTTGACTCGGAAGTTCCCACCGACGAGATCGGCCGGAAGGTGATGCCCCGCATACGTGACTTGGACAAGGTCGCCTATGTCCGTTACGCGAGCATCTATCGTCGGTTCGAGGATGTGGAAGAGTTTCTGGAAGCCATCAAACGTCTGGAGATCAAAAGTGATACAGCTACATTCCCACTCCCTGGTTTTTGAGACATCCGATGGCGAACTCATTCCGTGCGACGCGGAAGAAGTGACGATCGAGCTGATTGGCGAGGCCGTGCAGGATCTCGATCCGAATCTCGTGCGGCAGGCCGCGACGGCGGTGTTGCACTATTCTCGAAGCGGACCTGGCCGACCTGATAGAGGAAGATGGCAGTGCGACGGAACTGATCTTCTTCGCCCGGTTGAAGCGCGAGTTTGGAAAGCTGCTGAAACGTTCGCCGCGGGTGATCCGTCTGCGTGGTTTGCGGCGCTGCGTGAAACATCTGATCGGGGCGCAGCGCTGGTCCAAGAAATGCCAGGGGCCGAGCGACCAGATCATCAATTTTCTCCGCGAGTGCATGGAGCAGCGGGATGACCGCAGCGATTGTGCGCTTGTCATTTACTAGCATTCATCGATGAGCCAGACCCTGTTTGAAAAGATCATCGCCCGCGAGATACCGGCGGACATCGTTCATGAAGATGATCTGTCGTTGGCGTTCCGCGACATCAATCCGCAGGCACCGACTCATGTGCTGGTGATTCCCAAGAAACCGATCCCGCGGGTGGGTGAAGCGGAGGCGGATGACCAGACGTTGCTCGGTCACCTGCTCCTGACGGCGGCAAATGTCGCGAAGCAGGAAGGCTTGGCGGAGAATGGCTACCGGGTGGTGATCAACAATGGTCGTGATGGAGG
>JAYPXF010000193.1:7578-12014 GCA_038154405.1 Verrucomicrobiales bacterium | reverse complement strand
TGCATGTACTTGGTGGCCGCCCGCTCAACTGGCCTCCGGGATGATTCGTTTCTTTGGCATTCAACCGTAGCGCCAGCGGTCCAAGAACTTCGGTGGGGAGAGCTTACTCGCGAGCCCACTTCGGAGTCCCGAAGTGGACGATAGGACAATTCGCTCCTGTCACCCCTCCGGGATGTTGATCAGGGCTCGCGAGCACTCTCTCCCCACCGGATCTATTGATCCGCTGACGCTGGGGGAGTTAGTCGCTTTGATCAAGCAGATCGGGTAACTGATCCAGGCTCGTGATGATTCGATCTGGTTGCAGGTCCTTGCATCGAGGATCTGTTTCTCGCATGCGCAGGGAGCGTTCATCGCCGGCGAAGAGGACGGTCTTGATGCCGACCTGGGAGGCGGCCCAGATGTCCTTGAGCATGTCGTTGCCGACGTAGACACATTCGGAGGGCTGCAGATTGTGGAAAGTTTCCAAACGGCGGGCCTGCTCTCGGTAGAGTTCGACCGACGGTTTGCCCAAGCGATGCTCGAATGACCAGACCAAGAGCTGTTCATCGAATCCGAGTTCCGACAAAGTGGCATTCAGGAAGGCTTCGATCATCAGGGGGGAATAGAATTGTGCGTTGGACACGATACCCAGCGGTGTGTCGCTTGAGCGCAGAATATCCAATGTCTCTCGGAGACCGGGATAGGGCCAGACGGGATTGACTCGGCATTCGAATTCGCAGGCAAACTGACGCAATTGCTGGTCGTCGATTTTTCCTTCGATGAATTCAGCGAAGAGCGATCTCCAAATTTCCACGATATCAACCTCCGGATATTGCGTTCCCCTCGTCTTCGCATCGGCGTGATCACGCCTGATTGCATCGTTGAAGGCGACTGACAGATCGCCGTCCATTCTGACAGTGAGTCCCTGCGCGGCGATGAGCTCCCTGATGATGCCGTCCCGGCTTCCTTCTTCGCTCAGACTGATGTCGCCGACTCCGGAGCAGATCAATGTGCCGTAGACATCAAAGACGACGGCGCGAATTCCCGGCAGCGGATCCAAGACCGGTTCGACCTCGGTCGGGAAGGGAGCTTGGGGAGAACTCAGGGAGCGATATAGATCGCGGATTTCCTGATCAGGTTCACTCATGAGCGGAGCAGGCAGAATCTCGCCGGATCGATGAAGCGATCCAGGAGTCGTTCAGGATCCAGCCAAGCACAGGTTGTGGAAGACGGTGTTTCGACGAGATCTTGGTAGTAGTCTTCCAAGCGGGCGCCGTAATCGGTGGCGCCATACCGCTTTCGCGCGGTTTGGTTGTTCTGCATGACGACGTCGTCGGTCGGTCGGTCGAGAAGGCGCATCGAGCGGATGAGGTCGGCAGCGCCGGGATCATTCTTCACCCGCGTGATGACCCATTCCTGGGTCGGCTCATCCAGTTTTCCGAAATCGATGGCCTGACCGCGCGTCCAACAGTTCCACGCTTCTTTGAAATCGTTGTCCAAGAGTTTGCGGCCATAGGCGGCGGTGAATTCCTCCATCCGCGAACGCAACTGAGGACGGAGGTCTCCCTTGAACCAACCAAGCGGAATGGAGAGTTCGCGATAGAGGTGATCCAGTTTGAGTTGCTCCTGCTTGAAATCATCGGTGATGTCCGGAAGGTCGCGGCCGACGAGTGGACGATGCGCCAACCAAGGTTCCAGGAACGCCAGTCCGAATCCCTCTGCGACGCTGGTGGTGATCAGAGAGTCGGCAGCCAACATCATCGATTCAAGTGAGGCACCGGTGCGGGGACCGATTTCGAATTCCACCGGCAGTGCTTTGTCCATGGCGAAGCGGGTCCAGTGTTCGTAGATCGCTTTGGCCTCCGGATTCTCCGGCGCGAGCGTGCAGCCGAAAACGGTTCCGGCATCGGCGACAGCCGCGTGCAGCAGGAGTTCCCCGACATTCTTCCGGCGAATGGCGCGGGTGGGGTAGAGGATCAGGCGCTCGGCACTGAGCGATTCCAGACCAATCGGGTCGTCCTTCAGGTCCAGTGAGCCCACGGCGTTGGGCAGAGGAACGGTTCGATCCTTGGGAACACCGGCGACGTTGAGATGAAGGCGGTCGCGTGAATTGAGCAGACCGTAAAGAACATGTGCGCCGACGGGATAGAGTCGTTGCTTCAGCTCTGATGGCAGCTTCAAATAGTTTGCCGGCCGGCCGTCTTCGGCAAAGTCGTGAGGCTGCAACAGGAGCCGCTGGCCTTCCGCCGCCCATTCTGAAACCATCCATGGCACTTCAAGGTTCTTGGCCAGGCTGTGATTGTGGACATGCCAAAGATCGGGCAGGTCGCCCCAATGGCTGCGGGCTGCGGACTCCAGTTCGGACTTCAGAGAATGCGCCTTGTCCAGGTCGAATTCATCCCGGTATGCCAGGCCAGGGACTACCTTGACCACGTCAGGAGGGAGGACCGATTCAGTTGATCCCTCGCCGCAGAAGACGAGCAGTTCAATGTCGCGCTCGAGAAGTGAACGCCAGGCGGTCTCGATGACCCGGGTGACGCCGCCGCGTCGCAGGTGAAAATGGATGACGGCGACGCGCACGGATCAGTCCTCGATGCCGAAGCGCTTGCGATAAGGCTCCAGTGAGATCATGGGTGGGCGTTCCTCCTCCTTGATTTCGATTTCGTTCAGTTCGTACTGATCGTCCTGCGCCTGGAAATGGCGGTAGATGCGGTTCATCTCGGGCAGGGCCTTGATGTAACCGAAGGACTCCATGCGGTTCATGAAGCTTTGCAGAATGCCGAACGACATCTTGCCGAGCGAAATGGTGGTCTGGTTGCGATGCACGCGACGATCGAGGTCGCACTGCGCAAAGGCTTCCATGCCCCATTGGCGGTAGACATCGAGAATGTGCGACGTCTCCACGCCATAGCCGATCGGGAAGGCGATCTTTTCGAGCACGCCGCGCCGCACTGCATATTCGCCGGAAAGCGGCTGAATGATGGCGGTCAGTTCCGGAAAGAACATCGAGAACAAGGGGCGAACCAGAATCTCCGTCACCCGTCCGCCGCCGGATGGACGAACCCCTTGAGAGAAAGCCAGCGGCCGATCGTAAAACGCCTTCACGTATTGTGCCTCGTCATTGTAGATCAGCGGACCCAGCAGGCCGTAGACGAAGCGCGGGTGGATGTTTTTGATGTCCGCATCCACGTAGACGATGATGTCGCCCTTCAGCTGGTAGATCGCTTTCCAGAGATTCTCGCCTTTGCCCTTTTTGTCGCCTACCTCCGGCAGTATGTCTTCGTCGAGATATACATCGGCGCCGAACTCAGAGGCGATTTCGCGGGTCTTGTCCTTCGATCCGGAATCGATCACGGCAAACTCGTCGATCAACGGGTAGCGGTTCATCAGTTCGGATTTGAAGATCACGATCTCCTTGCCGATGGTCTTTTCCTCATTGAGCGTCGGGATGCAGAGCGAGATGCGGAGGTTCTTCTTTTCCTTCTCCTTGATCAGTTTCAGGAGATCCCAGAACTGCGAATGATGAAAGGTGTTGCGCTCGAGCCAGGTCTTATTTTCGTTTGCCATCAAGCAGTCCTCCATCAACGGCCTGCAACAGCGCGATCAGCTGCGCCAAACCAGCGGCCATGGGTTCAATGAGAATGGATTCGGAAGTCTCGTCCGGAGAATCGCAGCCGCGCGTGATGCCGAGCGTGACGCCGGGAACATCCTTGGCGATCAGGGCGGACAATTCGCTCACGCTGGGCTCGATTTCGGGTTCGATGTCGAGTGTATCCATGATCCGGCGAATACCGGTGGTCAGCGGATGTCCGAATTCGATGCCACCCGGACGGCGCCGGGCGACCGTTTCCATGGTGACGCGCGCGCCCGAAAGGGATTCCATCTCCTCGATGATCTCGGCGAGTTCGTTTTCGATGCTGGTGACCATGCCGGTCTTTTCGCTCCGGACTTCCAATCGCAGGGATCCGCTGCGGGGAACGGTGTTGTAGCCTTTGCCGGCAGAGCACGAGCCGAGAATGATCTTGGTTCGCGGACGTTGCGGAATGGGAATCTGGGCGATACGGGTGATGATGTCGCTGAGAATTCCGACGGCACCGCTCGTGCCGATCTCCTGCAGATCATCGTCGTCATCGATCGTGCAGGTGATCTCGGCGCGGAGCATGCCCAGCGAGGAAAAGCTGAGACGGCCGAGTTCGATGCCTTCGACACAGACGCCGGCGGCGATGGGTTGATCGAAATTCTCGAGAAAGAAGGAGATGCCTTCGAGATCGCCGCGTCCGAGCCCGCGTGATGCGCCGACCAGAATGACGTTGGACTTCAGTTGAATGTCGAGTCGCTCAAGCAGGGTCGGCAACGAAGCCAGCACGGCCACGCCCAGGCTGTTGTCCGCGACGCCCGCGCCATGGACCGCCTCCTGATCGACCGTGATCGTGTGGTCGACACTGACGGGATAGACC
>JAYPXF010000193.1:0-7568 GCA_038154405.1 Verrucomicrobiales bacterium | reverse complement strand
CCACGAGGATGTTCTTGTCGCCCTCGGTTCCCGTCAGCACGGCACAGCCGTTGTTCGCCTCGTCGCTGGAGATGTGATCGAGGCCACACTCGCGGAAACGATCCAACAGGAACCGAACCCGCTCCTCTTCGTGAAAGGTCGGGGCCGGGATCTCGCTGGTCATTGCCAGATTAGACAGAACGATCTCGCGGGCCTGCGAGAGTTCATCCCGAATCTTGGGAGCCTGTTTGAGGGCCTTTTCAACCGTTTTGCTGATTGCGGCCATAGTTCGAATAGCGTAGCTGCCGACAGACGGCTTCGACGCCGACCATTGTGCAGTTTCCCGACAACTGCGCCACCAAAGAACGGATGAATTATTTTCAGCCTGATCCGCGGCTATGGAGGGCATCGCTCCGTCGATGCCGGTTTGCGGCACGCGGAACAGCGGTGCAGTTCCACCCAGTGTATCGATATGGCACCTACGGTTTTTTCACTGGCGTGAAATAGACTTCGTGCTGTTGTCCCGACTGCGCCATGAGATAGCGGCCGACGAGAATGCGGTAGGAGGAATTGAAATGCAGCAGGTAGTTGGATCCTGGGTATCCCTCGTCGCGCAGGACGATCTGGAGGCCAAGTCCGTTCTCCGTTTCGCGAAACAGGGCCGATTCCACGTTGATGGGGTTTGGGTTGAAATACTTGGCGATGACCTTGCCGTCCTTGCCCTTCGTGATTGTCAGTTGATAGGTGCCATCCTGCCGCAGCCATTCGCCGAAAAAATCGGACTTCTCCGGTACCTTGGCGATGAGAGACGGAACCTGTTCTTTGGTCCCTTGATCCTGAGCTTTGGTAGCGTCGGAGAAAAGAAGCAGGCCGCCCAGAACGAAAATCAACTTCATTGGCGGACGGTCGTTGTTCGGTCGGCCGGATACAAGGGAATTGTGCAGATACCCTCTGCAGCAGAAGTTGAACGCGTTTCGGAAAACGATTGAGCCTCCTCAGGTCGGCTGTTTTGAGAAGGAATCGGTCACCTGGGCTCGGCCCGCGGCACCCATTCGTCATAGTTGCGTGCGCTTTCACCGATCCAGAACGGGGATGATCCCCAGAGCGGAATGGTTGGAAGCGAGGCTTCCCAGTCACCAAGCTGACGAAAAAGAGATTCGAACCTTCCGGACTCCTTGCGCGAAAGATCTTCAGCTTCGGCCAAGTCGGTCGCTGGCCGAAACAATTGCGGCGGGCGGTGGGACAGGCGGATGAGTTTGTCGCTGCCGCTGAGCACGGCAGCTTGACCTTGGAGCCGCCAGAACAGTGTTCGCTCCTTGGGCGCAACGTCGCCTTTGAGCATGGGAAGAAGATCAATGCCGTCGTAGGCGCCATACTTCTTTACGCCGCGGGTGAAGTTGCGGCGGTCTTCGTGAGACAATGGTTTGCGCAAGGGGAGCGGCTCGGCTCCGGCTGCCGTCATGAACGTTGGTAACAAGTCCAAGCTGGAGGCGGGGGCGTCATATTGACGACCGGGCGGCAAGGTGCCGGGCCAGCTCCAGAACATGGGCACACGAACGCCGCCTTCACGCAGGTTTCCCTTCGTGCCGCTCAACGGACCGTTCCAGCTGGCATTGGAAGTGGCGCCGCCATTGTCGGAGAAGAAAACGATCAGCGTGTTCTTGGCCAGACCGCTTTTCTTGAGCCAAGACTGCAATCTGCCGATCCCGCGGTCCAATGCCCACATCATGGCCGTATAGGTGCGGCGCTTCTTGTCTTCAATGTCGGGGAACAGTTTCAGATCTTCTTCAGTCGCGTGCATCGGGCCATGAGGGGCGTTGTAACTGAGGAACATGAACCACGGTTTCTTTTCTTGGCCGTTCAGCCACCGGAGCGCTTCATCCGTGAAGAAGTCGGTCAGATAGGGACTGGAAAAATCTGTGAGTGGTTCACCATTGCGTTCCAGCTTGTTCTTGTTGGGATCGGGAAAGTAACTGTGGCCGCCGGTGAGCATGCCACAGAAATAATCGAAGCCGCGTTCGTTCGGATGAAATCCTTCACCGATTCCGAGATGCCATTTTCCAATGAGACAGGTTGAGTATCCGGCCGCGCGGAGGTGATCACCCAAGGTATGCTCTCCCGGTGGCAGTCCGAGCAATTCCGGCCGGGTGTCATAGCTCTGTGGCGCCTTGTTGAGATTCTCCTCGTAGCCAAAACGTCGCGGGTCACGGCCGGTGATCAGGCCGGCACGCGAGGGCGAACACACGGGACTGGCCACGTATCCCTGGCTGCAGAAAACACCGGACTTCGCCAGCGCGTCGAGATGAGGAGTGCGTAGGTGCTTGCTGCCCATGAAACCCATGTCGCCATAGCCCATGTCATCGGCGAGAATGAACAGGATGTTGGGCTTGCCGGTTTCCGCGCGGGAATCGGACAATGAAAACATCGTCACCGCTGTGGCGAGGAGAAGGGACTTTTTCATGGGATGATGGAGGTTCGGGTTTCTACCGGCGAACGGCCGAGTCTTTCACGATTCGCCGCCCTGTCAACGCGAGCTTTCGGAGGACATCGCTCCGTCGATGCCGCAACTCTCGTCAGGTATTTCCCCCGGTTCGGAACCGATGGAGCCGGTTCCCCCCCACTTCATTGGCCGATGACGCGGGCCAGTTCGACGGCTCCCGCCACGGCGATGGCTCCTCCGATGAGTGACCTGGCGCTGGGCCTTTCTTTTTCCAGGAACATGGACATGGGAATCACTGCCAACGGAGCGAGTGCCACGATGGGGAGTACCACTCCGGGTCTCTCGATCTTGAGCGCCCATTGGTAACAACTGACGCCGAGCGTGGCACCGGTGAGAGCGTTCACGAGCAGCCACCCGCTTGATTTCCGCCACTTCTCGACTCCCTGCAACGGCTGGTTGGGGGCGTTCTCCGCAGCCTCCGGACGCGTCCAGCCGGACAGGTAGGCGCGTTTCACAAACAACAGGCAAAGTCCGGCGATGATCGCGCCCGGGATCACCCGCTGGTAGGCAACCGTGATGCCGTCGATCTCCACGCCGTTCTGGTCGCAGATCTCGTAGGCCTTCCGGCTCAACACCACCCCGCCGGCCTGACCAATGGCCGCCCAGATCGCCCAGTGAATTCCCCACCAGAACTGCTTCCGTTCGATGTGCAGATGATCCTTCGGTGCCAAGGCGATTGCCACGCCACCGAGAATCACCACCGCGCAGACGATTTCCTTGGTGGTCATCACCGTGCCCATCCAAGCCCATTCGGTAAACGCCGCGATTGGAGCGGTGAGGCAGTGCACCAGCATCACGGTCAATCGTGATCCGATCCGGGGCAGCGCCTGGAACAACGCGACGTCGCCAATACCGAAGCCGATGATGCCGCTGATCAACAGGATGTCGAACACCCCACCTCCCAATCCAAGTCCCCACGCGTGCGCAATGACGCCCAGCATCAGGGTGGAAAGTGACAGCCGCCAGAAATTGGCCTCATTGCCGCCCAACATCGTTGCCGTCCGCGTCGCGGTGACGGCGGACACGGCAAAGAAGAAAGTTGTCAGGACGGCAAAAAACACGACGGCAGATGAAACCTGTTGCGCACGGTGATGTCACGAACTGAACGGTGATGGTGCATCGATGATTGCCATAAATGCTCCTTGCCTCCGTCCATGACCGGCTTTCAAATGGCGAACAGATCGCATGAAAAAGACCTTTCTCGTTCTCTTTGTTTCTCTCCTCGGAGTCGCTTCTTCCGATGCCGCCGACGCACGGTGGTGGAAGGGAAATCTTCACACCCATTCCTTCTGGAGCGACGGCGATGATTTCCCGGAAATGATCGCGGAATTCTACAAGAACAATGGCTATCACTTCCTGGCCATCACCGATCACAACATTCTTCACAATGAGGAGAAGTGGATGCCGGTCAACAAGACCCGCAGTCGTGACATTGCGTACGAGAAGTATCTCCAGCGTTGGGGCGCGGATTGGGTGGTGTCGGAGAAGCGCGGCGCCAAGAACGAGCTGCACATCCGCCTAAAACAGCTTGCTGAGTATCGTGGGAGGATTGAGAAACCGGGTCGTTACCTGCTGATTCAGAGCGAGGAGATCTCCGCTCGCTATCTCACCGCTCCCATTCACATGAACGCGGCCAACATCCAATACAAGATCACGCCCGCCACCGGCAAAGGCGTCGTCGACGTGTTGCAGAAGAACATCGACCTGGTTCTCGAGCAGGAAAAGAAGACCGGCAAACCGATGTTGCCGCATGTCAATCATCCCAACTTTCGCTGGGCGATCACGGCGGAGGAGCTGATGCGGATTCGTGGCGGTCAGTTCTTCGAGGTCTACAACGGTGATGAACCGGGGTGACAAGACGCATGCCAATACCGAAAAGGTCTGGGACATCATCAACACCCGCCGGCTTACCGAACTCAAGCTGCCGCTCATGCTCGGACTGGCGACGGATGATTCTCACAACTACCACTCGCGTGATGTGAAGAAGAGCATCACGCTGCGTGGTTGGGTGATGGTCCGGGCTGCCAGTCTGGAGACCGATGCCTTGATCAATGCAATGAAGAAGGGTGACTTTTACGCGAGTTCCGGAGTGGTGCTGTCCGATGTGAAGGTTGGCAAGAGATCCTATGTGGTGAACGTGAAGCCGGAAGCCGGTGTTACCTACGAGATTCAGTTCATCGGCACGCGGAAAGGATTTGATGCGAAGAACGAACCTATCCGTAATGCCGCCGGGGAGAAACTGCGCATCACCCATCGCTACAGCGACGATATCGGTGCGGTGCTGAAGAAAGTGTCCGGCAGCAGGGCGAAGTATGAATTCAAGGGCGATGAGTTGTTCGTGCGGGCCAAGGTGATTTCATCCAAACCGCAGAAGGATCCGATCGCTGAGGGTGATCTTGAAACCGCCTGGACCCAGCCGGTAATCCCGGGGCTCTGAAGATTATGCTGAGAACTGTCATTGCCATCACCTTCACCCTGTTTGCCGCGAACGCGACCGCCGCACGGCTGACACCGTTCGTCGTCACTTCGTTGAAAGACAGCGGCAAAGGAACTTTGCGGGATGCGGTTTCGAAGGGGGGACGTCACGTCACTTTCAAGGTTGGTGGGATGATTCGTCTGAAGAAACTGTTGGAGTTTACGGGAACGGGCCTGTTCATTGACGGGTCCCGGCGCCTTCGCCGGGTATCACGGTTCGCGACAGCACGTTTTCGTTGACCGGTGCCCGGGATGTGACGACTCTGCATATGCGTTTCCGGTGGGCGAAGAATGACAGTTTTCGCATTGTCGGAGCCTGCCGGAACATCCTGATCGAGAACTGTTCGGCCACCCATGGAGGCGATGGGGCACTGGATATCTCGCATGACTACAAAACACTGAAGCGACCTGACGGAGTCACTGTCCGCCGTTGTCTCATTGCCGCAACGGACAAGGCAATGTTGGTGTTCGGCGTGGACAATCTGACCTTGGAGCAGAACCTGTTCACGAATACGGGACAGCGGAACCCGCAGTTGCACGAAACGCGCAATTTCGACCTGATCAACAACGTCGTCCGCAACTTCACGGTGTACGGGCTACGCGCACGGGCAAACTCCGCGGGCAACGCGGTCGGCAACGTGGTGCCACTGAGTCCGTTGCTGCCCAAGCGTCCGGACCGGACCTTACTGGTCTACCACAAATATGGTGATTGTCGGATCTACACTTCTGACAACATCGGGCCGATCAGGCATGATCCGAACCGTCAGGGAAACAGCTCCCGCCCCGTCGGCAAATTGCCGCGCAATATTCTCCCGGTGAAGTCCGTCGAGAAGTCGGTGATCGCAAATGGCGGCGCCCGTCCGTTGGACCGCACCGATCGGGCGTTGGTTGCCAATGATCCGGCGATCAAGTTCCGTCCCTCCAACACCGCTGACAAATAGACGTCATGCCCGCAGGCATCGATTACACCGTCATCGAGCCCGACCAGATTGATGTGATTCGATTTCTCTGGGAGCAATTGCGCGATCATCACGCTGCGTTGCAATGGAAGTTTGCCCATGAGATGGACGGGATGGAGTTTGCGGAACGCAAGAAGGGATGGTTGCAGGTCGAAGAGGAAAGCGTGTTGCGGATTGAAACCGCGATAAGTGCGGAGTCGCGATTGGTCGGTTATTGCGTCAGCAAGATCGATGTGGCGGCGATCGGTCAGATCGATTCCTTGTTTGTCACACCGGAGTTTCGACGCCAGGGCATCGCCTGTGCCTTGGTACAGCATGCGATGGATTGGTTTGACCAGATGGGGGTGTGGCGCAAGCGCGTGGACGTGGCAGACGGGAATCCTGGAGCCCGGGTGTTGTATGAGAAATTCGGATTCCTTTCCCGCACCATCACGATGCAACACGTGGAGGGGTAGCATGGAGGAAACCGCCTTGTCGGTTCCGTGTCCGCACGGGGAAATTCGGGAACGATGACCGGCATCGACGGAGCCGGTTCGACAAGCTCACGACCTGGCGATGCCCTCCATGGGGATTTCGATTGCGCGCGTATGGTAAGCGTCACACACTCCGCTTCATGAAGACTCTGTTGGGGAAGGAGTTGAGGTCGTTGGGGACTCTCATTCTCGCATTCAATCTGGTTGTTTTGTCTCTGTCGGCGGCGGAACGTGTTGTTCGTCATGAACAAACGCTGTTGCTGGCCAGGGAATGGAATCCCTCGGTCGATCCGACCGGTTGGTGGGTCAGTGAAAAGTACGACGGTATGCGCGCTCGATGGGATGGTTCCAAGCTGTGGAGCAGGGGAGGCAACGAGGTTCACGCGCCCATATATTTCCTCGAGGAACTGCCGAATGGTGTGGCGCTGGACGGCGAGCTCTGGATGGGACGTGGCAGGTTCGAGGAGACCGTCAGCGTGGCCCGTCGATTGAAACCGGATGAGCGCTGGCGCAGAATGAAGTACATGATCTTCGATGCCCCGAAGGTCTCCGGTTTGTTCGAGACGCGGTTGAAGACCTTGCGCGAATTGCTTTCCAGAGACGGTGTGCATCTACGACTCGTACAGCACACGAGGTGCAAAGGGATGGAAGATCTCATTGCCCGACGCGACAAAATGGTGGCGGCAAATGGTGAGGGTTTGATGATCCGACGACCGGCATCTGAGTATGAAACGGGATACTCGGCCACGCTTCTGAAGGTGAAACCGCACAGTGATGGTGTTGCCACGGTGATCGGGCACAACCCCGGTAAAGGCCGATATGAGGGAATGTTGGGTTCATTGCGCGTGCGGACGGATGACGGACGAGAGTTTTCGATCGGCACCAGATTCAAGGGGAATCAACGGAAGTCGCCGCCGGCAGTGGGAATGCAGATTGAATATCGGTTTCGTGGACTGACCAAGAAAGGGTTGCCGCGCTTTCCGTCATTTCTACGGATTCGAAAAGATTGATTCTCGCTTCGAGGTGCGGCGTCATCAGTATCCGATGATGCGCGTTGCCTTCTTGATTGCCTTTGTAGTCTTCGTGCCGCGGAACCGTGCGGTCGTGGTCGCGGAGAAAGGGCAAGCCCGACTGCCGATCGTAGTTGCGGAGGACGCGTCGGAAGACATCCGGCTGCTAGCC
>JAYPXF010000192.1:6428-13460 GCA_038154405.1 Verrucomicrobiales bacterium | reverse complement strand
CGCCAGGAACGCGAACCGATCGTGCTATGAAAAAGTATCTTATGATCACCGGTCCCATTGCAGCAGCGCTGTTCATCTTCCTGTACCTGCCGCTTTTCTCCGTGGCCTCGGCATCATTGGCGGACCCCGCAGGCGGAATCAGTTTCAAAGCATTCGCCAACGTGTTCAACGATCCCGCCTTGGCCGCCGCCGTGAAGAACACCTTCCTGCTGGCGGTCTGCAGCACTGCGGTCGCCACCGTGCTCGGTACGATGCTGGGTTACGGACTGAATCGCTATCGGTTCCCGGGCAAACGCCTGTTCAATCAGGTATTGCACGTGCCGGTCTTCGTCCCCGACGTGGTCCTGGCAGTCTCCATCCTCGCCTTCTACGTCGTGCTCAGGCAGAAGTTCGGTTTGTTTGAACGCAGCATGCTCACGATGATCTGCGCCCATGTCACCGTGCAGGTGCCGTTCGTCGCCATCATCGTCCGCTCCCGTTTGGAAGTCTGGGCAGCCACCTATGAAGAAGCCGCCGCCGATCTTGGAGCATCGTCCGGTCAGCGCTACCGCAAGGTCACGATCCCGCTCATCAAACCTAGTATTCTCGCCGGCAGCCTGCTTGCCTTCACGCTCAGTCTCAGCGACTTCGTCATCAGCTTTTCTACCGCCGGCAGCAAATCCACGACCGTCCCCATCCTCCTCTATTCGCAGATCGGACACGGAACCCCGCCTCCGGAGTTCAATGCGTTGGCAACCATCGTAATCGCAACCGGATCACTCACCGCGATCGCCTTCGCACTCCTGCAGCGGTCCCGCAAACACATGTAGCGACTGGCCACCGGGAACTCGTGGCCATCGTTTGAACCGAACTGGCAGCGACCGTTGCGACAATCTCTACGCAGCGATCTGCTTCTTGCCGATGAACTCGCTGCAACGTTTGCCGCCGGGGAACATCTTGTGGGGATTGCAACGATGTTCCGGATCGAACACATCCCGCAGACTCTTCATCACGTCCAGGGTCTCGGCCGAAAACTGTCGGGACATGAACTCCACCTTCTCGATGCCGATGCCGTGTTCACCGGTCACACTGCCGCCCATCTCCACACATTTCTCCAGAATATCTTCGCCAGCCTTGACGGCCCGTTCGACTTCATCCGGTTTCCGGTCATCGAAGAGGATCAGCGGATGGATGTTTCCGTCACCGGCATGGAACACATTGGGTATTCGCAACTGATACTTCGAGCTGACGGAAAGAATGAATTGCATGATCTCGGGCAGCTTTGAACGCGGCACCACCCCGTCCTGGGTCAGGTAGCTAGGACTCAACCGACCGATCGCGCCAAAGGCCTGCTTGCGGCACTTCCACAAATCCGCCCGTTCCTGTTCGGACTTGGCAACGCGCACTTCCCGCGCGCCGTTCTTCCGACAGATCTCAATCACCTGGTCGGCCTGTTCCTCCATCCCCGCACGCAATCCGTCCAACTCCACGATCAGCAATGCCCCGGCATCCAACGGAAATCCGAAATGATAAGCCTGCTCGATCGCTCCCGTGATCAGTTGATCCATCATCTCCAACGCCCCCGGCACGATTCCCGCACCAATGATATCACTCACCGTCTGGCTCGCCGCGTCCACGCTTTCGAACACCCCCAACATCGTCTTGCAGGCTTCCGGTGCCCGCACCAATCGCACCAATGCCTTCGTCACGACCCCAAACATGCCCTCGCTGCCGATGAACGCCCCGCGCAAGTCGTAACCATCCACATCATCCCCATCTTCCGGCCCGGCCCCCAACCACGCAATGTCGCCGTCGGGCAACACCACCTCACAGCCAAGTATGTGGTTGGTGGTCACCCCATATTTCAATGTATGAGGACCACCGGAGTTCGTTCCCACGTTTCCACCAATCGTGCAAGCCGGTTGACTCGATGGATCCGGCGCATACAGCAATGCGTGGTCCTTCACCCGCTGCGTAATCCACGCATTCACCACTCCGGCCTCGACCAAGGCCCGACGATTCTGGTGATCCACATCAAGAATCCGGTTTAATCGGGATAATCCGATCATCACCCCACCCGTGGCTGCCAGGACTGTTCCACTGAGACTTGTACCCGCGCCACGGGGAATCACCGGAAGTTTTTCCCGTGCGCAGATCTTCACAATCTTCGCCACTTCCTCCGCATTCGCCGGCAACACGACCGCACCTGGCAGCTTTTTCTCCAGCGTATAGGCGTCACATTCGTACACGACCAACTGCTCCGGATCGCTCAAAACATTCTCTGCACCAACGACTTCCCGCATTTCCGCGTTCACGTAATCCGGAACAGGGACAGGTTCTGGCTCAGCCATGCACGGACTCTTCCAAAAGCCCACCGACGTGTCCAGCCATCGGGCCGGCAAACGTTGCCCGGCAGCGGAGAAGTTTCCTGCTTTTCCTGATGACTCGCGTTCCCCTATTCTCTCGCGCGCATGCCGACTCCATCCCGATTCGTCCCGCCCAAGAGAGTGCTCCTCGGTCCCGGCCCGAGCAATGCAGATCCGGAGGTGCTTGAAGCGCTCAAGCAGCCGCTGATCGGCCACTTGGATCCCGCCTTCGTCGGCATGATAGAGGAGATCAAGGACATGCTTCGGGCGATATTTCAGACGAAGAACGAGATGACTTTTCCGGTGAGTGGCACGGGCAGCGCCGGCATGGAATTCTGCTTCGTCAACCTGCTCGAACCGGGCGACCAGGTCGTCATCGGAATCAACGGCGCATTCGGCGTGCGCATGGCCGAGGTCGCTGAACGTTGCGGTGCAAATGTCACCCGCGTCGAAGCTGAATGGGGACAGATCATCGATCCCACCCAGATTCAGGACGCGTTGCGCCGAGTCTCGCATCCGAAACTGGTCGCCGTCGTGCATGCCGAAACCAGTACCGGAGTCGAAAACCCGATCTCGGAAATCAGCAAAGTCGTCCATGAAAGCGAAGCCCTGTTCCTGATCGACGCGGTCACTTCCCTTGGCGGTTGCCCCGTCACCCTCGACGACTGGCGGGTCGATGCCGCCTACAGTGGCACGCAGAAGTGTCTGAGCTGTCCCCCCGGTCTCGCACCGGTCAGTCTCAGTGACCGGGCACTCAAGGTCGCGCAAAACCGCAGTCACCGTGTCCAAAGCTGGTATCTCGATGTGAACCTCCTCGCCGGTTACTGGGGCGAGGAACGCGTCTACCATCATACAGCGCCCATCTCGATGAACTACGCCATCCATACCGCTCTCCGCGGGGTGTTGAATGAGGGTTTGGAAAACCGTTGGCGACGTCATCGTCAGAATCATCTAGCGCTCAAGTCCGGCCTGCAGGCCATCGGCTTGGGCCTCGCCACACAGGAAGGCTATCAACTTCCCCAGCTCAATCCGGTCCGAGTTCCTGAAGGCGTCGAGGAAGCCATTGTCCGTCAAAAGCTACTCCGCGATTTCAACATCGAAGTCGGTGCCGGACTGGGCTCCCTGAAGGGTAAGATCTGGCGTGTCGGTCTGATGGGCGAAGGTTCCACCCGTGAAAACGTCCGCCTGTTCCTCTCCGCCCTCTGTCAGACCCTCACCGAAGTCGACTACCAGGTGGACGGCACCAAGGCCCTCGCCGCCACCGCCTGAGAAATACGTCCACCCGTAGCGCCAGCGAACAACTATTTCTTCTTCCGCTTCACCTGCTTGGGCTTCACGGAAAACTTCTTCAGCTTCACATCCAATTGTTTCCGAAATCTCCCGGTAGTCTTTTCATGATCCGAACTCAACGCGAGATTCGTGAACTGCTTCGGATCCTTCCGCATGTCGTAGAGCAGTTCGGACTTATCGGCGAACCTCGCATACGCCCAGTCCCTAGTTCGCAACGCATGACCGTTACGACCGACCGTGAATGCTGCTGAGCGGACCGAAGCAGACTTGTCGCGCAGCACCTTCACCAAACTGCTGCCCTGCACCTCTTCCGGCACCGACAAACCCAACAGCTCGGACAGCGTCGGATACAGGTCCACAAGTTCCACCAAAGATTTCGTCTTACCCGGTTTCATTCCCGGAACTGAAATGATCAGTGGCACTCGAAGCACCTCCTCATGCAAATTTGCCTTCTCCCAGAACGTGTGTTCCCCGAGATGATAACCATGATCGCTGGTGAACACGATCGCCGTGCTGTCGAGCAATCCGAGTCGCTCGAGTTCGTCCAGCACCCGCCCCACCTGTTCGTCCATGAAGGTGATCGTCGCGTAGTAACCCGCCCACATCCGTTTCTGATTGTCCGGCAGCTTGCCGATCGGTTCGCGATCATTCCGGTTGCTCGCCAGCCCCATCGCAGGAATGTCATCAACATCACCTTCCGGCACCTCAGGCAGCCGGATCTTCTGCCACGGATACAGGTCAAAATACCGCTTGGGCGCAACCATCGGGTAGTGCGGACGCACAAATCCCGCCGCGAGAAAGAACGGCTTGTCCTTGTGCTTCCGCAGCAAATCAATTGTCTTGGTTGCCGTCTTCCAGTCCGGCTGATCCGAACCGTCGCCCTCATAACTGACCGTCACGAATTCCCGATGCGGCATCCGCGTTGACTGACGCCCCTCCAATTCGGTGGTGAAGATGTTCAGATTCAGGCAGGCATAGTCGCCCGGGGTATGCGCTTCCCGGCCCGATGAATTGAATTTCTCCGTCCACGAACTCGCCACGTCCTGCCCGTCCGTGCCGTCGATGATGTCGCCGGGCACACGCATGTGATAGATCTTTCCGACCCGGGCGCTGTACATTCCGTTCTCCCGAAAGTGCTGCCCCATGTTCACCGTCCCGCCGCTCTCGTAGCGGCTGAACATGAATGACCGACGCGACGGCGCACACCACCGCCCGAGGCCATCGGCCCGCGCGCACACCACCCCGTCCCACGCCAAACGGACAATGTTCGGGGACTTCACCACTTTGTCACCGTAGCAACCCAGGGTGCTCGCCTTCAGGTCGTCAGAGATCAGGAACAGGACGTTCCGAATCGCCGGTTTCTCAGCGGCCGGTACACCAAGCACCGCACAGAACATCAAGGTCGAAAAGATCAATCGCATGTGCCTCCTTAGCATTGTGGCCGCGAAACTTGAAGATACTTGTGCCATTGAATCACGCCCCTCGCCCCCCTAACATCCGCCCATGTTCCACCGCGTCCTCTGTGCGACCCTGACCTGCTTCACCGCAACCTTACTCATCGCCAAGGATCCGCTGCACCAGACCGTCGACCTCAAGCTCGGTCAATCGCTTCCACTCACTCTTCAAGATGGCAGCGCGGCAACCGTCAAGCTCGTCGATCTGCAGGAATCGTTTGGCAAGGTGTGGGGAGAGGTCTATCGCGCAGAGGTGACTGTGGAGATCAATGGCAAACGCGGCACCCTGCTGTCAGGAATGTACAACCTGCCCAAACGAATCGGCGGCGTGCAGGTCGATTGCCCAATCACCAAGACCCTCCGCAACAACAGCCACATCAATCATTGGCAACTGGAAGCAGACGCCCGGCTGCGCATCTGGTCGAAAGGCTCCCACTGGATCAATCCGGATGACTTCCAATACCCGGTGAAACAAAAATGGTTCGCTAGCCAGACCTCCTTCTCGAACGAGCCGGTCGCCCCGCGCCCGCGCCGCCAACTCTACTACCACGCGGGCCTTGACCTCGGCGGTTCCGAAGGCCTGACGGAAGTCGTCGCTGCCACCGACGCCATCATAGTCAGCCACGGCGACGACGTTCTGCCAAAACATGCGAAGGACACTCCCGTGAACAAACGCTACGATGTGCTCTACCTGCTCGACGAACGCGGCTGGTATTACCGCTACAGCCATTTCCATTCCTTCGATCCCCGACGACGTTTGGGAGAGCGGGTGAAGAAAGGTAGCCGTCTGGGCCTCATCGGCAAGGAGGGCGGCAGCGGCGGCTGGACGCATCTGCACTTCGAGATCAAGAGTCGACAGCCCAACGGCAAATGGGGAACGGAGGAAGGTTACGCCTTTCTGTGGCAGTCCTATCTCCAGGAACACAAACCCGACCTCATCGCGGTCGCCCGCCCCAGCTACGTCGTGTTCGCAGATCAACCGATCCGATTCGACGCCTCCAAATCATGGAGCAGACACGAAGCCATCAAGTCCTTCGAATGGATCCATGCGGACGGGACCAAGGCAACCGGACCGGTCAGTACAATCACATATCCTCGGCCAGGCACCTACTTTTCCACCCTCAAAATCACCGATGGAAAGGGACACGTGGACTACGATTTCGTCCGCGCCAAGGTTTTCAGCCGTCGGAACATCGAGAAGCAGCCGCCGAGGATGCACCTCACCTACCATCCGACCTTCAATCTCAAACCGGGCACGGAAATCACGTTCAAAGGTCGTTCATTCTACTTCACTCATGGGGAGGAGGTCTGGGACTTCGGTGACGGCAGTCCCAAGGTCCGCACCAAGTCAGACGGCAATGTCGTCCAACGCGCAAAGGACGGCTACGTAACCGTGAAACATCGCTACCGTAAACCCGGCCACTACCTCGTCCACGTCAAACGCTCCGATGAAGACGGCAATCCCGCCGAAGACCGGCTTCACATCCACATCGAAGAATAGCCCCGTCGTTACTTGCCAGTCTTCAACCAACTGGCGAAATCTTGGATCAACTTGGGCGGCGCGTTCGTCGTCGGTGAAAACTCCCTGGTCAACCGCGCCAATTCCGCACTCCCCAATCCACGCGAACGCCACCAGTTCGAATCCGTGAAATCCGCATCCTTCAGGTTCGCCCCACCCAACCGTGCCAACGACAGGTTTGCGTGGCGAAAAATCCCTGCTTCCATTCGCGCACTCGTCAGATTGGCCCCGCTGAAATCCGCCCCCGAGCAATCCGACATCAGCAGATCGGCCTCCGACAGATCAGCCACCAAAAGCTTCGCATCAATCAGCTTGGCCTCCTGAAAGATCGTCGACTGCAGCGACGCCTTGTTCAAGGTCGCCCCGGTGAGATTGGCCCGATAGAGGTCGCTGTTGTTGAGGTTTACCTCCTCAAGGTTGGCGG
>JAYPXF010000192.1:0-6418 GCA_038154405.1 Verrucomicrobiales bacterium | reverse complement strand
CTTCAACACGGACAGGGAAAGATCCGCACTTCGGAGGTTCGCCTTGGCAAAGGTCGAATTCTGAAGGTCCGAACTGTGGAGCACCACCGTCGGAAGTTTGATGCCTGCGAGGTCGAGGCCGGTCAAATCCGCACTCCGCCATTCCAGATTCCCGTATTGAACCAGCTTGTGAAGCGCCTCGCGCCGTTCCGACGCCGAATGCCTCGGCTGGCTCACCACCCAGAATTGATGTTCAATGCCGGCTTCGGCCCGTTCGCGAACATGACGATTCAGCGAGATCACGTTGATCGTCAGTACCACGAGCGCCCCCAAGGTCAGCAGGTTGAACCAGCCGCCCCGTCGTTCGCCGTTCACCGCTCTTGGTTTGCTCTCGTCGCTCATGGTAGCTTTTGCGGCACGCAGAGTATTGGTGAAAGAGGACAAAGCAAATTCAGAAAAACGCCGGCCGGCACGGTTCAAGATACTGGCCGTGGTCGCGGGTCTTCTGCCGCTTCTCATCCTCGAGCTTGCCCTGCGAGTGCTCGGCGTCGGTGTGGCCGAACATGACCCCTACGCCGAATTCGCCGGTGACGTTCCGGTCTTCGAACGCATCGGCAACGAATACCATACCGCCAAACAGAGACAGCCGTTTCTCGCCCACCAGAAATTTCCGGTAAAGAAATTCCCCCACACGGTTCGCATCTTCTGTTTTGGTGGTTCCACGGTTCACGGACGCCCCTACCAGGCCGATACTGCCTTTCCGAAATGGCTCGAGATCGAGCTGAGCGCACGCACCGTACAGAAGCGGTTTGAGGTGATCAACTGCGGGGGCATTTCCTACGCCAGCTATCGCATCGCGCCGATGATCCGGGAAGTGATGAAGTATCAGCCGGACCTGGTCATCCTGGCCACCGGGCATAACGAATTCCTGGAAGACCGCACATATAGGCAGATCAAGCAACGCGGCTGGATTCGCCGTCGGTTGGATTCCATCCGCATTGTCAGTGTCGGACGAACTCTCATCAAGGGAAACAAAGCGACATCGAAAAATGTCTCCCCTGAATTCAAGACGCGGCTCGATGCTGGCAACGGCTATGCGTCGTACAAGCGTGACCCGGAATGGCAGGAGCAGGTCGCCCAACAATTCCGCAGCACCCTAAACGACATCGCCGATACCTGCGAAAACTCACAGGTTCCCTTGATGCTCGTCCGACTGGGCTCAAATCTGCGCGATTGTCCTCCATTCAAGTCATCCTTCCGCAAGGATCTGCCCCCCGACCAGGAACGCGAGTGGATGAACCATTTCGAACTCGGGACTCAGCTGCAGGAAACAAATTATTCTGCGGCACTGGATGCCTATCGGGAAGCCTCGAAGATCGACGACAGCCATGCCCTTCTCAACTACCGGATCGCACGTCTTGAAGATCGGTCAGGTACCGGCGATCCGGAACTGTACTTTCGCCGGGCTTTGGAAGAAGATGTCTGCCCACTCCGCATTCTGCCTGCCCAATTGATGGCCATCGAATCGCTGGCCAAGGAAAGAGACCTGCAACTGGTTGATGGCGAACGGGCGATTATGGACGCAAGCGAGGACGGCCTGCCAGGGTACGACTGGTACGTCGATCATGTCCACCCAACGATCGGCGGGCACCAGATCATCGCACGCGCCATTGCCGATCTGATTCAGAAGCATGACGTCCCGGCAATGCTTCAGGTTCGTGGACTGCTGCCAGGCAACCCGAGGTACACGGGTCACGTCAACAGTCTGGGCCCACGTTATTTTGCCGACGGCCGGCGTCGCGTACGTTGGCTGGAACAGTGGGCAAGACGAGAGCGACTGGCTGATGAGATCGCCCCGAAAAGCGCGGCTGATTTTGTCCGGAAGTGCATCCGGGCATTGGATCTCGACGATGAAGAAGAAGCCCGACTCGCCTTCACTCAGGCAATGAAACTTGATCCAAAATCAAGCGCAGTGAGATTCAAGGAACATGCCACTGAATTGAGCAGGCAAGGACGGGACAAAGCCAGTTCGAGACTTCGCGTCTGGATAGTTGGAGACGACCACCCTTTGTTCAAAAGGCCGCTTCCCAAGAAGGACAGAAAACCCGCGCTTCTGCTTGCCAAGCCAAAGGAATCCCCGCTGCCTCCAACCAAGTGAGAGAGCAGACTATTGCCCGGCCTGATAGCGTTTCAGCCACCCCTTGCGGTGCTTCATGACCCAGCTTACCAGCGCTTGTTCCGTGCCGATGTCGCGACCGGCCTTCTCGGAATCATACCACTTGTGCGTCTGGATCTCATCTCGCTCGGCTAGAAAGGCCTGGAAGAGCGTTGAGTTCGTGAACTCGCCAGAATCCGTTTCGCGCGAAACTTCCTGTTTCGCTTCGGCTTCACCCGAGGTTTTGTCGTTCGCAGTCATTGCAACCAACCATCTTTCGTCCGGCCGTTGGAATTTCCCGGATCGAAATCTCTGCCGAAATTCAATCCGTGCAAGTTCCGACGGCAAACCCTGGTTTCGCTTCAAACGAATTTCAATCCGCCAATTGGACGGCGCCCAACGTCAATGAACTTTCCGTGTGCGATTGGCGATTCGCAAAACGAAACGGTACGCCCTTCTTCATCGGTTGCTGCACCTTGATCTTGAGCTCGTGACTGCCGCTCGCGAAATCACCCTCTACAACGATTGACCACTCGACCGGTTCACCGGGCAGAATGCCTGTCAATTGCCACGGAGTGGCATGACTCGTCTCGTTTCCGGCTTCATCGCGCACCATCAACACGACCGGCCAGTCGTAGTAGAAAGGCGCCACGCCTCGATTCTCGATGCTCAAAGTGATCGCCACACCGGCATTCGTCGTAGCGACGCGGACACTTGCGACATGCAGTTCATAGCCGAGCGACCGGGCACCTGTCACCGCTCGCTCGTGATCAGCCGCCGGCAGTCGATTCACGAACAGCTCATGGGCCAGCAACCACGAGCAGTGGGTCTGCTTCACGCACTCGTCGAAATCTTCAGTCTTCACCTCCGTCGGCACCGGATCCTGCCAGATTGCCTTCTGAATCTCGGGGCGAATTTCCCCTCCAACCGGCAGTCGCCGCCAGTGGTTCGTGACGGCGGCGCTTCGTAACTGCGATACAAAGTGCCAGTCAATCGTAGGCAATGTACTGAATGCGAACGAATCGTCGTGGTATCCGATGGGCAACATGGAGGATCCGCCCGCAGGACGGCGAACCAGCAACTTGGTGTTCTCGAATGCGGCTGTATACGCCTTCAGTACGCGCTTCTGTGTTTCCTCACCGGCAAACCAGTCTTCGTGCGGAAAAGTGTGCCATTCCCCCCACATGCCCAGCAGGCCGACCGTGATGAATCCCAGTCTGGGATCCCCATCGTAGCGCTTGCCAAACTCGAAAACGAACGCCTCCAGAGCCGCCACCAATCGTTCATCGTCATAGTTCGGAGAAGAACCGCCGCCATGAGCTTCGTAATCCCTGATCTCTAGTCCTCCCTCGACGAGATACTTGGGGACACCGGATTCCAATGTTGGATAGTCCAGATAAACGCGCATGACGAGCTGATGCCCCCGTGAGGCGACATCCCCCAATGCTTCTTCCAACGGTGCGAAATCATAGACTCCCTCGCCGGTGACCAACTTGTTCAAGGCGAAGCGGTCCCACTCCATGCTGTGCGGGAAATTGGTTCCATGGTCACCGCGATACGGAAAAAATCCCTTCAACGGATTGTCCACCGGAGCCGGGACGTACTCCATTTCCCAATCCTGCTGTTGGTTCTGTTCGCTTCGCATGCCCGGACGCCAAACCGCAATGACGAGGCCCAACAACAGGATCGCGACAAACAACAGTTTCGCACGCACGGCATAGAGACACCCGCACAGGCGCCCATGTCAACGCACTATTGCATCGCGACCTCCCAATGGAGGGAACCGCACCGTCGGTTCCGCGTCCGCATCCTCCGCGATTCGCCGCTGTCTATTGCTCTCTCAACGCGTCAACCGCGCGGCCATGCGACAGGAAATACAACCATGCCGACTCCACCGATCGTTGATAGATCCGCTCCAATGCCAAGGCATACAGCTTCAGTTGGGGAACATAAATCTGCAGTTTCGCATCCAGGTCGCCGATGGCGAAATGGTCCGTCTTGTAGTCCGCAATCAGGATTCGTTCGGATTCAATCAACGCCAGATCCACCACCCCCTGCACGACGACAAAATCTTCGTCATCCAGTTCCTGATGTTCACCAACGTTCAATGCCTGCAGATCCCCCGCCGCAAAGCGAACCGTAAACGGAAGCTCCCGTTCCAGACTGCCGTCTCCCGCCATGAACGCGCGTCCGACTGTGGATGCCCAGAAGCCGGCTAGCGCAGAATAGTCCAACGCGCGGATCTCTTCCTCTTTCAACTCACCGACCTGAAGCATCTCATTGGCCTGCGCTCGGAGTTCCTGAGGACTGCCCGATCTTGCCGGATCAATCCGTTGAAGAAACGCGTGATGCAGCGTCCCCAATTCCGCCGCGCTCATCTTGCCCGGCCGCTTCAACGGCTCGTCAAATGACGTCATCGTGTTGAATCTGGGCTTTGCGACATCATCCGCGTCCGCCGCTCGACGACGAAGATCGGAAACCGAGGTCTTGGCAGTCTCCAGCGTTGCTCCATCAAACGGATAGGCAAACTCAATCCGATCCGCCATCTCATCCGGGTCTGCGCCCGCAAGAGAATCCGAAGAATCTTCCCCAGCCTCCTCCTCTTTCGAATTCGCAGCCTCAAGCCGATTGTCATCTACCGACCAAATCTCCCATGAACAGCAATCCATCTCACCCTTCAACCCTTCAACCAATCCATCCCCTGCCCCCATCCATGGCAACAGCCAATCAAATGGTCCTTTCGCCGAGGCGATCAGTTCATGATCGAGTCGCCGACTCATCAAATCCACCAGATCATCGGATCGACAGTTCATCGCGCCCGCCAGGATCAGAAGATCTCGAGCACGAGTGCAAGCCACGTATAGCAATCGCAATTCCTCGCCACGGAGCTCCCTCCTTCCCCGCTGTCGCGCCAAATAAAGCGGCAGACTGGGATAACGTTGTTCCGGTCCCGACGGAAACACCTGTGGGCACAACCCGAGATCCTCATCCACCGTCAACGCCGCCTTGAAATCCTGCTCGTTGAACTGCTTGCCCATCCCGCCAACCGCCACCACCGGGAATTCCAGCCCTTTGCTCTGGTGAACGCTCATCAACCGCACCGTATTGCTCACCGAGGGCGGTGCCGGCTCCAGATCCACGTCAGCCTCTTCCTGAGAATCGATGAACTTGATGAAGCGGTGCAGGCCCTGTCGCTGGTAAGGATCGTATTGCCGCGCCAGATCCAAGAGACGCCGCACGTTTCCGACCCGCTCTTCGGAACGAGGTTGCACGGCAAGCAAGTCCTCGTAGTGGGTCTGTTCCAGAATCACCTCCAACGCATGCGACAATGACGATTGCCGCACGAGCGTCCGCCATTGGCCGAACAACTTGCGAAAGGTGGCAGCCTTCCTTTTGACTACGGATTCGTCCTCGCCGTCCGCCAACCGACGCAGACTTTCCCAGCAGCTCTCCTTGCCGTGCCCCACGCGCAGCCAACCCATTTCCTCGACGTCCCAGCCCACCAAGGGCGAACGCAGCACCGCCAACAGTGGAATGTCCTGTCGTGGATTATCGAGCAGTCGAAGTAGGTTGATCAGGTCGGCCACTTCGATGGACGAATAGAATCCGGCCCGCCTCGCCTGGAGTGGAATCCCGAACCGACGAAACTCCCGCACATACACTTCGGCCCCGGTGGATGGCGAGCGCAGCAACACCGCCATGTCCGACCATTCCACCTCCCGCATTCTCTTCGAGTCCCGATCGAAGACCTGATAGCCACCGGTCTTCAACGCCTGAAACCGGGAGGCCACCATCCTCGCCTCCAGCTCCACAGTCGTGCCGGCGGCATTGCCGTCCTCACTCTTTGCGGCAACGAAATCAATCTCCACCCGAGCCTCTCCTTCGTCGACATCAGCGTCTACCGACCGGCTCTCAGCTCCTCCAAACTCCAGCCCTGCGGACTCGTCATATTCCATTCCGCCGACCTGCGGCACCATGATCGACTCAAACAGGCGATTCACAAACCGGATCACGCCTTCGTGACTGCGAAAGTTGTCCTGCAACGGAATCACCTGCCCACCGCCCGCACTCCAACGTCTCGCATAGCCGTCAAAGATGCGCGGGTCGGTCAACCGGAATTGATAGATGCACTGCTTGATGTCGCCGACAATGAAGCGATTCTCCCCGCTCACACTGCTGAGAATGGCATCCTGGGCCCGGTTGATATCCTGCGCCTCATCAATCATCACCTGCTGGAACCACTCCCGGCATTGATCCTGAACCCCGTTGGATTCGTCCCCCAGC
>JAYPXF010000191.1:0-13491 GCA_038154405.1 Verrucomicrobiales bacterium | reverse complement strand
TGGCGAATTGGGATTTCCTGGACGGCTGATCGCCGTAGAAGGATTGGACGGATCGGGCAAGTCGACCCAGATCTATCTGCTCAAGCGCTGGTTGGAACTGCAGGGGCTAAAAGTCTATTTCACCGCCTGGAACTCCTCGACGATCGTCAAGGCGGCGACCTCCAAGGGCAAGAACCGCACGCTGCTCACCCCCACCACGTTCAGCCTCATCCACGCCACGGATTTCGCGGACCGCTACGAGCGCCAGCTCGTTCCCCTGCTACGGGCCGGTTACATCGTGTTGTGCGACCGCTACGTCTACACCGCCTACGCCCGAGACGTCGTACGCGGCTGTTCGCCCGAATGGGTGCGCGCGGTCTATGACTTTGCCGCCAAGCCGGACCTGACCTTCTTTTTCAAGGCGCGGTTGGAAACCTCCCTTGGCCGCATTCTCGCCGGACGGCCACAATTGAAGTACTTCGAAGCCGGCATGGACCTCAATCTGTCGTCCGATATCGAGGAGAGCTTCCGGATTTTTCAAGGCCGCCTGCTAGAGCAGTATCTGGCGATGAGCACCGAGCATGGTTTCAAGGTCATCGATGCCAACGAATCCGTGGAACCGCAACAGGACCGGGTGCGAAAGCTGGTGGCCAATGCCGTGAAACTGAAGCAGTTCAAAGCCTAGTCACCCATGGTCAAACGCACCGCCAAACGAAAGAAACTCAAGGTCACCGTGCCGATCAGGACGGACGCGAATGTCCATCAACCGCGGCGGAATCCGAAGCGTTTCTACGGCCGTGGAATTCCCGGGGTCGATCTGGAGCAACTGACCGGCAGCCTGATCGTGGTTGAAGGCGCCGACGGTTCCGGCCGGTCTACTCAGATCAACGAACTGGTCGAGTGGCTGGAAGGTCGAGGACATGCCACGGTACAGGTGGGTCTGAAGCGTTCGACGCTGGTGAGCGAGGAGCTCGAAAAAGCCCAACGCGGGAACATTCTCAGCCGGACCACGCTGAGCCTGTTTTACGCGACGGATTTCGCCGACCAATTGGAGAACGTCATCCTGCCGGCATTGCGAGCCGGCTTCGTCGTGCTGGCCGACCGCTACATCTACACCCTGATGGCCCGGGACCTGGTTCGCGGCATGGAGATGGATTGGCTCCGCAATCTCTACGACATCGCCATCGTGCCCGATGCCGTGATGTACATGCGCGTTGATCCGGAGACCCTGGTACAGCGGAATTTCTCGAAAAACCCGGCATTGGATTTTTGGGAAAGCGGCATGGATCTCGGACTTTCCCGAGACATGTTCGACAGTTTTCTGAAGTATCAGTCACTGCTCATCGAGCAGTTCCGACGCCTGCAAAAGATCTACAAGTTTCGCATCGTCGACGCGGCCAAGCCCGTCGACAAGATCCAGACCATGCTGCGGCGACAGATCGAATCGGTCCTCCTGCGGCGGGAAAAGAAATGACGGCCGGCGCGGCCGGCGGAGAAACGATCCATGGCTGCCAGAACAAGAGCGAAAACCATCTTCGTGGGAGTGGATCTCGGCGCGACCAAGATCCTGGCAGGAGTCCACGATTCCCGGCTCAACTTCATCGGCAAGGCAAAGCTAAGCACCAAGGCGGACCGCGGTTACCGCGAAGTGGTGAGGCGCATTGCCAAATGTGTCCGCGACGCCATCGACGAGTGCGACCTGAACCTGCGGCAGGTAAGAGCCATCGGCATCGGTGTGCCGACCGCGGTCGATCCGGAGAGTGGAAAAGTCATCTTCGCCCCCAACCTGCATCGGAAAAACAAGCCGCTTCGCCGCGAACTTGAGGCACTGCTCAAGATTCCCGTCTCAATCGACAACGACTGCAACGTCTGCGCGCTGGGAGTCTATGAGGGCGACCTGACCACCAAGCCCGACAGCATGGTCGGGATCTTCCTCAGCACGGGTATCGGCGGCGGCATCATCCTCAACGGCCGGCTTTACCACGGATTCAACCGCACGGCCGGCGAGATCGGCCACATGCTGATCAACTTCGACGAGCCGCCGACCAACTGGGGGTCGCACGGCACGTTTGAAATCCATGCCGGCCGGCATTCCATCTATCGCGAGATCCGCGAAGCGATTGCCAAAGGTGAAAAAGACCGTTCTCACAAACATGCTCGGTCCTGAACTGAAGGACCTGCGTAGCGGTGACCTACGCAAGGCTCTGAAGAAAGACGACGCGCTGGTGCGCCGGGTCGTTCGCGACGCGGCGGTGGCCACCGGCATTGTGGTCGGCAACATGGTCAATCTGTTGAATCCGCAGGTGATCGCGCTCGGCGGCGGCGTCATGGAAGCGCTCAGCAAGGAGATGATGCCGGTCATCCTTGAAACGGCGGAGAAACATTCATTGCCCGGCACCATCAAAGGCATCCGCATCTTCGCGTCGAAGCTCGCCGATCATGCGGGAATCGTCGGTGCCGCCGTATTGGCCCGACGCCTTTCCCGCAGACGATGAGCAATGCAGTTTCCAACATCCGTGCCGTGATCGACATCGGCACGAATTCCGTAAAGCTGCTAGTTGCCGAGACCGCCGAAGGCTCGGTGAGACCGCTTCACGAAGCCAGCGAACAGACCCGTCTGGGCCGCGGTCTCTATGAAACCGGCCGGCTGTCCGCCCAATCGCTCCGGGTTACCGCCCGAGTCCTCGAGCGATACGCCACCGACGCAAACAATTTGGAGAGCAGGTCGATTCGCGTCGTGGCGACCAGCGCCGCGCGAGACGCCAAGAACGGCGATGAGCTCGCCGACGTTGTGAAACAGTCCACCGGCTCCGGCCTCGAGATCATTTCCGGTGACCAGGAAGCGTCCTGGGTTTACCGCGGCGTTTCCTCCCAATCCGGAATGTCCGGACAGCCTTTGCTGGTCTCCGATGTCGGTGGCGGCAGCACGGAATTGATCATCGGCGATCAGGGCGAGTGCCGCTTCGCCCACAGTTTCCAGCTCGGCACGGTTCGGCAATTGGAAGATACGACGCATTCAGATCCGCCATCGCATGCCGAGCTGAACACCACCTTGGACCGTTTGGGAAACCGAATTCGCGAAGAGATCGTCCCCCGGCTCCGTGAGCCACTCACATCCTACAATCCGGCCATTGATTCCATTGTGGGCGTTGGCGGAACCACAACCTTTTTGGCACGCATTAATCACGCGACGGATGAATTCAATCGCAAGCAGATCGAGACCACCAGATTCGAAACCGCCGACCTGAAAACCCTGACGGAGAAACTGTGGAATCTCAGTTTGGACCAGCGCCGCAACCTGCCTGGACTACCACCCAATCGCGCCGACGTGATTCTCTTTGGCGCGGCGATCTACCTGGCACTGCTAACGGAATTGAATCTGAAAACGCTGCTCGTCAGCACGCGAGGCGTCCGCTTCGGTGCCTTGCTGGACTCATAAAACGAACGGCTCTTAGCGCCAATGGTCCAAGAACCGACCGATCAATCGAACTGACCGACCGCACGAGCCAGAGACGCTGCGAACAACGGCACCAACACCATGAAGACCATCTCCAACCGGATCGCATGCTTGAGCCCGGGCGGATACTCCACGCGTTCATCCGCCGGCAGATCCTTCGTCCGCTTGCGGTAGTTCTGAAACACGATGGTCGGATAAAGCGAGATCAGAAATGCCAGCACCACCAAGGTGATCTTCGCGTGGAACTGCCAGGCCTGCATGTAGAATTCCAAGCCCTTGCCGAATCGGAGCAGCTTCAACGTGCCGGTGATGACGACGCCGATGAACGCGATGCCACAGATCGCATCCAAAACGGAAACGCGCTTTGCCTCGGCCGGCGTCACCGGCTTCTTGATCAGGAGATGCTGCGCCACCAGGGCGGCGAACAGCACCATGAAGGTCACATAGTGCAACCAGGCGACAACGACATCGGCATTCATAATCTGATGGTTTCCAATTAGAGCAGAGGTTGGGATTGTTTGGCGGATTGCTTCTTGCGCAGGTCTTCGAATTGTTTGCGCAGGCCGTCATTGGCCTTCTTCAGCGCCTCGACTTCCCGTCGTAGATCCCGGACTTCCGGCGCGGTCTTCTTTTCAGCGCGCAGCTTGTCGATGGCGGACTTGGCCGCCTTGTGTTCGGGAGATTCTTCGTCCGCACTGGTGAATGCCTCCAACACGGAAATCGATCGGGGATCACCCAGAACGCCCAGGGCCTTGATCGCGGCAAGTTTGGTGCTGCGGCGGGAATGTTTCACGTAGCCGGTCAAAAAACTGCGAGCAACAGATTTGTCAGTCTCATTCTGGGTCAGGAACGCGACCGCTTCCAATCCCTTGTTGAACGCCCGCTCCTTCAGTTCCCCCGATCGCGCAATGAGCATCTTGCGGAGATCATTTGCAAAAGCCGGATCCCCGTTGGTCCGCATGGCGGTGATCGCGCCGTCAACAGCCGTGTCCCGCATGGATGACAGCTTGGCGGCTTGGAGGATCACGGCCTTCGTCCCCGGCCCTCCCCAGCGGGCTATTCCCGACAGCGCAGACGCAACCACCGCGGGATTCTTTTCCGAATTCAGGGTATCGGCCAATGCGGCCGAAGCCTTCCCGTCGTAGAACGAACTGATGCCTTCGTGCACGGTCTTGCGCACAAGAGCATTCTCCTGGGAACGGCTGCCAATCAGCACCTCCAACGCCGCGTCATTGTGAATCTTCTTCAACGCATTTGCGGCCGCCACCCGCACACCGTGAAAGGCATCCCCATTCAGGGCGGCCTGCAATTTCGTCACGGTTTGTTGGTCCTTCTTGGTGCCCAGCTGCTGGGCCGCAAGCATACGACCGATCATGTCCGTCTTGTTCGCCAATTGCGCATATAGCATGGCATTTGGTTTCTTGAAGTCCACCGTGGCCAACAGGGTGTATTCCGGATCCACCCGAACCACGGTGGGAGCGCCTTTCAACGGCACGTGGAATTCATGCTGCTTCTCCCGGATCTCCACGCGGTGATCGACACTTCGCACGGCATCCTTGAAACGAATCGTCAGCGGAAACCGGAACAACGGGTTCTTCTCGTCAATCTTCTGCGTCTGCCGGACCGTCACCTTCGCCAGCTTCGTCTTGGCATCCCATGAATGACTCACGCTCAGCTTCGGTGCGCCGATGCCATTCAGCCACTGATCGAAGAAGCGGTCAAAGCTGCGTCCCGAGACATCCTCTAACGCCAGTTTCAGATCCGCCGTTTCCACCACGCCAAACGGATTGCGCCTCAGATACTCGATGACGCCTTTGCGATACAGGTCCGGCCCCAGCTGGCTGCGCAGCATGTGCAACACCCACGCACCCTTGGGATAAACCAGGTAGTTGAACATGTCTGTCGGCTTGCCATAGCCGCGATACACGATGCCGCGCTTTTCGTTCTTCTGCGAAAGCACCGAGCGGGCGTTGTGCCACATTTCGTATTTGAACTGGTCCTCCCCAAAAAAATCGCCGTGCCACAACGCATCATAGTAGGTGGCAAAACCTTCATTCAACCAGAGCTGGCTCCAGTCCTTGCAGGTCACGTAGTCGCCGAACCACTGGTGCGCCAGTTCGTGCGCGACGAGGCTGTCACTGGAAAACACATCCTCCGTAGAGTCATCAAAGAGCGTGCGTCGCGACAGCGTGGACAATCCGGTGTTTTCCATCCCGCCCCACATGAATCCGTGCACGGTCACCTGGCCATAGCGCGACCACGGATACTTCATACCGGTCTCGCGCTCGAAGAACTTCATCATGTGTTTGGTGTGGCGGAAGCTGTTCTGCGCGACACCCAGATCTTCCGGCGCAGTCCAGAACGTCAGCGGCACACCCTTGTAATCGTCCTCGATCTTGGCCATGTAACCGGCCACCAAGGTGATCAGATAGGCCACATGCGGCTTGTCCTGCCGCCAATGATGGGCGGTCAGCTTGCCCGACGGCTTCGTGGACAGCAATTTGCCGTTGGACAACACCGTCATTCCCTTGGGCACGTGGCAGATGATCTCCGAAGTAAACTTCTCGTTCGGATAATCGTAGACCGGAAACCAATGCCGCGCTTCGTGGGGCTCACCCTGCGTCCAGATCTGTTGTGACTTGGCCGGATAACCGTTCTTCGGTGTGCGGAAATAGAGTCCCTTCTGCGGTTCTGCCGAATAGGCAATGGATACTTCCACCGTCGTACCGACCGGAACCACCTTCGTAAAGGTGCAGACCACCTTGTCCGCCGTCACCTGGTAATCCTCGAGCTGCCTGCCGGAGCGAACGGATTGAACGGTCAGATCCACCCCGTCAAACGCAACTTCCCGCAACGGCATTCCGATCGGTTTGAAGCGGATCTTGGCCGTTCCGGAAACGGTGTGCCGCTCGTAGTCCGGCGTGACCTCCAATCGGAGATGCTCGACATCGATCTTCCGATCACGCGCGAACTTGCGGAAGTCCGGCGAATCCGGGGCCGCCGCCGTCAGAAAAGCCGAGGCGCAACGATGACAATACAGACGCTCGGCCACCACGTTTCCGGCAACGAGCACCAGGACCAACAACACGGGAATCAGTCGACTCATGCGTCGCACGGTAGTGACAAATCCCGATTTTGCAATCCGGGCTTTGGCGGGAATCTTCGGTCGTAGCCCCAGCGGTCAACAACTTCGGTCGGGAGCGCTGGCGGTGGAATTCAATCGCCCAGAACACGTTGCACATCACCGGCGAATCCAGCCGCGGCAAAGCCTCCACCCACCACTCCTTCCTCGATCGAACGGAGATCCGGCTGTTGCGCAAGGACGCTCCTGTCCTTCACCTGGTCAATCGCGCGATCCTGAGGCTGGTACCCGAGTCGAACCGCGTTTGTGTTGTCGAAGAACGGTTCGGGATTGTCGGAAATGCCATAAACTATCTCGAATCCAACATCGTTGTTGAGACCGATCTCGAAGAGCTGCACCAGATCCCGTGGACTCACCCAGGTCCGCAACCGGCGCTCCTTGGAAAGATCCGGCCCCACGTAACCGATGCGGACGGAGAGAACATTCAGACCGAATTTGTCGGCGAAATACGAAGCCTCGAATTCGCCCAGCGCCTTGCTCACTGCGTATTCCCCGTTCGGTCTGGGAAAGGTCTCGTGATCGATATGCCGGCCGCGCCTCACGAAGCCGACGCAGTGGGCGCTGCTGGCATAAACCACCCGCCTGATTCCGGCCCGCCGGGCTGCCTCAAAAATGTTGTGGGCACCGACGATGTTCGGCTCCAACACCTCGTCGAAGGCATAGTCCGCACCGACCAGACCGCCCAGGTGAATGATCCCGTCTACTTTCGACACCAGCGATTCGAGGAAGGCAAGATCATTCAGGTTGCCTCGTTCGAAGGACTCGTTATCGGCCAAGTCATCAATCGCTTCCAGATCGGTAAGCAGGACATGTTCATGTCGTCGCCCCAACTCGGCCCGAACGGCGCGACCGACAATTCCCGCCGCGCCGGTCAGTAACACCTGAGGACAACCGGATTCGTTTTTTTGCTCTACTTTCATCATGACCGCCGAACTTGCACGCGCTTGATATGTGGCAAGCGGAGGCAAAACTCAAACTGGATTCGCTGAATTGCCATGGCGACGACGGATTGATTCAATGTGGGTCAACCGACGGAGATTACGGAAGTTTTCTATCCCAAGACACGCACCCAGTGGCGCAACTGGTTGAAGCGGCATCACCTCAAGGAGAAGGAGGTCAGGGTCCGCAAGCCGCACAAGTCCACCGGCGAACCGTGCATCAGCTACGACGATCTGGTGGAGGAATGCCTCTGCTTCGGCTGGATTGACGGAGTGGTCAAGAAGTGCGAGGAAAAGAGCAGCGTCCAACGCATTACGCCCCTTCGCAAGAAGGGCTGCGCGCTCTCCGAATTGAACCGCCAGCGCATCTGGATGATGCAACGGCTGGATCTCATGACCCCGGCCGGTGCCAAGCCGATTGCGAACCAGATCGGATCACCGGATGACAAATACACGATTCCCAAATGGATCGAGCGACAACTCAGAGAGGACAAAGAGGTGTGGAGGAATTTTCAGGGTTTTTCAAAATACTACCGGCGCCTCAAGGTGAGCTGGATAGCCGAGACCACCGGAGGGAAAATGGCCGAATTCGTGGCCCAGCAGCGACTTGATCACCTGATCAAGATGACGAAACAAAACAAACGCTATGGCTCAGAGCCACTGGCCGACTCGGACGAATGACCGAACGAAGTAACCGCTCCTTACGAAACGTTTTGCGGATTTCCGTGAGGCGCGGCAAAGTCGGCGCGATCGAAATTCATGCTCACGACGTTGCGCATCAAGAATCTGGCCTTGGTCGAAGACCTCACCTTGGAACTTCGTCCGGGCTACAACGCCATCACAGGTGAAACAGGTGCCGGCAAATCGATCATCATCGGTGCGCTCAATCTCGTCCTCGGAGAACGCGCCAGTCGCGGACTGATCCGTGCTGGTGCCGATCAATGCATGGTCGAAGCCGTGCTCGATGTGAAACGCGTGAAGGCGCGTATCGCAGACCTGCTCGATGAGCATGGTCTGGAACCCTGCGATGACGATCAACTGCTCCTCAAGCGGGTTTTCTCGGCCTCGGGATCCAACAAGCAGTTCATCAACGGTTCTCCCACGACCCTGAACGTTCTGGCTGCCATCGGCGACTGGCTGGTGGATATGCACGGACCGCACGATCACCAGTCGCTCTTGCACCCGTCCCGGCAACTTGCGCTGCTGGACGCGTTCGCCGGAAGCGAAGATTCGGTGAAGGACTTCGGTGGCCTGCTGAGTCAGCGATCGCAAATCGAATCCGCCAAGGCGGAGCTCGTGGTTGACGAACAGACCTACCGGCAGCGTCTGGATCTCCTTCGCTTCCAGGTGCGGGAAATCTCGGATGCCAAAGCGGATCCCAAAGAAGAGGACGAACTCAATACCGAACATCAACGAGCCAGCAACGCTTCCGAGCTGATCGAGACGGCTCAACACGCAATCAACATTCTCGAAGCCGAAGGTGATTCGCTCATCGACCGCCTCGGACAACTCGGCCAGCAGATCCAGCATCTTCATCGCCTGGACGAAGGCACAGGCGGGCTGGTCGAGATTCACGAGCAGGTGAACAGCCTGCTGCGGGACCTGCACGCGGAACTGGATTCCTACGCCGAACAGGTGGATGTCGATCCCGCCAGGTTGATGGAGCTGAACGACCGCGTCGAATTGCTGCAGGGGCTGAAGCGCAAATACGGTCCGGAGATTGCCGACGTGATCGAGTTTGGCGAACGCGCAGCGAAAGAACTTCACACTCTGGAATCACGCGACGCCGAGCTGGAACGTCTCAACACCGAGTTGGCGGCATTGGATACGAAGATTGCGAAGGCCGGCTCCAAGATCACGAGAGCTCGCAAGGCCGTGATCGACAAGCTTGGTAAGGCGGTAGTGAGCCAGCTACGGGATCTCGGTTTCAAGCAAAGTCATTTTGCCGCCACGCTGATGTCCTTGGAAAAGCCGTCCTCGTCGGGATTCGACCGTGTCGAATTTCAGTTCGCGCCCAATGTCGGCGAGCCGCCGCAGTCCCTGCGTGACATCGCTTCGTCCGGCGAAATGGCGCGGGTAATGTTGGCGATCAAGACCGTGCTGGCGGCGGAGGACCGGATCCCGGTGCTGGTGTTCGATGAAGTCGACGCCAACGTGGGGGGAGAAACTGCGCACGTGGTCGGAGAAAAGATGCGGGCAATATCCAAAAACCGGCAGGTCCTGTGTATCACCCACCTACCCCAAGTCGCAGCGGCGGCGGACCATCACATGCTCGTGACAAAGTCGGTAAGCGGCAAACGCACCTCCACGGCGATCGAAACCGTCGAAGGTGATGAGCGCGTGTCCGAACTGGCGCGAATGCTCGGCGGCAAGGGCGACATGCCAAGGAAGCACGCGGAGGAGTTGTTGGCCGGCGCAAACGGTTCCTGAACATCGGTGCCATGGCCAACCTTACGTGGAGGAAATCGCTCCGTCGATTCCGCGCATTTTCCCTTTCAATATCGGTCACAATCCCGCGGCTGTGGGAGCCCAATCAGGACCACGCGCGTTTGAGGAAATCAAGGTAGTTGCGGTGGAAGATGCCGGCGAGGTCATCGTCGGAATAGCCACGGTCTTTGAGAATCTCACGGAATCTCTTCAGGTCGGCGATGGTCTTCAGGTCAACCGGCGTCTGCTCATTGCCGAATCCGCCGTCCAGATCGGTGCCGATGCCGACGTTTTCACTGCTGCCGAGCATCTGGCAGATGTGATCGACGTTGTTGGCGACGGCTTCGAGGTTCGCCTCGGGAATGTCGGGATGCCGGTTGACTCCGCGCTCCCAGTCGGGCACGGCCATCCAGACGTCGAATGCCATGCCGATCACCGCCCCTCGTTCAGCGAGGGTCTTGATCTGATCGTCCGTCAGTTGCCGCGGATCGTCGACCAGCGCGCGACACAGGTGGTGACTTGCCCACACCGGCCCCTGGTAGATTTCAAGCGCGTCCCAAAAATTCTGATCACAGAGATGGGTGACATCGAGAATGATTCCCAGCCGGTCCATTTTCTTCACCAATTCGCGTCCCAAGTCCGAGAGCGGACCGTCGCGATCGTGCCCAAGGGCATACCGACCCGTACCATAGTGAGCCGGTCCCAGCGCCCGCAATCCGTCGCCGTAGGACTGTTCAAGATCGGAGATTTCGCGGATCGAATCCGCGCCTTCAAGACTGAGAATGTAACCGATTGGGCAATGGTCCGGATCCGCCGCCCACGCGGCCAGGTGGGTTTCCAATTCGGCCCAATCCCGGATCTGACGCAATTGGCCCTCTCTCTCCATCGCACGGTACCAGGCGAGTTGGCCCTGGGTCATCGCCCATGCCTGGGGGGGAGAATTCCAAGCCCCAACCGGGGCAGCCGGTTTCATGCACCCGGCAATCTGGGTGGCCACACAGAGTCCGATGCCAGCCTTGCGCATTTCCGGAAAGCTGACGGTGTTGTTGCCCCGGCCCCAGAGATCGTCCTGACCTTCTTCCTCGGCGCGAATATCCGCAATGGAAAGACGCAGATCACGGTTGTATTCGAGCGCATTGAGGCTCAGATCGAGATGGGCGTCGAAGACAAAGGTATGGGGATCAATGGCAGTCATCTGGCAATTGTGAAACTTTGTCCCGCAATTAAGCGGTGCTCGGGAGGAATGGCGCAATCACCATTTGATTCCGACCGGGACATGGTATACGTTTAAAGATTAAACCCCGCGCGTTCCGCCTATGACTTCGTATCCCCACTCGCGGTCGCCGCACGCGTTGCGACTCGGCGAACTTGTCCTGTTGGCCCTTGCCGATCCGAAAGAAGGAGAGGCTCTTTCCACGTTCCTCGAATTCGAGTAATTCAGCACCGTGACCACCGATCTGGGCGCCATTGCCCTCGCTTTGGCGGCCAAGGAAGAACCGGATCTCATCGTGATGGATCTGATAATTGCAGATCTGTCTGCCTATGAAGTGAGCCGGGCACTGAAGGCAAGTCCCTGTACCCGTGGCATCACGCGGGTGGCGATCACAGAAAGCACCGCGACGATCGTGCCTGAAGGCGCCCGGCAAGCCGACTTGGCCGAGTGCCTGTGCCGTCCATTTACGCCGCCGCAGTTTTTGGGACGCATCGAATCATTTCTCCCGCAACCCGTCCCGGTCCGCAACAGCCATCGCGTGTGGCCGCCGGTGCGGCCGAATCGCTATTCCTCCCATCGGGCCCACTGAGCAGCACATCTCCACCTGGATGAATTCCGTGTCATCCCTGAAGACCAAGAGGCCGTTTTGGCAGCTCAGCTGTCCGAATCGTTTCGGGCGAGGGAATCACGAACGATGGTGAGCAGCTGCCGTTGATTGAAGGGCTTGGGGATGTAGTTCACGCCGCGCTCCAGAATGCTGCCTTTGGCGTCGAACTCCGGGGAATATCCGCTCGTGTAGACGATCAGCATGTCGCGCTTGAGGGCGCCGAATTCTTCGGCCAGATCCCATCCTGAGATTCCACGCGGCAGTACGATATCCGTGAAGAACAGGTCGATCTTGTCGCGATGCTGTTCCCAAAGTTCGCGGGCGATGACACCATTCTCCGCGGTATAGACGGTATACCCGTGCTTCTCAAAAGTCCGCTCCACCATACGAATCAGCCGCGGTTCATCCTCCACCGCCAGAATCGTCTCGTCGCCCATCAACTCGGGCATGGCCGGTTCGACATCGGCGTCCACGTCTTCGGCCGTTTCGGCGATGGGGAAGAAAATGTTGATGTTGGTGCCCAGCCCGACTTCGCTCTCGCCTTCCACCCAGCCGCGGTGTTGTTTGACGATGCCGAAAACGGTGGCCAGGCCAAGTCCGGTTCCCTTGCCGACGTCCTTGGTGGTGAAGAACGGCTCGAAGACCTTCTCCAACGTTTCCGGCGGCATGCCGGCGCCGTTGTCCGTCACCCGGAGCTGCACCATCGGCCCCGTTTCCGCCTCCATGCCGGCGTGACGGCTACCAGGTGCAAACCGCACAATCCGGGTCATGATCCTGAGGTCGCCACCGTTCGGCAATGCGTCCCGGCTGTTGACCGCAAGATTCATGAGCACCTGATCGAGCATGCCGGTGTCGGCATAGATGTGAGTGGGCTTCGGATGCAGCTCGGTTTGAACCACGATCGGCGCGCCCAACAAAGGCTTGAGCATGCGGAGGGAATCCTCCACCACCTCGTTCAAGTTCAGGATCTGCGGCCGCATGAACTGCTTGCGACTGAACGCCAGCAATTGCCGGGTCAATTCCGAGGCGCGACCCGCCGCATTGAGAAGATTGTCGTTCAGTTCTACCAACTCCGTATCGTTCCCGATGGAATCAGCCAGCATTTCGGCGTTGCCCCGGATGATGGTGAGGATGTTGTTGAAATCGTGCGCCACTCCCGCCGCAAGCTGTCCAACCGCCTCCATTTTCTGCGACTCACGCAGCTGATTCACCAGTTCAAATCGTTCGGTCACGTCCTGCGCGGCCAACAGATATGCGCGCGACCGTTCCCACTTGATCGATTCCCCGGAAAGCAGGATCCGCAGGGTGTTGCCCGCGCCGGAACGCATCTGCGTTTCAATTCCCCGGATGATCCCGCGCTCATGACATAGCTGCAGCACCCGCACCCGTTCCGCCGGCTTGATCCAGATGCCCAGTTCATCGAGGTTCTTTTCCCCCACATTCGCCCGGGTGAATCCGAACTGCCGCAGGAACGCCCGGTTGGCCGCAAGCATCCGTTTGCCGTCCCAGGAAATGATACAGGTGGCGACCGGGCTGGTTTCCAGTGAGGCCGCCAGTGTCGAACGCGATTCGGCCACGTGACCGCGAAGCCGTTGCACCCAGCCGAGCACGGCCACGGTCAACAGGACCAGCAACACCACAATCATGACCGAGCGTTCCGGCGTCCACCAGCTGGGCTGCTTGAGAACTCGCACATCCGCAGCGTCATTCAACAACAGTGAGAACGCC